>HF996829.1 GCA_000432575.1 Clostridium sp. CAG:762
TACCATTAAACTACATCCGCAAAAATCGGTAGACAATTAAAATTATATCAAATATACAATAATTGTCAACCATTTTTTTATACTTTTTATATTTTTTCTTCACTTTTTTATAAATCCCATCAAAATCACACAAAAGTCTTATTCACCTAAAGGCAATTCAACCCTAAACAAAGTCTCCTTTTCACTGCTTATTGCTTTTATTTGACCTCCATGAAGTTGAACGATATCCTTAGCAATAGCAAGACCCAAACCACTTCCACCAGTCTTACTAATCCTAGAAGAATCTAATCTATAAAATTTTTCAAATATTTGGTCAAGTTTTTCCTTAGGAATTTGTCTCCCCTCATTAATTATATCCACAATAATATTATACTCATTTTTCCTAACATTAATCCTAATATTACTATTTTCCGCACTATAATTAATAGCATTTTTAATAAGATTATTAAAAACCCTTCCTAACTTATCCGGATCAGCCACAAGCATTATTTGTTGTTCATTATTTAACTCAATTTTTTTGTTCAATTCACTCAACGTTGGATAAAAATCATCAATTATTTGGGCAAGCATCAAATTCAAATTAAGTTTTTCTTTCTCCAAAATAATTTTTTCTGAGTTAAACCGTGCTACATCAAACAACTCATTAATCAATTCCTCCAATCGATAAGACTTATCTAAAGCAATTTTAATATATTTTTCTTGCTGTTTCTTCGGCATATCATCCATTTCGTTTAATATTGATAAATACCCAATCATTGAAGTCAAAGGTGTTTTAATATCGTGAGCTAAATATACAATTAATTCATCTTTTTTTTGTTCATTTTCCCTAGCCAATTTTTCATTGGTAAGCGACTCTCTTTTTAAATAATTCAATTTTTTCTCCAAATCACTAAGTTCATCTGGTAAAGTAATATAATCCGTATCTTTAGTAAACCAATTATTAGAAGATTCAACAATAGCATTAATATAAGAAAAAATCTTCTTAATCATTCTATATAAGCTTAATATAACATACACTAACCAAACAATAAACATTAATAATATAATCAACTCTCCACGAAAAATATAGTTAGCAAATCTTGAAAGCAAATAATAAAGTGATGGTGCAATATCATAAAGCCAATGAAAATTAAATTGTGAAGTAATATATATCAACGTCAAAGTACCAAGTAATATCACAACACCTGCCACGATCGATTTAATTATAAAATTAATAAAAGTTTTTCTAAATAAATTATTTTTCAATTTTATACCCCACTCCATATATTGTCTTAATGTACTTTGGATTTCTACCACTATCATTCATTTTCTCTCTTAAATGCCTAATATGAACCATAATTGTATTATTATCCCTTTCATAATACTTTTCTTTCCATACATTCATAAATAATTCATCGCTTTTAACAACATTCCCTCTATTCTCACAAAGCAACCACAAGATAGAAAATTCAGTTTTGGTTAATTCTACCAATCTCTCATTAAAGTAAAATTCATGAGTATCATTATTAATTAATATACCACGAAAATCAATAACATTCTCTTCTTTTTTATTGTTATTATATTTTTGATACCTTCGCAACTGAGCCTTTACCCTAGCTACCAATTCCAAAGGTTGAAATGGCTTAGTAACATAATCATCTGCACCAATAGTAAGACCTGTAATCTTATCCATATCTTCCACTTTAGCCGTTGCAAATATTATAGGAAACGTATACTTTTCTCTAATTCTATGACATAACTCAAAACCATCTATCTCAGGCATCATAACATCTAAAATAGCTAAATCAATATCCATCTTATTCAAATCTCTCAAAACATCATTGCTAGAATAATATTTATAAACATTAAAATCTTCATTACCTAAATATATCGAAACCAAATCCGCGATTTCCTTTTCATCATCAACAATAAGAATATTAGCCACAGCATCACCTTCCAAACCAAAATAAAAAATAATCAAATATATCTATATTATAACATACTCTTATCAATTAAACCTTAATTTTTTCTTAAAAAACAAACCATACCCTTACTACTCATATTATTTACTAACTATCCCTAATAATATTTCCACAGTTTGATGTTGAAAAGCCTTAATAATTATATTTAACACTGTAGCTTCACATCTACTAAAATAACTTTGTACATCTTTATTTAAATTCAACCTATTAATAGAATTATTATAAGAAACAATCAACATATCATAAAATGTCTCCTTATCGCTATTATATCCTTTATATAACATACCAACATGAATGTCATCTTCATTAAATTGAAATATATTTTTACCCAAAAATTCTAAAATAACTATATATATTAAAACTATCTCACAAATATTAATTGGCATTTCCTCATAATTCAAATAAACACGCCTCCACAAAGAACATATTTTTTGATTAGCAAACTTTTGACAAAATACATTTTCATAATTTATCCATCGCAAATATTCACTAACAAATAAAACACCACATAAATCAGGTCTCCTCATTAAAGGGGTATAATCAATCGTAACAACCAGATTCATAGCATCATAACTAATATTGTAATTACTAAAAAAACTCTTAATTCCCTCTTTCAAAGTGCTATTATAAAAATAATTATCGGTTTTAATAATATTATTAACAAATACAGCACAATAAAAAAATCTAGTTTTTTTATAATTATTCTTAAGTTCAAGAGCCCCCCTATCAAATACAAAAAAAATATCTTCCTGCAATACAACCTGATAAGCCTCTTGTACAGACAATTTCCTTAAATATGAAGCAATTATCCACATATTAGATTGATTAATATTTTCAGCTGTATATATAGAAACACTACTTCTTAAACCACCAGTATATTTTTTAATTCTTTGTTCTAACAACTTATACAATTTAAAAATTATATACTTGTATTCCACTTATAAAATCACATCATATTTTAATCCCAAATTCAAAAATGATTCTAAATAGTTATTAACATCTAGTTTCTCATCTATAATTTTAAATACATCCACCATATCAACCATATAAATTTTTCTTAATTGATTCCTTTAAATTGCAAACTCCTACCTCAACTCTCCCAATACTAGAAAGTATCATATCACGCCTATCAATCAAGCTTAAAATCTCTTGTTTTCTTAAAGTTAAATCACAATTCTTAGTAATCCTATTCAATTTCATAATTATCCCTCGTGATATTTAATACAATAATCTCGAAAAAAATTCAAGACCTGAATTTTCAATAATTTTATGATAATATGAGTATAGAAAAAAGAAGATAAACAGCAAAAATATCTTCTTTTTTACTTACAAAATCTATTCATTAATTTTTTTATATTATTCTTTATCTTCACTAATTGCTTTCTCAATTAACTCCTTATTCCTAATCAATCGCTCTTCATCACTAAAAGTAATCGCTTTATTTACATTCTCTAAAGCCTTATCATAATTATAAATATTATAATAACATATAGACAGTATATCATATGGTACTTCATTCCAACTGAACTTCTCATTTATATATGTTTTTGCATGACTTCTTATCTTTAAAGCTTCCTCTATATAATATATAGCCATTACATAATTATCCTCTTCATATTCTAACATTCCAAGTTCCACCCAAGGATCTCTCAAATAAGGTGCTTCCTCTATTGCTAGTTTAAGCCACATTCTAGCCTCATTAATTCTCCCCAATGCCTTATATGCTCTAGAAATATAACGCATCGAAGCACATCTTTCATCCTTCCATAAAGCCTTAGGCAAGGACAAATGCTTAATTAAAGTATCAATACATTCATTCCATTTACTATGATACATATACTCCCTACCCAAATAGTGCATATTCCTATCATCATATGGATCTTCCTTCACGGACAACTCTAATAAAGGTAAATAACTTGTTCTTTCCTTAAAAATATCTGGATAATGATTTAAAACAATATCCTCAATTGTTATAACATTCTCATTACCAGAATAACTTAAAACCTCATGTACTGGATGTATCCATTTATAACCACTTCTAATATGTATTTTTTCTGTATAAAAACTAACGAGTGGTTTATCATTCTTATCAAGTTGCCAATTATATGTATATCTTGCCCTAGTAACACCATCATGCCAACTATTTTCTAATTTCTCACGCCATCCCTTTTCCAAAATTTCATCTAAATCAGTACAAACATAAATATCATATAAATCAGGAATCATTTCTATAGAACAGTTGCGAGCCACATCAAACCTCCAAGGACTAATATCTTTCGAAACTACATTAACACCATGTCCTTTCAACTTATCCACGGTAGCATCTTTAGACCCAGTATCTAACACATATATACTATCCGCTTCCTTCATAGAATCATACCATCTATCTACAAACTTCTCTTCATTTTTAGAAATCGCATAAACAACAACCTTATATTTTCCCACGATTAAAAACCCTGCCTCCCTAAATAATCAATTACTACCGTTATGAAACAATTGGTAAAATAAGACTCTGAACCAATATCCTTTATATCAGGTGAATTTAAATAAATCGTTCTATTACTTAAATTAATCAACTCATATAAATTAGATGTATTTTCTACGGCAATAATACCATGTCCCACGATTTGAGTAGCGGTTTCATTATTTATCCATTTACTTGCCCCAATATAAATATTATCTGTATCAGCCAATCTAAATCCTACCGATACAAAATCAGTTTTAGGATTAAATGTAGCACCAGCTTTTGGAACATAAGCAGAAATAACAAAAGTTATTTTATAATAACCTTCAATATTAAATTGTAAAGAATTATCATCTTTCAAAGTTACTAAATTAGTTAAATCTAATTCTTTTCTAGTAAATGGTAATTTATTGTTCTCAAGAACTTCAATACTCTGACCACCATTAAAAGTTACTAAATAAGCTGATCTAAGCGGTACTGTTCCTTCTGGTCCTGTTGGCCCCGTTGCACCATCTAATCCAGGAACCCCCTGTGGCCCTGTCGGCCCAATCAATCCAGGTAATCCCCTCGGTCCTGTTGGTCCAAAACAACAAACTGGACGACATTTAAATTCTTCAATTTTTTTTAATATATTTTGATAATCATTCATATATACCTCCCTAATATAAGATATTAATATGATGTCAAATATATAAATAATTTTTGAAAATTTACAACAAAAACTTTATATAAACACAAGAAAATGATACAATATTATATGAAAGAGGGTAAAGAATGAAAGTATTAATCTTATCATGTAGCACAGGTGGAGGACACAATTCATGTGCTAGATATATTGAAGAAGAATTAAAAGACAATAATATTGAATGCGAATTCAAAGACTTTTTTGATATAGTTAATACAAAAGCAAAAGATATGTCTTCTAAAATATACTTAAAAACACTAACCCACAATGGCAAAATGTTTTCTAATTTTTATAAATTAGGAGAACTATATAGCAAAACAAAAATAAAAAGTCCTGTTTACCTAGTTAATAAAATACACAAAAAAACTTTATTCAAATATATTGTAGACAACAATTTTACTTTAGTAATTGCCACACACTTATTCCCCGCATTAACCCTCACCGCTATTAATAAAGATGATAACTATAAAAAGATAAACTTTATTACCATTGCCACCGATTACGAACCATGTCCTTTTCTGGAAGAAACTAAACCAAATTACCTAATCATGCAAAAAGGCTTAGAAAAAGCATTCATGGCAAAAGGCATATCAAAAGAAATTTTAATTCCTTCGGGCATTCCAGTTTCATCACGTTTTATTGAAAATGCCAAAAATATCAAAAATGAATTCAACATAAAAAATGAACAAGTTATCTTAATTATGTTAGGTAGTATGGGATTTGGCAATATTAATGAAATAATCACTCCACTCTTAAAAGAAGAAAATATTAAACTAATTGTAGTATGTGGCTCTAACACCAAACTTTATAACGAATTAAACAGTATTAAAAATGATAAATTAATTACCCTAGGTTTTGTAAAAAACATAAATGATCTTATTTATACTGCTGATATTGTTATGTCAAAACCAGGTGGTTTATCTTCAACTGAAATTGCTTCAATATCTAAACCACTTTTACATATTTTCCCAATACCAGGCATCGAAACATATAACACTAATTTCTTTCAAAAAAGAAAAATGAGTATAAAATGTAATACAAATGAAGCAATAATTAAAAACACTAAAAAATTACTAATAGATAAAGATCTACAAAATAAATTAATTAACAAACAAAAGAAATATATTAATAAAAACTCTGCCAAAGATTTAATTGCATTAATTAAAGAAAAATTTAATTAATTACAAAGAAGGTGAACCAATAAACGAGGTTTGCTTTTTTTGAAAATAAAATAAACAAATAGTCCCCACAATTAAAAGCAAACTACCAAAAACCTTTACCTGATATAAACTTTTTTTATCATCACTAACGTCCTTATATGAATCATAATTTCTCTTAAAAAAATATAAATATATTATCAAAGTAACAATAATAGTAAATTCAAATATTCTGTTTGCTCTATTTTTATACACATTATCTTTAGTTTGAACATAGATTTTTTCATTTTGATTACCAAACATATTTAATGTACTTAAAATTATAAAAACTATTAATAATAAATCCTCAAAATTTAATCTTCTTATTTCTTCTTCTATATTTTCCATATTAAATTATACTAAAAAAAAGAAATTAAATTACTTTAATTCCTTATTTATTTAAATACTCTATAGCATTTAATGCAGCCGTTGTCCCATCACTAGTGGCAACGGTAAGTTGCCTGATTTGTTTATCACGACAATCACCTGCTACAAAAATACCATCTTTTTCTGTTACACAATTATTTGATTCAATATAACCATATTTATTGATTGGTAATAATTCTTTAACAAAATCACTTTGAGGTGTTAAACCGATAGATATAAACATTCCATCTAATCTTATTTCCTTAACGTCATCCAAAACATTCACCTTTATCGCTTGCAAATTATCTTCACCAATTAATTCAGTTACTTTAGCATTCAGTATTATTTCCACATTTTCTTTTTCTTTCAGTTTTTCTACTAAAGTACTCTCTGCCGTTAACTTATCAATAATCTGTATAACATATACCTTTTTACATATATCACTAAGAGTAATAGCATTAATAACTGCACTATTACCACCACCAATCACGGCAACTGTTTTATCTTTAAAAAATGCCCCATCACAAGCAACACAAAAATGAATACCATTACCAATTAAATTCTCTTCATTTTTAAGTCCCAATAATTTATACCTAGATCCTGTAGCAATAATTACCGCTTTAGCCTCATACACATTATCCAAAGTAATAATCTTTTTAATTTTACCATGTTCTATCTTTTTAACCTCATCTAGTTCAACATTAACACCTAAAGCAGTTACTTGCTCAAACATATTATTAGCAAGTTCACTTCCACTTATTTCTTTATAACCAGGATAATTTTCAACTAAAGGGGAAGACGAAATTTGTCCCCCAATAGTTTCCTTCTCAATTATTAAAACCTTTCTATTTGCACGTGCAGCATATATTCCAGCAGTCATTCCCGCTGGACCGCAACCAATTATTATAATATCGTACATACTACACCTAAATTTTAAATTCCTCAATGTGCTTCTTAATATTTGATAAATTCACAATATTATTAACTTCTTTACCATGAATAACTACTAAAGTAGGAGCTTGTTTAACATTATATTTCTTAGTCATATCAACATTCTCTTCAGCATCAATAAATTTATACTCAACCTTTGCCTTTTCAAGTAAGGTTTTTGCCATTTTACAATTAGGACAAGTCTTAGTACCAAATAATAATACCTCATCCTCACATTGTTCTTCTTTTAATTTAGAATTTTTAACATCATATAATTTTCTCTTTTTATATTCTTGAGCCTTACCATCATTCCAATTCTTAACTGGACGATAATAACCTGTTATTCTACTATATACTTCAGTTTCTTCACCACATTTAGGACACTTAGTAACTTCTCCTGTAATATAACCATGATTTTTGCATACTGAATAAGTCGGAGAAATTGTATAATATGGCAAACGATAATGTTCAGCAATTTTTCTAACTAAGTTTGCTGCAGCCTTCCAATCACTCAATCTCTCTCCAAGAAATGCATGAAAAACAGTACCTGAAGTATATAATGTTTGAAGTTCATCTTGAATATCTAAAGCCTCAAAAATATCACTAGTAAATCCAACTGGCAAATGTGAACTATTTGTATAATATGGTGTTTCATCACAAGAAGCCGCTGTAATAATATCAGGATATTTACTCTTATCATTCTTTGCTAAACGATATGTTGTTGATTCAGCAGGAGTCGCTTCAAGATTATATAAATCACCATACTCTTCTTGATAATCAGCTAATTTTTCCCTCATGAAGTTTAGAACATTTTTAGTAAATGCTTGAGCATCTTCATTAGTTAAATCTTTTCTTATCCAATTAGCATTTAAACAAGCCTCATTCATACCCACAAGACCAATTGTCGAAAAATGATTATTAAATGTTCCTAAATATCTCTTAGTATATGGATATAAACCTTCATTTAGCAATTTAGAAATTACATTTCTCTTTATTTTTAAACTCCTTGCGGCAATATTCATCATTTTTTCTAATCTCTCATAGAAATCTTTTTCATCCTTAGCTAAATAAGCAATTCTTGGCATATTAATTGTAACAACACCAATAGAGCCAGTAGACTCTCCACTTCCAAAATAGCCACCTGATTTCTTTCTTAATTCTCTCAAATCAAGTCTTAATCGACAACACATACTACGTACATCACTAGGTTCCATATCACTATTAATATAGTTTGAAAAATAAGGTGTACCATATTTTGCAGTCATTTCAAATAATAACTTATTATTTTCATTTTCGCTCCAGTCGAAATTCTTTGTAATTGAATATGTTGGTATTGGGTATTGAAAGCCTCTTCCATTAGCATCTCCTTCTATCATAATTTCAATAAATGCTTTATTAACCATATTCATTTCTTTTTGACAGTCTTTATATTTAAAATCAACTTCTTTGCCACCAATCAGACAGTTTAACTCAGCTAAATCATTAGGAACTACCCAGTCTAAAGTAATATTAGTAAACGGTGCCTGTGTTCCCCATCTACTTGGTGTATTAACTCCATACACAAATGATTGAATACATTGCTTTGTTTGTTGATATGTCAAATTATCAATTTTTACAAATGGAGCTAAATATGTATCAAACGAAGAAAACGCTTGTGCTCCAGCCCATTCATTCTGCATGATACCTAAGAAATTTACCATTTGATTACATAATGTTGATAAATGTTTTGCTGGAGAAGAAGTAATCTTACCAGGTACACCTCCTAATCCTTCTTGAATTAATTGTTTTAAACTCCACCCTGCACAATAACCAGTTAACATTGATAAATCATGTAAATGAATATCGCAATTACGATGTGCCTCTGCAATTTCATCATCATATACTTCACTTAACCAATAATTCGCAGTAATTGCTCCTGAATTACTTAAAATTAATCCACCCACAGAATAAGTAACTGTAGAATTTTCTTTAACACGCCAGTCAGTTACATTAACATAACTATTAACTACGTCCTTATAATCTAAAATTGTTGACTTCATGTTGCGCATCTTATCGTGTAAACGACGATATAAGATATAAGCCTTAGCTACCTCTGCATAACCAGCCTTAATCAAAACAGACTCAACACTATCTTGAATATCTTCTACACAAATAATATTATCTTTTACCTTAGATTCAAAATCTGCTGTAACTTTTAGAGCTAAAAAGTCCACTATTCCTTCATCATATTTTTTATCTTCAGCTTCAAAAGCCTTTATAATTGCCTCAGTAATTTTCTTTATATCAAAAGGCACGATTTTTCCTTCTCTTTTTCTTACTTTATACATAATTATATTCTCCCTTCCTTTTATTAATCTGTATAAATTATTCAAAATATCTTAATAACAACTTCTTATAACTATCATACCCCTCTAACTACTAAATTAGGGTACTTAACACCTAAAGTGTTTTTTATATTAAGTAACTCCTCGTTATCAAAACCATTTAATCCTCTTTGTAATACCGAACTACAGTCCTGATAATTCTGTATATAATATCTAGCATTTGGTCCAATATATTGAATAATTTTTTCTAACTTTCCCACATCATGAAATTGTTTAACAATAGTGGTTCTAAATTCATATTCAATATTAGAATTCTCTATTATTTCAATACTCTTCTTTATATTATCAATATTTGTACACATGCCTGCTGTTTTATCATAATTTAAAAAATCATTTTTAATATCCATCGCTACATAATCAATTAAACCATCTTCTATCAACTGTTTTAGTTTTTTTGGACTACTACCATTAGTATCAAGTTTAACTTTATATCCTAAATCTTTTACTTTTCTAATAAAATCTACAATATCCTTTTGAAGCAATGGTTCACCTCCACTGATACACACTCCATCAAGTAAACCTCTTCTTTTTTCTAAATATTTAAATACCTCTTTTTCATCTATTTTCTCACAATTATTATTCATATCAAGTAACCCGCTGTTGTGACAAAAAGGACATCTAAAATTACACCCTTGAGTAAATATCAAACAAGCCACATTTCCTGGATAATCTAATAAAGTTAATTTTTGCATTCCATTAATAGTCATACTACACCTACTTCCTCATACTAAACCTCATAAAACCAACATTACATTCTATCATTAACTCTAATAACTCATTAAATTTTTTGACAGTAATGTTTTTAGGCAAATAAACATTAACTAAATTGCCCCCACTAAAACTCTTTTGATATTCACCTATATATTTAAAATCATTTTTAATATTTTCCTTAAAATTAAACATACTATCTATTCTCAAATAACAATTTTTATCAGTAACATCTTTTTTTATTCCATATATAGCTTTATCAAAAGCAATTAATTTCTTTAAAGGCCTTTCCTTACTAGTTTCACTCACAACAAAATTAAGTTTATTTTCTATACTATATTTCTTTGCTTGTCCATTTACATAATCAATTATTTCTTTAACCAATTTTTTTTGTTTTTCTTTGTCTTTTTCCAAGCACATAGCACATTCACTTAAAGATGCTAATTCAATATTTAAAACCCCTTTTTTAATTACTTTTCTAATTTTTTGGCCACTTTCTAACTTATCATCATCTAAAATATTATTATTAAATATCACTTGATAATTTTCCTTAGATTTATTACCTATTGTTTCAAATATCATTATTAAAATATTCTTAGTAAGTTCTAACATTTCATCTAACTCTAAATAAAATTCACTTTTTGTTTTATCACTATTTCTATTACCAAGTCTACTCATATTTATTGATACCGAAGCCACAATCATTCTTCCAATTGAATTTTTTTCATCGCACAAAATATTTTCAAATATCCTTTTTCCATTACTAAAATATTCAACTTCATTATCTTTATCTTTATTATAACTAGCATCTAAATTAGCAAAAACAATATTCTTACCTTTTATTACTAACTCGCTAACTCTACCAAATAAACAATTATCACCATTCTTTTTTATTTTAAATATCGTAGTAACATTTTTCATAGAATCTAATTTATCAACAACATCTAAATAACAATTATTAATCATTAAGCCAATTTTCGTATTATTAGTACCTAAACTAATAGCATACTTTTTATTCTCCGTAATTATATTATTTAATGAAACAAGTAATCTTTCTAAAGAAACAGTAAGTAATTCTTCAATTTTCTTAACACTATCAGCATAAGCAATTTCAAATATATTTCTAACTTTTTTATTCAATATATACTGATTAAAAATATCTAAATCAATATTAATAACATCTTCTTTGTCGATAAGTTCCTCTATCTTTTTGAAATTGATATAGTCTAAATATCCTTCCAAATCTAAGTATTTATTTAACTTCTCCTTAAACTTTTCTCTAAATCTTCTAAGTAAAAAAGGAACAAGTAAATAATCTATTTTAGATATAGTAATTTCTCCATCAATTTCATTCTTAGCATTCATTGCCGTACAAAATATATTTAAAGGAAATTCATCAGTTATAACACTATTAAACCCTAAATGAGTTGAAGATAAACTACCTAAATTAAAATAATCAAGATTATGAATATAAACACTACCATCTTCATGTGCCCTTATAAATTTATTATCAAGAACATAAGCTTTAGTGTATTCACAAGAAACTGTTTTACCAAAATCTAATAATACTTCATTAGGTTTACTTGTAATATTTTTCTTACTTTCAAAAACAATTCTCTCAATTGCCTTAACAAATTTATGCTGGCTTTTTATATCAAATGCCTTTCTTGAAGCCGCTCGCCTAATACGATAATCACTAAAAGCTTTGTATACATTCTCATAATTATCATCCTTTAACTTAGCTTGTATTATATCTTGAATATCCTCTACATTAATAGTTTTACGATCCCAATAATTATTTCTTATGTAACTCAAAACATCTTCATACACTTTATTAACTTTTTTCTCGCAGTCTTCTAACCCCGTATTATCAAATGCTTTTTTTATAGCAATAGCAATTTTCATACTATTAAAATTAACTCTTTGTCCACTTCTTTTAACCACGACTAGTTCATTAAAAATTAAATTATCTTTATCATTCATAGTCATCCGCCTTTATCTTTAAGATATACTTATCATATCAAATAGAGCAAATATTGTCAATGTTTTTTTTATAACTTTTTTTATTTTTTACATCACAACATTTTTTACAAACAATTAATTTTGAATAAAAAAAACAAAACAACTTCTTGCTCCCAAAAGAAGTAAGAATATATTTTGTTCATTTTCTTCAAATCCTTACAAAATAAGGGTTCGTTAAAATATTACAACTATTTTGTTATTAACCGGATACATTTTTATAACACATGTTTTTTCTTTATTTTCTTTCATTTACAGAATAATATAAAACTTATACACAACTCTGTGGAAAAAACAAAAAACACTTATATCCTATCATCAATTTACAGATACGCCATTAGGAGCCATCATTGTCAAACTAACTTTATTTTTTTCCAAATTAATATCTTCAACATAACAGTCAACAATATCTCCAACAGCATATATTTCACTTGGATGCTTAATAAACTTATTAGTTAATTTAGAAATATGTGCAAGAGCATCATTTTTAATACCAATATCCACAAATATTCCAAAATCAACAACATTTCTTACCGTGCCTTGAAGTTTCATACCTTTACTTAAATTCTCTATTTTAACAATATCACTTCTTAAAAGAGGTTTTTCAAAATCATCACGATAATCTCTATTAGGACTGCTCAAACATTTAATAATATCCTCCAAAGTATACCTGTCGACTCCACTTATTTTAACATAATTATCAACATCCAAGTTTTCTAACTTTTCACGCAAACGTACACTACCCAATTCACTAATATTTAAGTCCAAATATTTAAGTAATTTTAATGTAGCATCATAACTCTCAGGATGAATAGAAGTCTTATCTAAAACATTGTCTCCATCTACTATTCTAATAAAACCAATTGCTTGTTCATAAGACTTATCACCAAAAGACTTAATATCTTTTAACTCCATACGAGACATAATTTTTCCTTTTTTGTCTCTATATTTCAATATATTATCAATTATACTTTTAGTTAAACCAGATACATATTTTAAAATAGAAGCCGAAGCCGTATTAATATTAACACCAACATTATTAACCGCCTTACTAACAACAAAATCCAGTGATTCATTCAATTTCTTTTGATTAACATCATGTTGATATTGACCCACACCAATACTTTTAGAATCTATTTTAACAAGTTCAGACAAAGGATCTTGTAACCTTCTAGCAATACTAATTGCACTTCTTTCTTCAACATGTAAATTAGGAAATTCACTAATAGCAAGTTTTGAAGCTGAATAAACAGAAGCACCAGCTTCACTAACAATAATATATTCAATATCTTTACCCTTCATATCTTGAATGACTTCGCAAACTAACTTTTCACTTTCTCTAGATGCTGTTCCATTTCCTATTGCTATAATTTTAACATCATAAGTATCAATTAATTCCTTTAATTTCAGTTTACTTTCTTCCCACTTATTTTTTGGCTCATGCGGATAAATTACAGAAATATTTAAAACCCTAGAACTTCCATCGACAACAGCTAATTTGCAACCTGTACGATAAGCAGGATCAAAACCCAAAACAACCTTCTCCTTCATTGGAGGTTGCAACAATAATTTTTCCACATTAGAAGAAAACACAGCAATTGCCTGATTAGAAGCTTTATCAGTTAATTCACTTCTAATTTCTCTTTCAATACTAAGTTTTATTAATCTTTTATAACTATCTTTAATAGCATCCTTAACTATTTCACACACATTAGATTTATCATTTTTAATTAACTTATTCTCCAAAAATTCATATATTTTCTCATTGTCTATATCAATAGAAACTGATAACACATTATCTTTCTCACCGCGATTAATAGCCAAAATACGATGTGGCTTAATATATTTAATACTTTCTTTATAATCATAATACATATCATATACTTTTGCCTCATCTGCATCATTTTCCTTCTTTTTAGAAATAATATTACCATTTTTAAAAGTATAATTTCTTATAAAACCACGAAACTTAGCATTATCACTAATCCATTCACTAATAATATATTTAGCCCCAGTAATAGCATCTTCCCTAGTTAAAACATTATCATTTAAATATTTATCAACAACTTCATCTTTTAACACCATAGGAAAACTCATAATAATCTTCGCAAGGGGTTCCAAACCATTAGAAATAGCCATAGTAGCCTTAGTTTTTTTCTTTTCCTTATAAGGTCTATATAAATCTTCTACTTCAATTAATTTTTCACATTTCATAATGTTATCTTTTAATTCTAAAGTAAGTAACCCTTTTTCTTCAATTAGCCTAATAACATCCTCTTTTCTTTTTAATAGATTAACTTGATATTCATATACCTCATTAATACTTCTTATTTGCTCTTCATCCAAATTACCAGTCATCTCTTTGCGATATCTAGCTATAAAAGGTATCGTATTATCTTCACTAAGTAACTTTAACACACTATCTACTTGCTTAGTAGTTATTCCAAGATTTAAAGCAATATTTTTAATTATTTCTTTATTCATATATTCATCCTCCACACTAAATAATTATAACACTGAATTTATTGTTTTTTATCCTTTTTAGCCATATCACCATAAATAATTTTATCATTACCAAACTTATTTCTTAAATTATCCACCACTTTTTGTAATTTACTATCATAAATGACAGTTTTACTATTCTCAAATAAAGAAAGTTGAATATCATTATGTAATGTAAAATTAGAAATAAACACTGTTACATGTCTAATAGGCTCTCCATTCCATAGTTGATTAAATATTTCTAAACTAATATTATACAAATCTATATCACTGCTAATAGCCTTATTTAATTTTCTTTGCTTACTTACCTTATAAAAATTACTATATTTAATAGATATTCCAATAACTAAAGCATAATAATTATGTTGCCTTAATCTTTTGCCTATATCAATAGTTAAATTTCTAATAATAGGCTTTATTAAATTAATATTATCGTAATCAAAGGGAAGCACAGTCGAAGCACTGATACTCTTAGGCTCATCATACTCCCCTTCTACTTTGCTATTATCTATCCCATTGGCATATTCAATCATCATTTTAGCCATACTCTTAAAATGCCTAGTTAACATTTGATAATCAGCATGAGCTAAATCATAAATAGTATTAATACCAAGTTCATGTAATTTTAATGACGTCCTTTTTCCTATCATAAACAAATCTGCTACATTAAGAGGCCACATCTTATCTTTAATTTCATTTTGAAATAAAGTATGAACCTTATCAGGTTTAGAAAAATCACTCGCCATCTTAGCACAAAGCTTATTATTACCAACACCAACATTCACCGTAAAACCAAATTTATTTTTTATATCCTCTTTAATTTTATATGCCACCTCTACTGGATTACCAAATAATTTTTCACACCCTGTATAATCAAGAAAACACTCATCAATAGAATATCTTTCTATTAAAGGAGAATAATTACTCAAATATTTATATAACATATTAGAATATTTACTATATAATTTATAATCAGGACTATATACTGCTAAATTAGGACATTTTCTTCTAGCAAAATATAATGTTTCCGCGGTTACTACGCCGTTTTCCTTAGCAGGATAACTCTTAGCAAGAACAATACCTCTCCTTTGAGACTCATCTCCACCTATCACACTACATATATTCCTAATATCAATTTTAGACCCATTATTTAACATATCCACTGCAGTCCATGATAAAAAAGCATTATTAACATCAACATGTAAAACTATTCTTTCCTGCATAAAACCACCATCCAATATAATATTAACAAATGTTTGTAACATTTTTCAATAAAAAAAGAAAAATTTTAAAAATTAATCTTATTTTATTTAATCTTTACATTTAATATATCAAGTATTCTATTCAAATCGTTAATAGAATCAAAATATATTTCCATCTTTCTATTACTTACATTAACCCTAGTACCAAGCATTTCCCTAAGTTCTTGTTCAACATAACTATAATCATTATCTTTTTCTTTTCTTTTAATAGTAACATGCTTCTTTATTTCTTCGTGAGTAGAAACATCCTCAAGCTCCCTTACACTCATATTATTGGCAACAACCTTATTAGCAAGTTCATATATCTTATCATTTTCATCTATTTTACTAAGTACTCTCGCATGCCCCATTGATAACTCATTATCAAGTACCATACTTTGTACCCTATCAGGAAGTCTAAGCAAACCTAAAGTGTTAGTAACATGACTTCTACTCTTACCCAATTTATCCGCAAGTTCCTCCTGTGTAATATGTAAATTATCAATAATACCCTTATAAGCCCAAGCCAATTCAATTGAAGACAAATTTTCCCTTTGCAAATTTTCAAGCAAAGCAATTTCACGCATCTTATCATCAGTAAAATCACGAATAATTGCTGGTATCGTTTTCATCCCTGCAAGTCTTGAAGCCTTAACTCTACGTTCACCAGCCACCAAATCATAACCTTTAATACTTTTCTTAACAATAACTGGTTGAAATACACCATAATTCTTAATTGAAGTTGCTAACTCATTAAGAGCTTCTTCATTAAAAGTCTTTCTTGGTTGGTAAGGATTACTCCTGATTTCATCAAGATTAATTTCCTTAATATCATCTTCCTTAGCATTTTCGACAATACTATTCTCAAAAGCATCAAAATCAAGTATTTCATTATTAAATAATTGCTCTAATCCTCTACCTAGAGCCTTCTTCTTTTGGTCCATTTCTCTCTATGACCTCCTTTGCTAAATTTAAATAAGCTAAAGTCCCCTTACTTGTAGGATCATATGCTGCGATAGGTTTACCATGACTTGGAGCCTCAGAAAGTCGTACCAGCCTTGGTATAATCGTATCATAAACCCGCTCCTTAAAGAACCCTCTTATATTTTCAACTACTTCCAAACCTAAATTAGTTCTTGAATAAAGCATTGTTAAAAGAACACCTTCAATTTCTAAATTAGGATTAATTTTCTTTTTGGCAAGCATTATTGTATTCATAAGTTGCATAACACCCTCAAGTGCAAAAAATTCGCATTGTACAGGAATAATTACCGAATCAGAAGCTGCCAGTGCATTCGTCGTAAGTACTCCAAGTGAAGGTGGACAATCAATTATTATATAATCATAATTATCCTTGATCTTTAAAACACTTTTCTTAAGTTGTCCAGTTTTATCAAACACTTCTCCATCTGCAACTGCTTTGCGCTCTTTATTAATAAATACAATATCTATCCCTGCTAAATTAGTATAAGCAGGAACAATACTCATATTTTTATATTTTGTCTTAATAATTGCATCTTCAATAACTGCCTGCCCAATTAATACTTCATATATACTATTTTCTACATCCCCCTTATTAATACCAACACCAGTCGTGGCATTACCTTGAGGATCTAAATCTATCATTAATACCTTTTTAGAAAGAATTCCTAAAGAAGCTGCTAAATTGATACTAGTAGTAGTTTTACCTACACCACCCTTTTGATTAACCATTGCAATTACTTTACCCATTCTTACACCTTCAATTCTTGTATCTCTATTGTACCAAAGATTTTAAAAAAAATAAATATAATTTTACATCAAATAAAAAAATAATCATAATAGAAAATATTTATTAAACATTAAATCGTTTTATGATATAATAATTACTATATATTAAAGAAAGGAAACGTTGCTATGTACACATTAAAAACTTGTGTAAAAAAAGAAGATATCGATTCGAACTATATTATCGCAGGTATCTCTGGTGGACCCGATTCCATGGCTCTACTTCATTACTTAAAAAAAGTTATGCCTAAAAAATTAGTATGTGCCCATGTCAACCATAACGTAAGAATTGAATCAGATTATGAAGAAGAAAAATTACGAAAATATTGTGCTAAACATCATATTATTTTTGAAAGTACAAAAATTGAAAACTATACAGAATCCAATTTTGAAAACGAAGCTAGAAAAAAAAGATATGCTTTCTTTGAAGAAATGCTAAAAAAGTATAACTCTAAATATCTATTCTTAGCTCATCATGGAGATGATCTAATAGAAACAGTGATCATGAAAATCTTAAGAGGCTCTAACATTGAAGGCTATGCTGGCATGAAGCAAATAAGCAAAAGAAAAAACTATTACATCATAAGACCATTTTTAAACTACACTAAAGAAAATTTAATGGTATATTGTCAAAATTATTGCTTACACTACTCTATTGACTCTACTAACACAAATAAAAGATATACAAGAAATAGAATTAGAAGATTTATTCTACCTGTTTTAAAAAAAGAAAATCCAAATGCACACCACCAATTTCTAAAATATTCCAAACAACTCTTAGAATATTACGACTACATAGATAGAGTAACAACAAATATTGCAAATAACATCTATCAAAACAACACTATAAAAACAAAAGACCTCTTAAAAGAAGATCCATTCATACAAAAAAATGTTATTTACAAAATTTTGACTATTATTTATGATAACAAAGATAATACTATTAAAGAAAGCCATTTAAATAACATTATGAAAATTTTAAATAGCAAAAAACCTAATCTAATCGTAAATCTACCAAATAACATCATGGCAATTAAAGAATATGATAGAATAATATTTAAAAAATATATTGCCAAAAGAAAATCATATAAAATAGAATTAGAAAAATATAATATGATAGATAACCATATCATTTCTAAAATAGATAATACCACCGAAAATGGCAATAACATCATTAGATTAAATTCCAGTGAAATCAAATTACCACTTTACATAAGAAACAGACAAGATGGCGATTTTATTTCCTTAAAAGGAACCAATGGTACCAAAAAAATAGGCGATGTCTTTATTGACGGACACATTCCCCTATCAAAAAGAGTAAGTTATCCCTTACTAGTAGACAGCAATAACACCATTTTATGGGTACCAAACTTAAAAAAATCAACATTTGATGTACCTATTAATGAAAAATATGATATAATACTAAAGTACTGTGAAAAGGAGGATTTTAATGAACAAGAAAACAGTTAAAAAAGGCTTATTACCTTATACACTAATGTTTATCTTTATCGTAGGATGTTTATTTACTTTAAACATGTTAAATACTAAAATTAATAAACTAACTTATGATGAATTCAAACAAAGTATGAACAATAACGAAATTGAAACTTTAACTATTACTCCAAAAACAAGAACTGAAGTTTACGAAGTAGTAGGAACATTAAAGGATTATGAAGAAAATGAAAAATTTGTAATCAATTTACCATACTCCGATGAAATAATTAAAAGAGTATTAGAGCATCAAGACAGTGCAAACTTTGAACTAGATGTTAAAACTGATCCTGAAGCAGCCTCTTGGCTTATCCTTGTATCTAACTTCTTGCCAATTATTATTTTAGTCGGAGCAACATTCTACTTATTTACAAGACAATTAAGTGGTAACAGCAAATCATTAGACTTTGGCAAAAGCAAAGCTAAACTAGTAAGCGACAGTGTTAAAACAACATTCAAAGATGTTGCTGGCCTTACTGAAGAAAAAGAAGAAGTCCAAGAATTAATCGACTTCTTAAAAAACCCTAAAAAATTTCAAAGCATGGGTGCTAGAATCCCTAAAGGTGTCTTACTTGTAGGCCCTCCAGGAACTGGTAAAACTCTATTAGCAAGAGCCGTTGCTGGTGAAGCCAAAGTACCATTCTACTATATCAGTGGATCGGATTTTGTTGAATTATTCGTAGGAGTTGGAGCATCACGTGTAAGAGACATGTTCAAACAAGCTAAAATGAATGCCCCATGCCTAATCTTCATTGACGAAATAGATGCTGTTGGTAGACAAAGAGGTACTGGTTTAGGAGGAGGCCATGACGAACGTGAACAAACATTAAACCAATTACTTACAGAAATGGATGGTTTTGGAGCTAACGAAGGCATCATTATCATTGCCGCAACAAATAGACCTGATGTCCTAGACCCAGCATTACTTAGACCAGGTAGATTCGATCGCCAAGTAACTGTATCATTACCTGATAAAAAAGCTCGTGAAGAAATCCTTAAAGTTCATGCTAAAAATAAAACTTTGGCTAAAAATATTACCTTGTCATATTTAGCAAAAAGAACTCCAGGATTCTCTGGCGCCGACCTCGAAAACCTTCTAAACGAAGCCGCCTTACTAACAGTAAGACGTGGCAAAAAACAAATCACCATGAGTGAAATTGATGAAGCAACTGACAGAGTATTAATGGGACCTGCCAAAGTAACAAAAAAATATACAGAAAAAGAAAAAAAACTCGTTGCCTACCACGAAGCTGGTCATGCTGTTTTAGGAATCAAATTAGATGGTGCTAACGATGTTCAAAAAATAACCATTATCCCTAGAAGCAACGCTGGAGGATATACCATGATGACACCTAAAGAAGAAACATTTAATTACACTAAAAACGAACTACTAGAATCCATCTGCGGACTTTTAGGAGGACGTGTAGCTGAAGAATTAATCTTTAACGAAATCACTACAGGAGCACACGACGACTTTAAAAAAGCCACTAAAATCGCTCGTAGCATGGTAACAGAATATGGTATGAGTTCTCTAGGACCTATGCGATTAGAAGATCCTGATACCAACACTTTCTTAGGCAGAGATTACACTAAAAATAGAAACATCTCAGATGCAGTAGCAAATGAAATAGATGAAGAAATGCGTAAGATAATCAACGAATGTTACAAAAAGAGTAAACATATATTAAGTGAAAATAAAGAATTATTAGATCTTATTGCTAATGCCTTACTTAAATATGAAACAATCACAAAAGAACAAATTGACTATCTTGTTGAACACAAACATATGCCTGAAGAAAAACAAGATGAAGAAAATCAAGAAAAAGAAACTGATAAAAACGATACAAAAAAAGATTCAAAGTAACCACCTTGAATCTTTTTATTTATTATCATCTGTATTATTATCAGGAATTCTAATAATTAGCTCTCCCTCTTTAGAATACAAATACTTCTCTCTCGCATATTTAGCTACATACTCAGGATCTTCCAACCTTTGAATATCAGTTTTCAAAATTTCTTCTTGTTCCTCTAAATCTGCTAATTTCCCCTCCAAAGTTTCCTTTTCCTTCTTTATATCCCTAATTTCTTTTAAATAAGCAAATAATTTATAACTAAGGGTAAATATAATAAAACCAAAAAAAACAAAAGCCAAAAACATTCTAATCTTAGTGATTTTACGTCTTTTAACCCTTTTAGTAACAGTTTTACTCAATGTTTACACCTTCCTTTATCATAAACATTATACCACAACTTTACACCTATATCAAACTATTTTTCATAAATCAAATAATTGACAAAATAAAGTAAAATAAAACACTAACATATCAGCATAAATGCATCTATATAATAAATAAGACAATAAAACAATATAAATATAAAAAAATGAGTAGTCCAATATAAGAATACCCATTTTTAAATACAATATTAATTATCTTTTTTCATAAGTGGAAATAAAACCACATCTCTTATTGAAGATTGATTATAAATAAGCATAAGCAAGCGATCTATTCCAAAACCAAGACCAGATATAGGAGGCATGCCTTGTTCCATTGCGCCCATAAAACCTTCGTCCAACTCCATAGTTTCTTCATCACCTTGTGCTTTAGCTTTTAATTGATCCTCAAACGCTTGCCTTTGCACCATAGGATTAACTAACTCAGAATAAGCCTTACATAACTCCGTTCCACAAGCAACAACCTGAAAGACATCTATAATTTTACTATTATTATCATTTCTTCTAGCAAGTGGTATCAAAAAGGCTGGATAATTATAAATAATTGTAGGCTGAACAATATCTTGCCTTATTTTTTTCTTATAAACAAAATCTATAATTTGACTAATCGATTTATATTCTTCTAAATCAGCCATACTAAATAATCCTTTTTCTACTATTTTCTTTTTTAATTCGCTAGGTTCTTCAATTTCTAAAAAATCAAATTCCAGTATCTTTTTCATTTCATCTACATAATTAATTCTATTCCAGTTACTAACACCAAAATCTAATAATTGATCGCGATATTCAATAGTCATTTTTCCAGTTAATTCCATTAAAAGATCTTTGATAAATCTTTGATAAAACTCTATATTATTCTCAAAATTCCAATAAGAAGCATACCATTCTACCTGGGTAAACTCCTGTAAATGTTCAGTATCCATGCCTTCATTTCTAAAGCATTTAGCTATTTCATAAACACGATTATAACCTCCTGCAATACATTGTTTCAAATATGTTTCTGGTGCTATTCTTAAATTGCATTCAATGTCTAAAGCATTATGATGTGTATAAAAAGGTCTTGCTGCTGCTCCACAAACAGCTGTTTGAAGAATAGGTGTTTCTACTTCAAGAAAACCATTTTCGGCCATAAATCTATGAATAAATGAATACAACTTACTTCTTCCCAAAAATATTCTTCTTGATTCTTCATTAGAAATCAAATCAACATATCTTTGACGATATTTTAATTCCATATCTGTTAAGCCATGAAATTTTTCAGGAAGTGGTTTTAACGCTTTTCCCAAAAACTCAAAAGAATCAGCCCTTAAAGTTTTTTCTCCAGTATGAGTAGTAAACATTTCTCCTTTTACTCCAATAAAATCACCAATATCATAGTATTCTTTAAAGAATTGATACTTTGCTTCTCCCACTAAATCTATCTTAATAGATACCTGCAACTCACCTTCAATATCTCTTAATCTAAGAAAACTTAACTTCCCCATTTTTCTTAAAAAAACTATACGTCCCGCTACAGAAACATCTTTTGTTTCATCATCCAAAACTGATGCTTCTTTTAAAGTATGACTAACCTCATACTTTTCAGGATAAGGATTACAATATTTACTTATCTCTTCTACTTTATTTCTTCTTACAATTTCTTGTTCTGTTAATTCCATAATTTTTACTTCCTTTCAATTTCTTGATTCTCACCAAGTTTAGTATTCTTAATTACTTCAACATTATCTATAGTCTCAATATTTGTAGTACTCTTTTTTTCTTTCACAACTTCTTCTGCACTTTTTTCTTCTATGCATTTACTTTCCTTTACTACCATAGTATTAGTAATTACATCCTGAAGTGCCAATTTATCTTTACGATATAATATCATAAATGTACTAATTATTAAAAAAGCATAATTAATTCCAGTAAAAACATTTTTTAAAACATAATAACTATTCTTATCCAAAAAGTTAATACACAAAAGTAGCACAATTAATATCAACATATTATTAAGAATTAAAGCCCTTACTACTATTTGAGAGGCTTTCAACTCACCACTCTTCGATTTAATTCTAATCTTCATTAACTTTTTACCGACCGTTTGACCCTTGTTAAAATAACAAAAACCTATATAATAAGTAGCACTAATAACTAAAGTAATAATATTATTTACATAATTCAATTTATCATTTTCATAATTAATAGCCTTATATTCTTCTATTGCTTCTTCTACATCAAAATCCTCTTGAGAATATTTCTCCATAAGCTTTTGACTCCTATCTATCAAATTTTCACTTTTCTTAATATCCACAGTTACCTGTGCAAAACAACTAGCAATAATCATAACTAATATAGCATCTACTAAATATGCCAATAACCTTTGTAAAAAAGTTGCTTTCATTCAAATCACCCATCCTTATTTTATACTATTTTTTAATTCTTTGAAATAGTTATTTAATAAATTTACTAAATTTTCTTTTGTTTTTACCTTAAATAGTTCATTTTTAAAAGCCACAGCATTAGGTAATCCCTTAATATACCAACTAACAAAACTACGCATTTCTAAAATAGCCACTCTCTCTGGTTTTACTTCCAATAATCTTTCTAAATGATAAAAACACATATTAATTTTTTCTTCTACACTTGGTTTATCAACCATTATTCCTTTATCAAAATATTCTACTAGCTCTCTAATAAGCCAAGGATTACCTAAAGCCGCACGACCTATCATAATAGCATCACATTTAGTATAATCAAACATCTTTTTAGCGGACTCTATATCTATAATATCCCCATTTCCTATAACAGGTATTCCTACATTTTTTTTAACATCTCTAATAACATCTAAATTACACTTACCAGAATATCCTTGGCTTCTAGTACGACCATGCACAGTAACTAAAGAAGCACCTGCCTTTTCACACAACTTAGCTATTTGAATAGCATTTATTGAATTCTCATCCCAACCACTTCTAATTTTAACTGTAACTGGTATTGATACAGCCTTAACAACCTCACTCACAATTTCATAAACCTTTGTAGGATTTTTTAAAAGAGAAGAACCTGCTTGTGATTTAATGGCCACTTTAGGAACAGGACAACCCATATTAATATCAATTAATGCATTTGGATATAATTCTTCTATAATCTTAGCCGCTCTAGCTAAAGAACCAGCATTAGAACCAAATAATTGAATACCAACAGGAATATTTAATTTATCTATTCCCTTTAGCATTTCTAAAGTTTTTTTATTATTTCTAACAATAGCCTCCGCACTTAAAAGTTCAGTTACAACATAACCCACTCCCATTTCCTCACATATCTTCATAAAAGCATAATTAGATACTCCCGCCATAGGCGCTAAAACAATATTATTCTTAATTTCTACATTACCTATTTTAAACATAAAATTCACCACGAAATATTGTATCATATTTTAAAGAAAAAAGAAGTGTTTTTATTAAATTTAATCTATTTTTCCTTCTTTATATATAATTTTTCTCCCTTATATAACCTAATTGCATATACATCATTCTTATCACAAGTATATATTAATTCATAATTTGCTTCTTCCTTTTCCTCCTCTTTTTCCAAAACTTCTTCCTTTTTATAGTTAACTGAAGCCCATTCATCACTATAAGCTATCCACATGTTATCCCCAATTTTATACCATTCATAATCTCCACTAACTACTTTATCGTAAAAATTATAAGTTCCATTCTTAACATAACCTAAAATATTACCATTAGGATTATCTCTAACTCTTAAACTATCATTCAAAGTACTAACCGTAATTTGATTAACATTCACATTTACCTCTTGCAATTCGCCCAAATAAACCTTATCTTTTAATATTTGTTTTTTCCCTTCAAGATAAGGTAGAGGATCTTGATTTACACCATTTTCCTTTATCTCAAAATGCACGTGTATTCCAGTTACCCAACCAGTCGCTCCAGTATAACCTAAAACATCACCTTTTTTTACCCTATCTCCTTCTTTCACCATCACAGTTCCATACGCCATATGAAAATATCTTGTTTGATAATTATTATCATGATTAAGATAAACATAATTCCCAGAAGACTTCTTCTCATCATAACCTTTAACTTCATCCCTAGAAGATATAACAACACCATCTTCAAAAGCAATAACATAATCACTCTTATTCTTAGCATCAATTAAATCTATTCCCTTATGAAAATCACTTACTTTTTTTCCCCTCATCATAAATGTTCTATTACCATACAAACTAGTAATTTTCTCATTTCCATTTTTAAGAACATGTTTTATAATACTCATAATACCTTCCTTTCATATTTATTCTATGATTAAATATTACTTAGAATTATTATATGTGTCTTATTTTATCCCTTCTTCTAATAAAATAATATAAATATTTTCATCTATTGGAAATTTAAAATAATTCTATTGTATAACAGTAAAAGCAAATATTTCAAAAATTTGCATTTAATAAAAATTTATGATAAAATTATAAACGGTGAGAAAAATTATGAAAATTAGCAGTGTTAATTTAGAAATAAGTGCTGTTCGCCGTAGTCAATATCCAACACCTGATAAACCAGAATTTTTACTAGTCGGCAGAAGCAACGTTGGTAAAAGCAGTTTTATCAACACCATTATTAATAGAAAAAATTTTGCTAGAACCTCTAGCAAACCTGGTAAAACACAAACCCTTAACTTCTACCTAGTAAACGAAAACTTTTACTTAGTCGATGTCCCAGGATATGGATTTGCCATGACGAGCAAAAAATTAAGACAAAAATTTGGTATGATGATTGAAGAATACTTAGAAACAAGAGAAAATCTAAAAAAAGTATTCATGTTAGTAGACTTTCGCCACAAACCAACAGAAGATGATATATTAATGTATAACTTTTTAAAATATTATAACAATGATGTAACTATAATTGCCATGAAAGCCGACAAAGTAAAAAAAACTAACCACGAAAAAAACAAAAACATCATTCTAAAAACTCTAAATATTGAAGAACCAAATAATTTAATCATATTCTCTTCAATAACAAAAATGGGTAGACAAGAAGTATACAATATTTTAGATAACATATTAGATAATAATGTCTAATATCTTTTTTTTGCATAACCTATATAAGGTGATACTTTGAATTATGAATTAAAATTAGCCAACTATAATGATAGTAAACTTGCTGACTTAAACTATACCCTATCATTCATTAAAGACATTCTAAAAAAGCATCTAAAACACAAAAACATAAAAGGTACTTTAAAAATAGACGTCTATGCCAACAAAATATATGGAGTTGTCATTAACATCAAAGAAGAAGAAAAAACCTTTTTAAATAAAGATGCTAAAATAACATTCCACATTGATAGTTACTTTTTATATGAAATAGATTATTTCAACATAAAAAAAAGCATAAGAAAAAATAATCTAATCTATTATTATAAAAACAAATACTATCTATATTTAAATAAAGAAATAAAAACAAGCGATTATTATCAAATATTAGAATTTAGCAATATTATCTACGGAAATAACAGTCTAGAAATAATTAATCGTGGAATAAAATTAACATAAATTCTTTTATTTTATTTTTTTTCGTGGTATAATCTTAAAGTAAGGTGATTATAGATGGAGAAAAATTTTAAAAGTCTTGATGAACAAATAGAAATTCTCAAATCAAAAGGACTTATCATTGAAGATAATACTTTAACTAGAAATATTTTACTTAGAGAAAACTATTTCTTCCTAAATGGTTATAGACATCTCTTAATGAAATCTCCAAAAGATAGAACTTTCATAGAAGGCTCTACCTTTAGAGAATTATATTCCCTTTTTCTATTTGATAGACATTTAAGAAACATCATGTTTAAAAATTTACTAATTATTGAAAATAACCTAAAATCAATATTTAGCTACCAACTCTCCAAAAAATATGGCTACCGTGAAAAAGATTATCTAAATATTAAAAATTTTACTAACGACCCTACTAAAGCTAAAAAAGTAAAAGATTTAGTAAATAAAATGAAAAGACAAATAAGTATCAACGGTTTCCAACATAATGCTACGATACACTATATATCAAAATATGGCTATGTACCCCTATGGGTATTAGTTAAAGTCTTATCATTTGGAGTTATAAGTGATTTATATTCTATATTAAAACCAGATGATAAAGTAGGTATTGCTTCAATATATAACATTAGTATTGAAAATTTAGAAAGTTTCTTACCGATACTATCAAATTATAGAAACCTATGCGCACACGAAGATATCTTATACGACCACAAAACAGATCGCTCAATTGCTAATACGAGTTATCATCAAAGATTAAACATTGCAAGAATGGATAATGAATATATATATGGTAAAAACGATATCTTTGCTGTAGTTATTATTATGAAATACCTACTTAGTAATGACGAATTTTTAGATATGATGCGTGAAATACAATATGAAATTGAACTTCTAGCAGGTAAAATGCACTCAATAAATATAAACAAAATATTAGATAGAATTGGTTTTCCCATCAATTATATGGAATTAACTAATTTATAGGAGGAAAAAATGAAAAAGAATAATTTAGGCACAGGATTATCATTAACACTAGCATTTATTACAGGGGTTTTAGGAACATACCTAGTCTTTATGAATAACCCAAAAATAACAAAAAATATCGTAGAAAATATAAACAAAGTAGAAATAAGTGAAAATAGCATAGCCGACTCTGTAGACAAAGTATATGATGCTGTCTTAGCCATTGTATCTTATAAAAATGACACTCAAATAGCATCAGGAACAGGTTTTGTTTATAAAAAAGAAAATAAAAAAGGCTACATTATGACCAACAATCATGTCATTGATGGAGCAGATAAAGTAACAGTAACATTCAGCAATAATAATACAGTTGAAGCTAAAGTTCTAGGTAAAGAAACATTCTCAGACATTGCTGTACTAACCATTGATGAAAAAGATGTCATCAAAGTAGTTGAAATTGGCGATAGTGAAAAATTAAGAGTAGGAGATACTCTGTTCGCTGTAGGAACACCACTTGGTATTAGTTACAGTGGTTCCGTTACCAAAGGTATCCTCTCAGGTAAAAACAGATTAGTCGAAGTAAGTATATCAAATTCAAACAGTAGTGATTGGATTATGAAAGTTTTACAAACCGACGCCGCTATTAACCCCGGTAACAGTGGTGGCCCACTAGCCAACATCAATGGAGAAGTAATTGGCATTACTTCATTAAAATTAGTCCAAGAACAAATAGAAGGTATGGGCTTCGCTATTCCTATTGAAGATGCTTTATATTATGCCAACGCTTTAGAAAAAGGAGTAACAATTAAAAGACCATACGTAGGTATTGGTATCCTAGATGTAAATGAAACATATTATATTTGGTCAAATGGTATCAATATTGACAATTCTATAAAATCTGGAGTAATTGTCTCAGAAATTGTAAATGACTCGCCAGCATCCGCTGGAGGACTACAGAAAGGTGATGTTATCTATGAAGTATCAGGAGAAAAAGTTGACACCAAAGCTCAATTTAGATACGAACTATATAAACATCAACCAGGAGACACTATTGAAATAAAATATTATCGTGGCAAAGACAAAAAAACCACTAAAATTACCCTTACCACTAGCAAATAATCAAAATATTTAAAGTAGAAAACACAGACATTTCTACTTTTTTTATCTTTTTTTCTTTATTTAACAATCAATCTTTGGTATAATACATTTAGAAAGAAGGAATAACATGATTATATTATCAGTAAATGCAGGTAGTTCATCATTAAAGTTTTCTTTATTTGAAATGCCTGAAGGAGTAGAACTAGTAAATGGTTACTTTGAAAAAATCGGCTTAAGTGATTCATTTTACTCAATAAAAATAAACGGAGAAAAAATTATTCGCGATAAAAGAGTCGATACACATAAAAAAGCCGTTGAATATCTATGTGAAGAATTAATCGAAAATGGTATCATTAATTCAATGGATGAAATTAAAGGCATAGGTCATCGTATTGTCAATGGAGGCCCAAAATATAAAGAAAGTATCTTAATCGACAATGATTTTATCAAAGAATTTGAAAATCTAATCGAATATGCTCCATTACATAACCCAGCTCATTTAGTAGGTATTAAAGCCTTCAAAGAAACATTACCAAATGTAAAAAATGTCTGTGTTTTTGATACAGCATTTCATCAAACGATGGATGAAGTTAACTACCTATATCCTGTTCCATATGAATGGTATACTAAATATGGTATAAGAAAATATGGAGCACATGGTACATCACACCGCTTCGTCTACAAAACAATATGTGAAAAATTACAAAGAGACGACCTAAAAGTAATATCTTGTCATATTGGAAGTGGAGCTTCCTTATGTGCTATTGATGGAGGAAAAGTATTAGATACCTCTATGGGCTTTACCCCACTTGCTGGAATTATGATGGGTACTAGATGTGGTGATGTCGACGCTAGTATTATCCCTTACATCATGAAAAAAGAAAATCTTAATATCGACGAAGTAATAAATATTTTCAACAAAAAAAGTGGACTACTTGGCATAAGTGGAGTAAGTTCTGATTCGAGAGACATTGAAAATGGTATTAAAGAAGGCAACGAAAGATGTATCTTAGCACAAGACATGTACGTTCAAAAAATAGCTAACTATATTGCCATGTATAACAATCTATTAAACAATGCCGATGTCATTGTATTTACTGCTGGAGTTGGTGAAAATAGTGTTCAAACTAGACAAATGATAGTAGATAAAATTCATAGTTTAGGAGTTAGCCTTGACAAAGAATTAAATAATTGCCGTGGAGTACTTAGAAAAATATCTAATGAGGATTCACGTATTCCAGTATACATTGTTCCAACCAACGAAGAATTAATGATTGCAAAAGACACATATGAATTGATAGGTTAATATGATTAAATGTAACAAAACTTTTAAACAAATTAAAAAACAAATAAAAATATATAACAATATCTTTATTGCAAGACACATTGGAGCAGATCCAGATGCTTTAGGTTCTACAATAGCCCTAAGAGATCTTATAAAAGAAAAATATCCAAATAAATCTGTTTATGCTATAGGCAATCCCGCTAATAGATTTAAATTTATGGGTAACCTTGATAAAGTAGAAAACATTCCTAAAAATAGTTTATTAATTGTCTTAGATACTCCCGATTCAAAAAGAATTGATGGGATAGATATAAATGAATTTGATTTTATTATAAAAATCGACCATCATCCTTTCATTGAAAAATATGCCAACATTGAATACATCGATGATACTGCGAGTAGTACATGTCAAATAATCTTAGAATTTATTTACACTTGTCATTATAAATTAAACAAAAGCATCGCTGAAAAATTATATCTAGGCATTGCCTCTGATACAAATAGATTTTTATATGATTATACAACAGTAAAAACATTTGAATTAGTTACTAAAATGATTAAAGAAACAAAAATAAATTTTACTTCATTATATGAATCTTTATATTGTAAGCCTTTAAACGAAGTTAAGTTACAAGGTTATATTTATCAAAATATGACAGTTACTGAAAACGGCGTAGCATATATCAAAATAACCGATACCCTAATAAAAGAATTTGGTATTGATTCAGCCAGTGCAGGCAACATGATTAACAATTTAAACTATGTTAACGAAATTCTAGTTTGGATATTTCTATCGGAAGATGTAAAGAGTAATGTCATTCGTGCCAACATTCGTTCAAGAGGCCCTGTCATTAATGAAGTTGCTTCCCGCTATGGTGGTGGAGGTCATAAATTTGCTTCAGGAGCAAGACTTGCCGATTGGGATTTAGCAGATAAACTAATCTCTTCACTAGATGAACTAACTAAAAAATATATAGAAAAATAAAAAAAGGACTTCACATTACAAAAGTCCTTTTATATATACTTATCCATATCCTTAGGAACATTATCATTCAAAACTGCATTAATAATCTTCTGTTCCTTCTCCTTGCTTACTTCCTTACCAGTCATCCTAGATAAATCCCCTATTACTTCACGTAATACCTTTTCATCTTTCATATTACCTTGCAATTTAGCCGCTAAAGACAAAATTGTATCCTTATCAACATTAGTCTTTTTTTCTACTCTTTTAAAAAAACTATCTGAAAAAGCCATTAAACTACCTCCTAACATATATTATGTTAAGTTTCATTTTTTGTTAAATATCTTTTTCACCACGATTCTTAAATTGAATAGTTATAGGTGTTCCTTCAAAATCAAAATTTTCTCTCAACTTATTATCTAAATATCTCTCATAAGAAAAATGAACTAAACCCTTATTATTAACACTAAAAGTAAACTTAGGAGGCATAATACCACTTTGATTAACAAAGTATATCTTTAATCTCTTACCTTTATATGAAGGTGGTTGATTAAGTAAAACTGCATCTCTAATAACATCATTCAAAACGCTAGTCTTTATCTCTCTCTTAGAATTTTCATATACCTTATCTATCTCAGGCATAAGTGTATGTATTCTCTTCTTTGTTTTAGCGGACAAGAAAACTATTGGCACATAAGATAAAAATTGAAATTCTGCTCTCATTAACTTAGTAAAACCTTTAATATCATTCTTATTCATAACAGTATCCCATTTATTAACAACAAGCACCATTGCCTTGCCAGATTCCAAAGCATAACCCGCAATATGTTTATCATGTTCAATAATACCCTCTTCAGCATTAATAACAACAACACATACATCGCTTCGTTCAATCGCCTTCATTGCTCTTAAAACACTATACTTCTCAATACTTTCAATAATTCTACCATTCTTACGAATACCAGCCGTATCAATAGCCACATATTTCTTTTTATTATATGTAAATTCTGTATCTACAGCATCTCTTGTTGTTCCAGCATTATTACTAACTATAGCCCTTTCCTCATTCAAAAGAGCATTAATCAAACTACTCTTTCCTACATTAGGTCTACCTATAATACAAAACTTAGTAACATCATTATCATATTCATAATCAGTTAAAACAGGAAAATTTAAAGTAATTTCTTCTAATAATTCTCCTATTCCAACATTATGTTCACCACTTATTGGAATAACCTTATCAAAACCAAGCTCATAATACTCATAAATATTATCATTTCTTTTTTCATTATCAATTTTATTAACAGCAACAATTACTTTTTTACCAGACTTCTTGAGCATATCTCTAATTACAAAATCATTTTGATTAAGCGATTCTTTGCCATCAACAACAAAAACTAAAGTATCAGCTTGATCAATAGCAATTTCTGCCTGTATTTTAATCTCATCATTAAACAAATCCTTAGTTACATCAATACCACCAGTATCTATTAAATGAAATTTATAATCATTATAACTAACATCCCCATAAATTCTATCTCTAGTAACACCAGGAGTATCTTCAATAATAGCAATCTTTTTACCTACTAATCTATTAAATATCGTCGATTTTCCTACATTAGGTCTACCGACTAAAGCCACAGTTGGTAATTTCATATAGTATCACCTCGCAAGACTTATTTTACCATATATATTAAAATAAGTAAATTAAAGTTTAAATTTTTCAATGCACATTTAACTTTTATTAATTCTTTTAAACCTATTATATTAACGTTTATATCTCATTTCTTAACATCCCAAAAGTTTCCAAAATATAGCACTCAAAAGCACAAACGACTTATTTTATTATCCCTTTAACTTGTGTCTAGTTACCATATTATTTAAGAAAATAAATAATAAAGAAAATATTATCATCACACTCATGTTAACCAATATTGGTCTCACATTATAAACATTTAACGTTTCCATCACTTGAATCAAATCATTAGAATTAATATACCAATACGTTGGTAAAAAATGTGCTATCTTCAAAACCGTATTTGGTAACATCTTTGCAGGAATAAAACAACCACACAAGAATGCTGAACCTAAAGCCACAACATTAACAATACCACTTATAGCATTCTTATTTTTAATTAAAGACGTTATTAAAAGTGCCAAAGTCAAAGAACAAAAAGTAAAAACAAATAAATTTAAAGCGCATATTAAACCTAACTTTGTAAATACGATATTACCTAAAATAAAATAACTAAGCAAATAATATAAAAACCAAATAATTACCGAAAAAGTAAAACTCGCAACAAGTATTAAATAATTATGCCTCCTATAATTCATACTACTTATAACAATTCGCTTATTAATGGTATGTTCATGAAAACTAGTTAATACTAAACTAATAATATAAAGAATAACAGCCATAATACTATAACTAGCAAAATTAAAATAAAATGACATTCTCTCTGTTTTACTAGTATCCACCTTAGCAGTTATATCTATTTTACTCTTAGATATTAAACTACTATTAATAGCCTCAATTATATCACTCTCATTATTATAAAAATTAGCATAAACATTTTGTATTTTAATATATCTTTTTAACATCATTTCCATAAAACTTGCTTCATAATCTAATGCACTCTTAATATCTAAAACAGGATTCTTCCCACTAAGTACATCATTCCTATAATTATTAGGAATATAAATAATATAACTAACATCACGATAAAATAATGCATCATCTCTTGATTCCTCGTTATCTTTAATATCAACCAAATTAGCATTTTTCTCTACATAATCAATTAAATTCCTAGTTATACCCTCATCAATATCATTATTTACAATCAAAACATCAGGTTTACTAGCCATAAATACTAAAGACTGATTATTTGAAGACATATTAATACTACCAAATAAAATTAGCATAACTGTATATAAAATAATCATTCCTTTATATTTTCTTACCAGTTTCCAAAAAGTTCTAAATACTGTCATACTTTTGCCTCCTTAAAATTATCAAAGATACTAAGAAAAGCATTACTGAAAAAATAATTAAACTAATTACATCTTTCTCAAAACGATTTCCCACACCATAATAATATAACGAATAAAAACCATCTGTAATCATATTGGCCGGATTCAGCTTATTTAAAAAAGGTAAATTTTTATCAAAAAGATACTTCGTGCTTATTCCCATCATACCTGATAAATAACTCCAAAACATCGTAATAGCAATAATAATTCCTGTTTTAGTACCTTCACTAGATTTAATCAGATTAGCAACAGTTACACCTAAAGATAATCCCACTAAAGAACCTGCAAGAGAAAGCAATACAACTGCCAAAAAATTATTTCCATAATCGACCTTTAACACAAATATAGTATATATAAATAACAAACTCAATCCAATTACCTGCACTATATAACTAGCAAGAAAACCACCTAAAAGCATCGTACTTTTCTTAATTGGCGCAACTGATGAACGCATACCTACATTACTAACATTAGCTATAGCCTTATTAGTCGCAGTCATAGCAATTATCGAGCCATATAATGTAGCCATAGCAATAAGTGTATAAAATTCAACCATAGTATAGCTTAAATTCTTATTAGATATATTATTTAACTTAACTTGATTATCACTTAATAAATCATTTATTTTATTAATCAAATCTGAATAATTAACTTCACCACTATTATTCATAATCTCTTTCTTTATTAAATTACTACTTACTACTTTTTGACTTTCTATCTCATCAACCACATATTTTAAAATTGTCTCATTAATACCATTTTTAAATACTACTATTCTAACATCATCTAAACTAAAAAGTAAATAACCAGTTATCTTATTATCAGTAAGTAACTTCTTTGCATTGTCCAAATCGGTTACTACTGTATTGAATAACCTACCCTTATTATTCTTATCACTCAAATATGCAAATGTTTTTTTATAAATATCATTATCTTGATAAAAATGACTATCTACAATAGCAATATCAATAATATTTAAACTCTCTTCTTTTTCAATATTAGAAAAAGCCATATTAAAAAATGTCCCCAAAATAATTGGAAAAATAAATGTCCAAAACAAAAGTGCTTTATTACGTAATAATATCTTCAATGAATACTTAAAATTATGCAAAAACATTAGTCTCTAAGTTCCTTTCCTGTAAGTTCTAAGAAAACATCGTTTAAAGTAGGACGTTCAGCATATATCCTATTATAAGTAATCTTATTCTCTTTTAAATAAGAGATTAAATTCTCCAAATTATTTTTACCTTTTTCATAAGTAACTACCAAAGTATTCATATTCACATCAATATTACAGACATTATTTAACTTCTTAATTTTATTTAAATCAACAGAATCAATATCATTCAATTCAACAGTGATCTTCTCTTCAATTTTTGTTTTCTTCTTTAATTCATCACTTGTCCCTTGAGCCAAAATTTTCCCCTTATCTAAAATAATTATCCTATCACATAATATCTCAGCTTCTTCCATATAATGAGTCGTATAAACAATTGTAGCACCATCATCCCTAAGTTTCTTAATACCATCTAAAATATTATTTCTACTTTGTGGATCCACTGCTACAGTTGGTTCGTCAAAAAAAATTAACTTTGGTTTATGAGCAATACCACAAGCAATATTTAATCTTCTAAGTAATCCTCCCGATAATTGTTTAGGATAAAATTTCTTAAAATCTTTAATCCCCACCAAATCAATAGCATCCAAAACATACTTTTCTCTTACTGCTTTATCTTTAATATATAAACCACAAAAATAATCAATATTTTCATATACTGTTAATTCTTCAAATACTGCAACTTCCTGAAAAATAACACCAATTTTTTCCTTGATATCATAAGAATTAGGTCTCATTACTTTATCAAATATTTTAATACTACCCTTTTGAAATTTTAACAAAGACAAAATACAATTAATAGTAGTTGATTTACCACTCCCATTAGGCCCTAACAAACCAAGTATTTCTCCATCTTTTACTTCAAAAGATAAATCATCAATTGCCCTTAAATTCTTATAATTTTTAGTTAAATTTTTTACTTCGATTATATTTTTCATAATTGCCTCCTAAAATATCTTTGACCCATTTATAACAGTTTTATCCAAACTCAAAAGAACTACACCATCATTAGTATCAGCACCCAAAACACGCACCTCACTTTTAACATCACCTATATGCATTGGCTCAAAATTAGTAACAACAATAACTTGCTTACCAATTAAATTCTCGCAAGTATATAAATCTGTTATTTGAGCCGAAGATTCCTTAACATCAAGTTCACTTCCTAAATCTATCTTTAATTTATAAGCCTTATTTCTAGCTTTTTTATTGACAGAAGCCTCAATTATAGTTCCCACTCTCATATCTACCTTATCAAAATCCTTTAATTCTATCATCTTCTCACCTCAAAAAATTTATTCAATAATATTGTACCACATAATAATATAATTTTAAAAATATATTTAACATTTTCATCTTTTGCTATTGCGTTATATTTATTAAGACCATCTCAACATACAACAAAATTAATAACAAACGTTTGTAATTAAATTATAGTATAGTAAAAAACAAATGTCAATATTATTTTAACATTTGTTTGATTTTTTAATCTAAAAAATTTACAATTATATCTAACAATTCATCTTTCATAACATCATAATTCAAATCCTTATGTTTATGATATACCACCTCATGACAATAATTATCAATTATTCCAATTAAAAGATGTACCTTTTCTTCAATATTCTTATCATTAAAACCGCCTTTGATTAAAATACTTGAGACTTTCATAGTCAAAAGCATCTCTCTATCATTAAATATATTAGCAATATCTTTATCTAAACAACTCATTGCCATTAACTCCTCATGTGGTTCCTTTTTAATAGTATGAGTTTTAATATAACTATCTATCATTTTTACAAAAACTTCTCTAATATTCTTTTTATCTACATCCTTATTATCTATTATACCTAACATAGGAAACATAATCTTATCTGCATAATCTTTAGTCCCCTCAATAAATATATCTCTCTTATCATTAAAATATTGATATATAATACCAGTAGAAACATTTGCATATTTAGCTATATCCACACAACTAACATTATGATAACCCTTATTACACATCAATTCAAAACCCTTTTTAATTATTCTCTCCTTCTTAGCAATAGATGTCTTTTTAATAGGCTCTCTCACTTCACTCATAAAATCCTCCTAACAATATTATAACACCTTTTTACTTATTTTTATTCACACCCTTTAAGACTACTTTCCATATCAATATTATTTATTTTTATAGATAATACTTTAGGCAAAAAATAAAATACTAAAAATGATGACTTACCAGTCACAATCGTTTCCACTATAAAAGCCATCTATTCATATGAAAAATATTTCACATTAATTATATGCAATTAACACCCAAAAGTCAATATTAACATGATTTTCTTCATATTATTTTACAGAAGAATAAAAATTAAATAATAAAATACATTTTCCTAGAATAATATTAATTATGAAATCATTAATATTAATTATAAAAGGGTTTTTTATTGGTATTGCTAAAATTATTCCAGGTGTCAGTGGAGCACTTTTAGCAATCACATTTAATCTCTACGAAGAAGGTCTTAATGCTATTACTAACTTCTTTGATAACCCTAAAAAAAATCTATTCTTTCTTCTCAAAGTTGGATTTGGTATTATTTTAGGAATAATCATATTTAGCAAAGTCATCACTTATTTTTTCAAATATTATTACTTTCTAACAATGTTCTTCTTTATAGGTTTAATTGGAGGAGGCATTATCCCTATAATTAAAAAAAATAAAAGCAAAAATTACCCTATTATACTTATATCATTCATCATCATCTATTTAATATCAACTCTAACTGGAAATAATAATATAAACATTGAAAATAATTTTACAAAAATTTTAATCTTCTCCATCTCAGGCTTAATCGATGCTGCTTCTACAGTTATTCCAGGAATAAGTGGTACCGCTTTACTTTTATTAATAGGAACATATAATCAAATCATCACACTAATTAGCAACATTACTAACATTGAAATAATTATTTCCAATTTAGAAATATTTCTACCTTATACAATCAATCTATTTTTAGGTTTAATTATTTTCACCAAATTAATGCACTATCTTTTTAAAAACAAACGTGAAAAAACAATATCATTCATTATAGGAATATCATTATCAACTCTATTAATATTAATCATTAAAACTCTAAATACCCCACATCAAAATACCATATTAATACCAGCCATAATTCTCCTCATCATAGGATATATAATTGGAAAAAATTTGGATAATTAAAAATAATAAAGACAAAACCTTTATCTTTTTTTTATACTGATGTATAATAAAATTAGTAAAGTCGAGATGGTAGTATGAAAAAGAAAATGTTAATTATTATAGTAGGAATTTTAATAGCACTAATCACAGTTGGAGGCATTATATTCTATTTTTTCATTCCTCCTAAAATACAATTGAATGGTAATAAAACAATAACAATTGCTTTAGAAGAAAAATACAAAGATGAAGGAATAAAAGTTATATGGCACAATACCAACATTACCAAAAAATTAAAAATTAAAACTACTAATAACATAGATAACACTAAAATAGGTAATTACTATATCGAATACAAATTTAAATACAATAATCAAGATTATCAAATAAAAAGAAAAATTAAAATAATTGATAATATAAACCCTGAACTAACTTTAACTGAACCGATAGATACCATTATGTGCCCAAATGATAATTATCAATCACTTGGATATACTGCCTTAGACAACTTTGACAAAGACATAACCGACAAAGTAAAAATAACCAAAGAAGAAATTGATTCATTACACTATAAAATCATTTATAATGTCAAAGATAGTTCAGGAAACACCGCTACAAAAACAAGAAATATTACCATTGAAGACAAAGAAAAACCAGTTATCAAATTAATAGGAAAAACAAATCGTAACTTATTAAAAGGATATAATTACAAAGAAGCAGGATATCAAGCTTTTGATAATTGTGATGGAGATATATCTAATAAAGTTACAATAACTGGACAAGTTGATACCAATACAGTAGGAACTTACACCATAACATATAAAGTAAAAGACAGTTATGGAAACGAAGCTGTCGCCTACAGAAAGGTAAATGTAATTAATCCAGATACTAGCAAAAATGTGATATACTTAACATTTGATGATGGACCTAGCACAAATATCACACCTCAAATACTAGATATTTTAAAAGAAGAAAATGTTCGAGCTACATTTTTTATAGTAGATTTCGGTGGTACAAAGACCGACATAGTAAAAAGAATAGTAAACGAAGGACACACAATTGCCATTCATGGTAAATCACACGTCTACAAAGAAATATACAAATCCGTTGACGACTATATGAATAATATTAATTATATGAATGAAAAAATTAAAAAATTAACTGGAGTAGATACTAGGATAACAAGATTCCCTGGCGGAAGTTCAAATACCGTTAGCCGTTTTAACCCAGGAATAATGACCAAATTAACAAAAGAGGTAATTAATCATGGATATGTATATTTTGACTGGAATATCAGCAGTGGTGATGCTGGAGGTACAAAAAATGCAATAGGAATATATAACAACGTTGTCAATGGTCTTCGATACAACCGTGCTAATGTAGTCCTAATGCATGACTTAAACAGCAAAACATATACCAAAGAGGCTTTAAAAAATATTATTATTTATGGAAAAGAAAATGGCTATATTTTCAAAAAAATTACAGATAATACCCCAATGGTTACAATGAAGGTAAACAACTAAAAAGAATCAATAATATGAATCGTTTCATACTAAAGATTCTTTTTTATTACAAAAATATTAACAAAATATTATTCAATAACAAGAATTTGACCAATGCTAAGAAGATTACTAGAAAGATTATTTAGAGCCTTTAAATTATCAACAGAAGTATTAAATTTTTTTGCAATTGAATATAAACTATCCCCCTTTTGAACTGTATAAGTAGTTTGTTTATGGGAAGTTGGAATCTTTAAAACCTGACCAACACTTAATAGATTGGATGTAAGGTTATTAAATTTTTTTAATTTATCCACAGTCGTACCTAACTTTCTTGCTATAGAGTAAAGACTATCGCCTCTTTGAACAACATAAGTTTCGCTTGGTAGTTCTTGCGATGGTGTTGTTATAGGTATTTTAAGTACCTGACCAATGCTAAGAGTGTTAGAGACAAGCTTATTTAACTTCTTAATTTCATCTACAGTTGTATTATATTTTCTCGCTATTGCATAAAGATTATCACCACTTTTAACTGTATAATTAATAGTTCCTGGTGTTACTGTTGAAGTAGTACTTGATTTTATTTTTAACACTTGCCCTATTTTTAAAGTATTAGAAGTTAGATTATTTAGTTTTTTTAGTTCATCAACGGTAAGACCAAATTTTTTAGAAATAGCATATAAACTGTCGCCTGCCTTAACAGTGTATGTTTCATCACTTACTGCAAATGGAGAAGTATATTTATAGCCAGCATATTCAGCAATAGCTTTTATAACTGCCTCAGCCAATTGTTTATAGTTATCTTGTAAATATTTAACTTTATCTGGAGTATCATCAATAAAACCATATTCAACAATGACAGGCTGTGTACGACCTGTATTTCTATGCATAAAATAATAGTCTTTACTTGTATCAGATGGAAGCCGGCGCTGATAATATTTACGAACGGACTGACCAGTATCAGCAATGTTGTTCAAAATGTCTTTGGCAAGAACGTCGCTGTTGCGAAGGGCGTAAATTACCTCGGCGCCAGTACCACCTGGTGATAGTCAAAATGTAACTTTTTATTTTTTTGTTAAATTAATTATATAATTTTCAATTATTTCTTTATTTTCAGTCATCTCTTGTTGTAAATTTGATAAATCAGTTTTTAGTTTTTTTACTATATCTTTATATTTATCTGTAAAATGTTCATTAATCTTCCAATGAAGATACTCTTTATATTTATTAGTATAATCTTCAGTTAATTTACTTTTGTCAACTTTTGAACATAATAACACAAATCCCATGAATACACAAAAAACATCTATATGATTTTTCTTATCATTAACTAAATATTTTAAAGAACAATATATTAATATTTCTAAAAAATAAGCAGTTTGATAAAAATATAGTATAAATAAATCTTCATCTTTGTTCCTATTCACTTCTATCATCATACTAACTACAATAGAACTATGAGTATATAAACATAATTTTTCATATGTGTCTTCTAGTAATAATTGTAGTTCTTCTTTATTAAATTCTTCAAATAAAATTGGACTAATTTCCTTTAATTTAAATTTAAAATTGTTCAATATTGCTGTAGGACGAGTATTTTTGCTTCTACCACATTTTTCTAAACTCTTAAACTCTTCATAAGTATCTATAGGATCAAAATATATCATCATTGACATCATTACTTTCTCCATGCACGAACGCATTAATGTCGCAGAATCTACTATATTATTTCTTCTTAAAGTTTTATATACATTATTAATAGTATTATTTGCTTGATACAATAAATTAATTGTTTCAATACTAATATCAGCAGTTACTGATATATTCTTTAGATATCTCTTTATATATCTTCTCATTGGTTTTATAAAATTATTCTTTACTAATTGTTCAATAAATATTAAATTTTTTTCTTCCATTTTGCCACCAAATATAAATTTTATATTCTTTATTCTTTTATATCATATTCTAATGATAATTTATTAAAAGTTTCTAAATCACATTTGCTTTTTAGTTCATTCATATATAAAGATTTATAAAAAGACCATCTTTGAATAAAATCAGCAATTGACATTTGATCTATTGAAATATATTGAGCATTTGGTTTTAATTCTTCAATAGATTCATAAATGATAGACTCTTTTTGAAATTTCGATTTTGCCTTTAATGTTATTTCTTTTAACTTTTCACGATTTGGGTATGATGAATTTAATTGTTTGTCAATATCTTGTATATCCTTTATTAATTCTAATATATCTTTTTCTAGTTTCATAATTAATCACCTCTACTTCATTTCAATTTCCTTTTCATCAACATATTGGTAATTTAACAAATTATCACTAGTAATCACACTTTTACCCAGCTCATTCTCTAAATCTTTTCTTGCATTACCAGCAATTTTGCCACCTCGTCTTGCTACATCAATGTTTTCATTTAATCCTTTTGGATTTTTCTTTTTGCTATTTCTCTAGTTGCAATTTCACCTAAATCAGCTAATGTCACTTCTACATCGGTCATATTATCTCTTAATGATTCTTTCCTAAGTCCTTTAAATGATTTATACTCTTTTGCAGTCATACCAGACCATTCTTTATAAATTTCATTTGTTAGAATTGCATACTCTTTTGATTCAGTTATTCCTCCATCTTTCCATACATCTGTAAGTTGTTTTCTATCTTGAATACCTTTAATTCTTTTTGCAATCCATTTTTCATCATAACCTTTAGTTCTATATAAGTCTATTGCTCTTTGTGCTGCTAATGAAGGATCAAAAATTTCATCTATTCTCTCACTTCCTAGTTTAGCAAGCCATTGTTTTATAGGCTCTCTGTTAAGACCCAAATGACACGTTTTGGGTCTTAACATCTTGAGGCGTTAGAGCAATTTTAAATTCAGAACCTGTTTTTAATATAAATCTAATTACATTTGGATCTTTCTCTCCATTTTTTAATACTTCTCCAACTACAATTTTCTCTACAAAATTTTCAAAAGTGTTTTCATCAAATTCCGTTAAAGTGCAAGGAATATTTATAATCTTTTCTATTTCTTTTATTTTAGTAGAAATATTTTTATTATCCTCATTTAATTTTTGTAGTTCCTTTAATTCCTCATCTAAATTAGATAATTTTGTTTTTATTTCTTCTTCTTTTAAATCATAAACTTCTTTTGTAATACTATTATCTAATCTCATATCAACTAATTTTAATAACTTATCTTGTAATACTTTTTTATTGTTTTCTATTTCGTTAATACTCTTTTGATAATCATTATCATTAATAACACCTTTTATTGTGTTTAAAAGAAGTTCTTTTGTTTTATGCTTATTCTTAACAATATTATTATAAAGTTCTATAAACATTTTTTCTAATATATCTTCTCTGATATATCTTGAATCTTTACAATCTTTCTTATCATAGACTCTTTGATAACACATCCAATAATAAGGAATAGTACCATCTTTTTTCTTGCTTCCATGTCTTCTAACATAAGTTGTTCCACAAAATCCACAAGTTATTTTACTACTAAAAGGATACCTTTTACTATAATTTGTTGGGTGTTTACTTCCTTCAGGTATTACTTTACTACTTCGTTTTTCGTATATCTCCTGTGCCTTATTCCAAACTTCTCTTGTTATTATAGGAATATGATGGTCTTTTACATAGTATTTTTCTTTCTCTCCAAAATTTTGAACTGCTCTATGCGAAATAGGATTTTCAATATACCATTTTTGACTAATTAAATCTCCAACATATTTCTCATTGATAATCATATTCCTTATTCTACTACTTGTCCATCTTTTACCAGTATAAGTTAATATTCCTTTTTCATTTAATAATCTTGCTATTGTTTGTGTACCTTTACCATTAATATACCAATCAAATACTTGTCTAACAATTTTGGCTTGTTCTTCGTTTATTTCAAGTTCTTTTGTTTCTTTATTCCAAACATATCCATATATTCTAGCAATACCATTCATTTCGCCACGTTTCATTTTGGCTCTCATACCCATTTGAACATTTTGAGATGTTGATTCACTTTCTGCTTGTGCAAATGCACTATAAAGTGTTAAAAACATTTCGCTATCTAATTCTAGAGTATGAATATTTTCTTTTTCAAAATATACATCTACATTATGTTCACGAAGTAATCTAACATATTTTAAAGTATCAAGTGTATTTCTAGCAAATCTTGATATAGACTTTGCTATGATAATATCTATCTTACCATTTAAAGCATCATCTATCATTCGCATAAATTCTGTTCTTTTCTTAACTTGTGTTCCACTAATACCCTCATCAGCATATACACCAGCAAATTCCCAATCTGGATTAGATTTAATATAATTCGTATAATGATTAATTTGTGAAGAATAACTTGTTAATTGTTCTTCGGAATCAGTGCTTACTCTTGCATAAGCACAAACTTTTTTAATTATTCTTTTAACGGAATTTTTAATATTATTTTTGAGATTAGCTGCAATAATCTCAACTTGTGCCATTTAATACCTCACTTTCACTTTTATTTTTTTTGAACTTGCAGTCGTGTTCTCATTAATTATTATACTAAATTTTTGACTAATTCTATAGTCATTAATAAAAACTTTTAATTTTTTCTTTCAACACATAAAATTGTTTTTCATTAATTAATTCTAATTTTAATAATTTTGATATTATAGATAAATTAATTGTTTCATCAATAATATTATCTATTTCTATTTGTGTTAATATCTTTTCTTTGTTATCATCTTCTTTCATAGTTAAAATTACCCCCTTTCTTTTTATTATTTTTTAAACTTCATTTTCATAACTAATCTCAAATCCTTTCCGTTAATTTCATCTATAAGGTTTTAACAATTCTTCCATTTCTAATCTTTCTTCTTCAATAGGTGGTATTGTTTCTTCTCGTTTTCCATTCCAAACTTCTACACCATCAGGATCCACTCTAATATGTGGACCATTTCTACCATTTATTAATTCATCTTCATTATTTGCTATATCTAAAACAGTTATAAATAATTTAATATTGTTATTAGAACTATAAGAATTAAGATAACCCTTAATAAATACTTTAGTCCCTTTAACAAAAAAATCTTTATATATTTCATAAAGATTTCGGTTAATATTTAAACTAGAATATACTTTTCTTTTATCATATTTAAGAGTGGTTAATCCAAACTTAATATAATCTTGATTATTATCCATTATATTATTAATTGTTCCAGATATAATTATTTCATTTAAATCTACATTCATATATCATTTCCTTTCGTTTAATTAATTTAAATTATTTAAATAATTTTAAACTTATATTATTTATTATAATTATTTATTAATATTATTTATTCTGTTAGAAGTTATTCGCTATACATATAGGCAGTATCTTGCTATTTAATCTAGAAGATATTTGCTAAATATATTTTTCTAGCACTATCGTCATTATCAATTTTAAGATAATTATTTCTTCTCAAAGTTGTTATTGAACTAGATATAGTTCTTTTAGATACTTTTAATAAATTACTTAAATATCTATTACTTGCATAACAATATCCATCTTTCATTGATAAAGTTGTTATTAAGCCCATTAATAGTTTAGTAGTAGAAGATAAAACTTCATCTAGTAAAACTACCATCGGTACTTGTATATATTTTAAATTAGTTAAATCCATAATATCATTCTCCTTTTCTTTAATTTTTTGCAACAAAAAAACTTGTAAACACATATTACAAGCCATAACAATTAATAAACGACTTAAAATAAATACACAATGTGAAATAAACACATCTTTAATGGTTGCTTGAAGTAAAACATATAATACATATTTCAATCCCTTTTATTCTTTTTGTTTAGTTCTTTGAAATATGTTTTACTTCAAACTAGTTCATCTCATATTTCTATAAGATAGGTTCTAACATAAGCCTCCAATCTTACTGAACCTTATTTGCTAACGACTATCTATGTGTCTTCTTTAGCAAATGTGATACTCATACATTCCTGTATGATATTCTTTGAATCTTAGATAATTATTATTTTGTAATTGTTCTAAGATTTTTCTTAGTCCTTTGTTTTTTATTCGAACTGTCTGTTGAATATCTCCTACATTTAGATGTGAGATAGTTCTTTCAAATCCCTCTGCATATAGATATGCAAATATTTCTTTTGCTTTAGGTTTGATATTCTTATCTTCCCATATCTTGTGGTTTGATATATCTAGATGTTTTAAGTTTCTCATTCATATCTTGTCCTCCTTTCTTTTTGGAAATTAAGTTTCCATAATCCGACAATACATCATAAATATTATATTGTCAACCCTGTTTCCGTTTTTTTCTTGCATATTTCTATTTTTTGTTATATAATTAAGTTGTCAGAGGAGATGATTAGGAATGTTAAATAAAAAAAAATCTGATGAGACACTTGCAGAATTAGTAAGAAATGCACGAAAAGAAAAAGGATTATCTGCAAGGAAACTAGCTAACCTACTTAATTTAAGTCATACTGAAATAAATAATATAGAGAGTGGTTATAGAGTTAAGCCATCAATTATTGTATTAAAAGGATTAGAACAATATTTAGGTATTCCTTTTACTAAATCTGCAAAACTTGTAGGATATTCAAAAGAAACAATAAAATATGGTGAAGATGAAATTATTGTTAGCTATGAAATGTATGATAAGAAAATAAAAGAATTTAAAGAAGAAATTAGAAATGCCGAAAATACCATTGAATTAAAAAGACATATAGCAATGGATACAGAAGAATATTTTAAAGATATACATAATTATTTAAAAGAACAGAAAGATATTGATAAAAAATTATTAGATAAGGCAAATTCTATTGAAAGATTTTTATCAGAAATACAAAGAAAATACGAGAGTATTTTCAAAGAAAAATAACCTTTTACCATTATTGGTATTAGGTTATTTTTTGTATAAAAAAGGATATTACGTTTTGTTGCGTTAGCAATGAAAGTAGTAGACTTTTTTCTTTTTTATGAAGTCATAAGACAAAATAAAAAAGGCACCAATACTTTTTACGATAGTTTACAGTATTGGTGCTTATTGGGTTTTTAAAGGATCTCCTTTGGCACACTATTCCTAGTTGGCATTATGCCGACTTGGTAGTGTGTTACTATAATGGAATTATAGTTTTTAAAAACAGATTAACTTTATCAATTAATCTGTTTAATTTAAATAAATAACTATTTTTTCCTAATTGTTAATACAGCAGGATTTACAGTTCCTTTTTCTTCTGAATCTTCAATACCATATTGTTTATTCCAATATTTTCTATATTCTTCACCTTGTTTTGCAAAATGTGATAGAGCATTTGCAGTAGCTCCAGCCATAAATCCACTTAATCCTAACTCTTCATTGTATACTTGTTGTTCAGCTTCTTCAAATGAAATACCTTCTTCAAATTTCTTCATCATTGAAATAGTTGCTTTAACAACAAATACTGAATAACCATCATTACTATTATTATCAGCAAATTGTAACCATTCTTCTGCTGTTTCAGGTTTAACTAAAGTTAATCCCTCTTTCATTAATGTGTATTTAGCTTTTTTAGCTGCTAAATCTGCACGTTCTATTGCTTTATTTCTTTCTTCTTCGGCTTTTAATCTTCTATCTCTTTGCTTATCAACAATAACATCACCAAAGAATTTTCTTTTTGAATCTTCAATATCTTCTGGGCTTCTTCTATCATAGCCATATTCTATATATGGATTAGAATATAGTTCTTCGCCAGTTTCTTCTAATGTTATAGATGAAATTGCAGAACCATAGCCTATAAATGGTATTCCAGAATGTTCTGTTTCAATATTTGAAAAATAATTTACATTTCTTAATGTATCAGTTTCATTTTGCTCAACTCCGTACCACCAAGCTTTATATGAAATTCTTTCCCCAATATGTTTTTTTAGGTTTTCAAACATTCTAATAGCATTTTTTTCTTTGCTATGTTTTGCAATATATTCAGCAAAAGTCATATCTCCTTCTTCCATTGGTAAGAAAGAACCTGCTTGAGTATGGCATACATAATTATAACCATTACATTTCATGTTGCTAATTAGAATTCTATAATCTGGATTATTTCCATATTTTGCTTTAATTTCATCTAAACTATATCTTTTTCCAAAATAAATCCATCTAGAATAATTTGATTTTTCACCATCATAAGTTTTTTCACCATCTACAACATATTCTTTGTCGTAAAAACGGAATCCTTGCATTTTACCATCATTTTCAATTTGCATAGGATTTCTTTCAGTCACTTCTTTTATTGAAGATTCACTAAATAATAGACCTCTGTAAATTTTCTCAACATAAGTTTTAGTTATTTTTTCCATAATATTTCCCCCTTCAGAAAATCGTTTAATATAATAGCATAAATTAACTAGAATGTCAAGCAAATCCAACTGATTTGTATTAAAAGCAGGGAAAACTATAATAAATTTAATGAATAATAATAATCATATACATTTAATTTTTGGTTAATTATAATATTTATTTCTTCATCATTAAAATCATATTGAAAGATTTTAAATAATAATTCTACTAAAAAATTTTGCTTTTCTAATAATGATAATTCCATATATTTAGCTGATATAAATAATAAGTTTTTATATTTAGCAAAGTTAGTTATTACTTTTTTATAATTTGAATCTAATATTCCTAATACTTCTTTTAATAATCTAATGAAACTTTCGTCATATTTAGTAGAAAAACAATTTTCTTCAAGTATATGTATTGCTAATCTAACCTTATTAATCCCATTTAAATCATCAATAATATCAACTAAATTCATTACCCTTTCTGTATTATTTTCTAATAGCATAAATCTTCCACCTTCCTAATTTGCCATTTAAGGCACTTTATTTCAAAGAACAGATAAGAGATTAAGCTTTACCTTAAAACCTCAATATGAGTGATTAAATTAGGTTTAATCTCGTTTTCTTGTCTTTTTATTTATCACTCAAACAATTAAAAAAATCAAGAGTGTTTTTTAATTTTATCTACTTAAATCAAAATCATCTTTATCATATTCACCTTCATCATAATCTCTAACTCTTTCTTTGTAATAATCAGGTGCTTCAACATATTCAAATAATTCATCTTGATTAGTTGTTCCTTTAGATATTCTTACAACATCTCTCATATCAAACTCACTATTGTCATAACAATCTTTAACAACTTCAGCAGTTTCATCTTTAGTATAGTCATTACCTCGTTGTAATAGTTTCCTTAAAAACTTCTTTAATAATTGGAATAGTTCATTTAATCTATACATTAAACTTCTATTTTCTTGTTCTAGATTTTGATTTTCATATTCTAATTTACTAATTTCTTTATTATACTTTTGATTTTCTTTTTCAAGTGATTTATAACTATTAGCATAACTATCAACTTCATTAAATATTGTTTGTAGTTTAGGTTGTAATTCCATTACTTTTTTAGATTCACTAATAACATTATTCATACTATCAAAAGTATCTTTTTTAACTTTAACAAAATCTTTATCAATAATAAGTGTTTGTTTAGTAGTTTTCATTTTTTCTTCAAAATCAGCCATTGCTTTATCAATTCTATCATTTCTTACATTTAATTCTTGATTAAGTTTTTTAGTAAGTTTTTTATATTCCTTTATTTTAATATGCTGATTATCACTACCTTTAATACCTCGTTCTAAATCATAACCTTTTTCAGTTAGTCTTTTATGATACATATCTTGTAATTGAGATAATTGTAATTTATCTTTGATATATTGTTTTTTAGATATAGTATATCTTTCAGATTTAGTCCTATTATCTAATTTCTTAACAAGTGGAACAACAACACAATGAATATGTGGTATTTCTTCATCTAAATGGACAGTTGCATAAAGTATTTGTTCTTTCTTATAGCCTAAATCATTATAAACAAATTCCATACAAGTATCTGCCCAATCTTTTATTTGTTCTCTAGACATATCTTTAAAGAAATTATGTGACGCAGTCATAACTAATTCATCAGCAACACAATTTCTTGAACTATTTAACATTTCGTGATATCTTTTCTTTCTATCAGCTCGTTCAGTTTTCATTCGTTCATTGTGTTCCTTTTTATATTCTTTTGTTAATTCATCAAAACCTTTAACATACTTAACATTTAATGGAACAAGTTCTATATTATTCTTACTTAATTCTATTTTTATATCTTTATTTGATTGATATACTTTCTTTTCACGTTTATTATGTGATCCTATTTGTGCTAAATCAGGTATAGTCATAATAGGTTCACTTCTAAATATTGCATAATTTAAATTCATATATTGTTTCTCCTTTCTTTTTTACACAACAAAAAAAGATATGTAATTAAACATACCTTACATTGCAACTAATCAAAATTAATATTTTTACTTTTACAATCATACTTATTTATTGAATTATATGATTACAAGAACACGACACTTTAATTATCTTAAAACTGATACTATAACACTCCAATTGCTTTGATTATCTTTTTTATCAGTAATATCTAGTTTTACATAATCTTTATAAAAATCAACAATTCCTTTAAAATAAAGTATATCTTGTATATTTTTATTCAATGTCATTTTATACAAAACACTTCTGCATTCTTGCTAGGAACTGATTCAATAATTCTAAACATTCCTTCAATATCAACAACGTCAGTCATACGATATTTTCCATCTTGTGCTTTTAATTTTAAAGCGTGACAATTTGTCACGGTTTCATTTCCTTCTTCTTTTAAACGTTGCTTAAGTTTTCTCCAATAGGCTTGCTTATCCTTACTTTCCGAAATAACTCCAACAAAATCAACAACACTTATAAAATATTTTTCTTGTTCCTTATCCCAAACAGTTCTAATTGTTTCATTATTAAACATTTTATTTACTAAATGCATTTTATCTTGATTCATAAGATACCTCCTTTGCTGTATATATTATATCAAATATTTGTTCTTTTTTCAACATTTGTATAAGTAGTTTATCAATTATTTTATGTACACATTGTCGCAAGTTACGACAAAGTTCTAATTATTCAGTATACTAAATTTATAGATAATTTCTATGTTTCTATCTTTATCTATAATAATTTTATCTATTAAAGCCCCAATTAATTCTCTTGATGGATTATCTATATCAATTAATTTTTTTATTTTATCTTCGTAGTCTTTTATTTCTGACTTATTAACTTTCTTTTCTTCTTTTGAATCTTGTAGACTTTGAATTTTTTCTCTTATTCTAACTAGAGAATTTTCTGTTTCTCTAGAAATTCTTAAATACATTTCTTCAGATACTATGCCATAAAATTTATCTTGATATAACATATCTAACTTACTAATTAATGATTTTTCTTGCTTTCGCAAATCATTTATATTGTTGTTAACTTCACTATTATCTTTTTTATTAATACTTTTAGATATTTCTGATATATCTAATTTATTTAAATACTTCTTACAAGTATTTCTAATAACTTCTAGCAATGCTTCTTCTAATTTATCATACGGACTAAAATGAGGTTCACACATTCTTCTTTTAGGATCTCTTGAATATCTATTACAATTAATAGTCCAATAATCATGATTTTTTCTATAAGAAATTGTTAAAGTATTGCCACATTCCTTACAATATAATAAATTTTCAAATAGTCTTTTTTCTCTCTTAGTAATAATAGTTTTAGTAGTTCTTTTAATATTATTTTGAACACTTTCAAATATAAATCTATCTACTAGTGGTTCATGGGTATTTTTAACTATATCCCAATTACTTTTCGGTAATGATTTTTTCTTTTTGGATTTATATGATACTTTAGTTTGTACACTTTGTACCATATCACCAACATACATTTGATTTTTTAAAATCTTTTTAACAGAAGAAATAGTCCACATAGGATTATATTTAGCTTTTGAATTAGGATTCTTTTTCTTCAAACTACTAGGTGTTTTAATATTATTATCATTCAAATAAGTGGTTATTTCAGAAAGTCCTACACCGTTATAAGCCATTTCAAATATCTTTTTTACTACCCATGCATACTCTGGATCTGGTATTAAGTGCCCTTTATCATTTGGATCTCTTAAATATCCATAACTTGGAGCACTTCCAATAAATTTACCATTTCTCCTTTTGTCATTTAAAACATTACGAATTTTAATAGAATTTTGTTTACTATAATAATCATTACAAGCAAATAACCATGTTGCTGAATCATTACTTGCTTGATTAATCGCATTATCGTATCCTTCCAACATAGAAATAAATCTTATTCCATTTTCTGGAAAGAAGGTTTCAACATAATATCCTGTTAAAATATGATCTCTACCTAATCTTGATAAGTCTTTTACTATTACAAGATTAATTCTTTTGGCTTTAATATCTTCAATTAATCTCTGAAATCCTGGTCTATCAAAAGTAGTACCAGAATATCCATCATCTACATATTCATCTACAAAAATAAATCCTTTTTCTTTGATAAAATTCATTAGTATATTTCTTTGATTAAGGACACTCTCACTTTCAGATTCGTAAGATTTGCCTTCATCAGCTTCTGATAATCTTATATAAATTCCTGCTTTGTAGTAATCTGGCATCACATTTAAAGTGTTATACAAGCTTACTCTCCTTTCCTTGTTGTATAACAACTAAAGCCAATTAAATTATACCATACAAATTTAATTTGGCACATTGTATCAATCACTATTTACCTTACTTTTAATAAATTTAATTACCAGTTCATAGAAATTAGGAGAATCATCTTTGAAAGTTTCTATTATATTAAACATAAGCCACCTCATTTAAGTATATGAGTGTCTTTATCAATTTATATCTTCCTCCATTTCTTTAAAACTCTCTAGCTTTTTCTCCATCTCTTTTTGTTCTTCCTTAGTTGCTTCTTTTGATTCAATAGGTTCACCATGCCAGTATTCAACACCAAATTCATCCACATAATAAATTTTATCTAATATATCTTTTTTATTTTTATTATATTTATTATAATGGTTAAAATTATTTTGAATACTAGTATTAATATTTCCTTGAATACTTGTTATTCTTTTCTTTAATACCTCGGATAATTTTATTATCCTCTTTGAATTATTTGTTTCACTATTATTAATTTCTATATCAATATATCCATTTTTTGATAAACTACTTATACTCTTTGATACAGTTGGTTTGGTACAATCAAACTTCTTCATAAAATATCTATTAGTAGGCCAACAATAGCCATTTTTCTTACATAGTGACACAATGTCTATTAATAATATTCTCTCAAAGTAAGTTAATCTATTATCTCCTAATACTGATTCTGGTAATACTAAACTTATAAATGGTTCTTTTTCCATTATTTCTCCAATATAAGATTATCAAGTTTAGTAGTTCCATATTATCCTCCTTTCTTTACCAGTCTTTTTAGGAACACATAAAAAGAACTGAACACATTAGTCCACAACAAAAATAAGGGAATATTTCCAATCTTTTTTGTTGGATTAATATGTATTCAGTTCTTCACTGATTAATTATTATACATTATTCTTTAATGTATAATAAAGCTTTCTAATTTCTTTTTAATATTTACTATTTTATATTTATATATGTTTATATGTAATAGTCACATTCCCGTATGACTAGTTTAATTATAACACTAATTATTGTATTTTCAATATGTAATCGTTAGACAATATCCGACAAATTATTTTATTTGTTAAAAATCATTAACACTAATTTGAGTGTTGTCAACTCAAATACCATCATTATTTTCTTGCTGACTTTTTACAAAACTATTATATTCATCTACCTTAGTATTATAATCATTTAAAATATCTTTTATTAATGACACAAGCCCTTCTTCTTCTGGAGTTTTATCATCAAATTCTTTGTTAATTGTGTATTTACTCTTTAAATTTTCATTTAACAAAAATTTTACCAATTCTTTAAAATCTATATCTTTCGAAAAATTATATGTTTCAATAAGATTTTTATCATGATATAGTTTTATATTATCTTGTTCTTTAATTATTTCCATATTCCTCTTCTCCTAACACATTTCCATATTTTTTATTTCTATTAGAAAATGATTTTCTACCACCATCTAAAATATTCATTATTTCTTCTTTATCATCCTGCGATTCTATTAAATAATTTTTATAATCTATTTCACCATCATTAGTCACAAATATATAATTAAATGCATCACCATATACCGCAACTGTAGGATTATGAGTTACAAAAATTAATTGCTTAATTTTTTTCTTTTCTTTTATTATTGAAACTAGCTTTTGACTAATATAATCATTATCAATATTATCTTCAGGTTGGTCAAATAGTAATATTAATTCGTTAAGTTCAAATAACATATCTAAATATGCTACCGACTTCATTCCTGGAGATTCCTTTGATAAATCAGTAATAGTTCTCTTATCAATTTGTTCAAACAAATCCTTTTTTACCTTTATATCATCAATATTTATTTTTGAATTAATTTTAAAAAACTCTTTTTTAGGTTGAAATATTTCATTTTGTATGAATTTTGACAATTCTGCGGATAAACTGTTGATATTAGCTTTTAGATTTCTTTCTCCATTAATATACTTCATTATTAAACTAAAATCACTTGAATCACTTTTTACTTTCGAAATTGTACTTGCTATTTTTTCATAAATTGTATCAATAAGATTATCTGGTACTTCATATGAAGTTGTAAATAAATATGGCATTTTAACATATTTCTTTATAACAGGGCTTTCTTGTTTAAAATTATCAAGTAAATAATTTAACTTTTTAGAATCTAATATTATTTTAAAATTTCTTTTTATTATATTAATAATACTATTTAAATTTTTTCGTTGTTCTTGTATTATTTTTTTAGATTCATCTCTTTCACTTATAATTTTGTTTGTTCTCTCATTACTATTTTTTACAACTTCACTATATTTATCAAGTAAAAATTTGTATTCACTATATTTTTCAATTATTGTACTATTAATATTTTTTAATTCATCAATATTTAATCCATAATTTTCAAATTCTTTTACTAATTCATTTAGAGATTTTGAAAGACTATTTATTTTAATAGATACTGAGTCACTGCTTATTTCTGCATAAGTATCATATGTATAATAGTCAGTTTTATCTTTTAAAATCTTTAAAATTGATGTTATATTTTTATAATTGATATCAATTGGTTTTACATTTTTAGCAATATCTATTATTTGATTAATATATGATAAATCATAATCATCTATTTTAGGAAAATATGAAGATATTTGCTTATTAGCAATATCAGGATTTTTATATATTTCAGAAATCTTATCTTGTTCTAATACAGCAAGTGAAGATAATTGACCAGGATTAATTTTAATTCCATTATAATCAATTCCCAAAACGTTTTTAATATTAAAATTTTTATAATCTGTTGTTATTTTATTATTAGATTTATTTAAATTCTCAATTATTGCTAATAGTAATGACTTGCCACTTCCTCTTTTTCCAATTATTACATTTAAACCAGGCGAAAAATTAATATCCTTGTTTTTACCATTAAGTTCAAAAGAAATACTACTAATAATATTAGGAGGAATTGGTATTTGTTCTTCAGCAGATTTAATAATTCTCGATTGTGGATCTAATACAGCTAATTCAAATGTTTCAAAAAAGTATTCCAATGAGCCAAAAATATAATTATATATTTGTGGATTATATGGTTCAGCATTATGCCAATCACTAAATTTAAAATAACTAAAATAATTACCATAATTTATTATATAATCATATATTTTTTTACAATCCTTATCTGCTATTTCATACTTTTTATCATTTATCTTTTTCCTTATTTCAGATATAATGAATTTCTTTTCTTTTTCACTTTTATCTTTTAAATTTTTTTCAAACGCTTGAGTTTGTTCATAAAACCCTAACGCCCAATTATCACATGACCTTTCATTAAAAGAGGCTGTAACATCAAAAGCACTAAATATTTTGTACATTGCATATTTATTTATATCATTAGACTCTTCTATTGATATTTTATCTAATATACTTAAAATACCTCTTGCTTTATTTCCTTCAGGTACAAGGATTATTTTACATTTTAATTGTACAATACAATTTATTATTTCGTGAAATTTTGGTTTATTATCATTCTTATAAAGATCATTCAATATTTTTTCCAATCTATTTCCATCTAGATTGTTATCGAAATAAACTCCCATTTGAAAAAAATCTTTATCATTTACATAAACATCTAATTCAGTTCCATTTATTATTTCAATTGGTTTGTCTATAATATATTTCCGAATATCATCATAATATGATGATGAATAGACATCATGATCAGTAATGCTAAAAATGTTTATCCCCTTATCTAAAAGAGCATCCACATAATCCTTAGCACTCATTTGCTTTACTCTAGTTTTATCCTTACTTTTTGAATAATATGAATGCATATGCATATCACATTTTAACCATTGTTGTTTCATTTATACTACCTCCACTACATAAAAAGCGCAATACAAAAACTTAAACAAGTGTAAGCCTGTACTAGCGCTTTAAAATTATTTATTTCCCTTTGCTCTATTATGTGTCTGACATAACATTTGACAATTATCTATATCTGTAGATCCGCCTTTACTCCATGCAGTAACATGATCTGCATCCATTTCTTTTAATTCCCAAATTCTATTTTTATTATTATCATTTCCTATTGCACATAATGGACAATTACTTATATCTTTTAATTTTGCATCTTGAGTTTGTTTTTCATATACAACTCGCTTTGTATTATCATCAAATACTCTAATATTCAAAAGTTTAGTATCTTTACATCCACCTAATATATACTCACATATACCTTTAGTATCTTTAACTTGTGGATCAGCATATAATTTACATAATATTTCAGAAACCTTATTAGGATCATATGAATTGTTATGATATGTTTCATATAATCTTCCCCATTCAAGACCTCTCATATCTGATTTTACATCTTTAAATACAGTTGATACCCAAGTTATTACAGAATTGAAATATGTTCTTAATTCTGTAATATTAGTATCAAATCTATGTTGACTCATGTAACTATCAATATTACCTTTACTTACCCAATTAAGAGCTGTTGCAAGATATTCTTGCCTATTTACATCACCTTTTATATATGCGCTCCATTTTTGAATATTTGCATTTTGAGAATTAGAAAATTCTTCACGAGCCATAGTTACAAAAGGTCCAGAATAAATAGCATTTAATAATTCTTGATTATTTAGTGGAACACCTACAATATTAATTGTTTTAAACCATTCTTTAATTTCTGATTCTTCACCCTCACAAATATAAATTGTTAACTGTGAATCAAGAATCTTATCTTGTAAATTTTTAGCCAGTCCATCAAAATATTGCTCCATACAATGTTCATCTTTAATAGCAAATTTATCTGTAATAAATCTTCCAAAACTAGTAACTCTTTGTTGCCCATCTAAAATTTCATATTTATCTTCTCCAACTTTAACAAAATATAATAAACCTAGTGGATAACCTTTTAATAATGAATTAATTACAGCAACATCCCTTTTTCCATCAGCATAAATATAGTTTCTTTGATATTCAGGTTGAATTGTTAATTTTCCACCCCATCCAAATAAGCCTTTTCCTTCATATTCATTATAAACAAATCCTTCATTTATATCTCTAACAGTTAAATCAGTTTTCAATATTGTTTTCATTATTTACCTCCTTAAATTCTATTAATATTCTAGCATATACTCTTTTACCATTTATTAATGGACATGCAAGTCTTTCTCCTTTAAATGGAATGCCGACAATAAAAGCATCATATCCAGCTGATGCCAGAAGTCCAACAATCCTAAATTGTTCTGGATTATATTTATCCAAAAAAGTAATTGGAACTCCCATAACACCTTTGTAATCTGCCGGAATTGAATCTGTAAAAGAAATATCAATAGCATCATAATTATCGTATTTTGGATATCCATGTTCCCTTATTTGTTTATGTTTACTATATTTTAAATTATCTTCCATTGTCATTAATTGTAATGGTTGATGTCTCCTTCCATGTTCTATATTGGTAAGCCATAAACAATTATTAGTAGAAACTATTCTAAGTCCTTCTTCATTTATGCGTGCTTCTGTACCATACAATTCATATGATTTTGGGACAATAAATCCCGAAATCCATCTACCCATTCCATTGCCTAACCATGCTCTATTCGTTCTTATCAAAGTAAATACTTCTTTATATGATATACAATTAATATTGCCAATTAATAAAAATTGTTTGTTTGCTTCTACTACCCACGATAAAAATTCCCTAAATAAACTAAATGGTGGATTAGTGATTATTATATTAGCTTCATTGCGAAGTTTTTTTACTTCTTCAGATCTAAAATCACCATCACCTTCTAGATAATCCCACTTTAAATCTTCAATATCTATTCTTCCTGAATTGTTTTCATCTCTATCTAAAATAAATACCTTCCCATGTGTTTTAGTTTTATTTTTATCAAATTTTGGAGATTTTTCTTCAAAAAGCGATAGCTGAACCATTACATTTTCTTTTTTATCATTTGCATAACTAGTACTTATAAGTTTTTTTAATCCAAACCTTTCAAAGTTTTGTGCAAAAAATTTTGTAAAATTACTCCATTCTGGATCATCACACGGAAGTAAAACTATTTTGTCTCTAAACAAATTAGGATTATATTCTAAATATGCATTAACCTCCTTTTGTATATCTGAATATAATGTATAAAACTCATCATTTTTTGATTCTTTTGCTTTCTTTAGCATTTCTCTTTTTGGCATATAATCACTTCCTACTAACTAAAATTTTTTCTAACTTATGTTCTAATTGATATAAAGTATTTTCACTAGATACATCTCCACCTAGGTCTTCAAGTGCTGAATATAATATTTGACGTTTTGATGGATTTGAATTATTTGGTACCTCAATATCCGTATTTTTCTCATATATACCTAAAGTTCCATCTTCATTTGTTTTAGAATAATAATCTTTTCCAGTTAAACTTGAATGAAAACTAATATTTTTAAAATGATGTCTATTTTTTGACAACATTAAAGCATCTTTCTTATCTTCTATTTCCTTTGCTGTTTCTTTCCATAGATGAAGTCTATCAGTTGTTCCATTTATTTCAGTCATACTTTCAAATGCAGAATACATTTCTTCTGGACTCATATGGTAGAATTCTCTTACTCTAATTTTATCTCCTATTTTTTCTTTACTTCTTAATTCTGGATTTATAGTATCTATGAATTTGTGTAATTTTATATCAGTTAATCTCTCAGTTACATCAAAAGTTGCATAAATATGAAAAGAAAAAGGAACCGCTTCAGAATTATTTAATTGTTTTACTCTTAGTTCAACATCATCTGCATATCCAATTTTGATATATTCTGGAAATGATGGATTAGTTAATATATAAATTACACCACATTTTTCTTTCATACACTCTCACTCCTAAAGTTTTAACTCAATAATATTATATCATACAATTCGACAATTTTTTAATTTTGACATTGAAATAATTACAAATTTTAATTTTCAAAATAGGTTTTGGGAGTATTCCCACAATAGAATTTCGTACAGGAGTACAAATTCATTGCTTGCTAGACAATAAATTTACTCCCAAACCAATTAATTCACATTTAAAAACTCTATCAGTTTCATCTGACAGAGTTCTACTTTTTAATAATATTTCTTCAATATCATTGGATTATCTTTTACTATTACTAAATTATATTTTATTTTTAATATTTCTTTTATCTTAGGTATAAGTCTACTAATATCACATCTACAATTAAATATATCTACAGCAGAGTTAATATGATTTATTAAATTATATTCTGATAAGCAATATCTACTATATGAATTTGCTAAATAAAATACTACTAAATCAGGTATAACATATTTATTTAAATAATCATTAACATTGTTATAGAAAGGCAAATATATTTCTTCAAATTCTTTATCAGTTATATCACACATAGATATACTCCTTTAAAACTATTTCTTCTACCATATTTTTTATATTATTCATTTTACCTATCCATAACATTTTATTACTACTTTTTAATTCTTCAGTAATATTTTCTTTTTCAGCTAGGTCTTTAATTAACTTCTTCACCATCTCCATAACAATAGTATCAACATTATGAAGATATTCATTTAATGTATCACTAACAAGTAAATCAAAATATAATCCTAATTTGTAATTCTTAATATAATTTAATCTTAATAACCCATATTTTCCTATATTATATTGTTTTTTATTTTCTAATATTAAATCTGGCAATAAATAATCACCACTCTTAGTGTAACTAATATTCATAACAGTTCTCCATTTCTTTCTATATTTATTTGGCTTTAATTGTTATACATTCGTTACACAATGACTATACTTCTAATTTCAAATTTGGTAATAAATAATCACCAATTCTAGTGTAACTAATGCTCATAATTTTCCTCATTTCTTTCTATTTTATTTGGCTTTAATTGTTATACATTCGTTACACAATGACTATCGCCACCCCCTGCATTCAAGTGATTAGACACCACAACCACATTAGGATTGTTACCAAACGCATCCAACACCAAATTAGTTCTTTCATTTGGAGCCAATGTCTTATCACTATCACGCGTCAATGCAACAGGTATCCCCAGTTCCTTAAACCTATCATACATATACTTAGATATCATCAAATTATAATCTTTTTCCTTCAAATTATTTCCCAAAGCACCCGAATCACTACCTCCATGACCAGGATCAATTACAATACCTACTAAAGATTTATCCATGTTTATCACCTATATTAGTCTATGTAATAATAAAATTTTTGTTAAAACCAAATTAACCATAAAATATTAACTCAACATTTTTGTACATCTGTAGTGTACATTGCTCGGCTACAAAAACACTACTTAAGAATCAATAAATATAAAAAAAGAAAAAGCACTTATCAATTACAAAATACTATAAAGTTTCTACAACTCCTCCATACATTATTCACAATTTAGTTTTGTATACTATTGCTTTACATTTTACAATTTTTCCCTAAATTTTATCAACAATACCACAATCACATCAACTAATTCTATCTATATTCCTTATTTATCCTCTATTTTATACCTTTTTAACCGTTACTCAAGAATTATTATGTATATTCACCCTCAATTTTATATTATATACTATGTTTTTTTTCGTAAAATGCACTAAATTTATAATACAAAGATAAATAAACAAAACTATCCCATGAGAGTCAATTATCCTTTAATCTTACCACCTAACCACTTAGCCAGCAAATATCCCCCCAAAATAGAAAATAAAAAGTATATATGTACCACTCCATCATTTACTAACCTAAGTAACATAAAATAAAGGATTACATTAACAATAATAAAAAGTATATTAATAATTATTTTTAAAACAAGTCCCTTACAATATAAAAACTTATAATTAACACTTACTAAAATAAAGAAAACAATACCATATCCAAATGACATCAATATAGATTCTATTTGTAACAAAAGTTCCATTATTTAAATAACCTTGTTAAAAAAGAATTCTCCTTTTCCTTTTTTAAAGAACTAGTTTCAAAATAACCCAAACTATCAACGTGCCCTTTGATTGAAACATTTCCCTGATAAGTATCCAACTTAATAATTTCCAATTCGCTTCCCTTAATAACTAAATAACCAAGTGTCGTTTCCATCAAAAATTCCTCATTATCAAAACTTTCTATCTTCTTAACCCCACTTACTATAATGCTTTTCCTTTCTGCAATAGTAATACCATGACTAAAACTACTACCAATTTCATTTACCTTGTCCATTATCTCACCCATTTAATCATATGCACATATTAAAAAAAAAGACTAATTTTTAAGTTTATTAGCCATTTCAACAAAAATATTTATATCCAACTGCTCAGCTCTAACAGATAAATCATAACCATACTTCTTTAAAACTTCCTCCACCTTCAGCAAATCATACCCTTTCAAATTGTTTCTTAAATTCTTCCTTTTAAAACAAAAACTGTCTCTCACAAGCTTATAAAACAAAGTCAAATCACAAACTTCCTGCTTCTTATCTCTTTTCTTTAAACATATCACAGTACTATCAACCTTAGGTTTTGGAATAAATGAATTCTTACTAACATCAAATAACTTTTTAACCTCAAAATGATAATTCAAATAAACAGTTAAAGAATTATAATCTTTATTCCCTGGTACAGCACAAAATCTATCAGCAACCTCCTTTTGTATCATAACGACAATATAAGAAACATCTATTGCATCAGTTATTAACTTATTAATAATAGGTGTTGTAATGTAATAGGGCAAATTAGCAACCACATATAATTTCCTATAATTATATTCTTTTATATCCTTTACTACATCAGCCTTCAAAAAGTCCTGGAACTTTATATCGACATTATCAAAACTACAAAGATTATTTCTTAACACACTCTCTAACCTTGTATCTATCTCATAAGCTAAAACATTCCCTGCAACATACGCTAATTTACTAGTCAAAACACCACTTCCAGGACCTATTTCAATAACTAAAGTATCCTTATCTATTGGCAAAGAACTAACTATCTTATTAATAATATTATCATCATTTAAAAAATTTTGCCCCAAAGACTTTCTAAAATTAAAATTCTTATCTATCATAATCTCACCTACAAAAAGCACTAACTTAAGTTAGCGCCTATTTACCACTTCTAAGTATATCACAAGTAACATTATACTTCTTACCTATTGTTGTCTTAGCAATAGCTTCAGACTCGACAACTAAATCTATTTGAATCGATTTACTAAAACTAATCCCGCCTCCACGATCTAAAACAATAGCCAAAATTGGTTCCATACCATTTATATTAGAAATTCTAACAATTGAATACATCGGTATAGACTTATCCATCGCTACAATCCTAAGTGTTCCAAACGTTGGATCATCATAATAAATAGTATCTCTTATTGAATAGCCAGATGCTGTCTTACCCGTAGTACAACCTCTACAATCATAACCATATCCTGTCATAACTAAATTCGTATAACTATTCAAAACAGGATAATTAGAAGTATCAATAGGATCATACCTTACTACAGGCTTCTCTTCTACCTTAGGTTCTTCCTCTTTCTTTTCTTCTTCTTTGACTTCTTCTACCTTAGGAGTCTCAACTACCTTAGGTTCCTCATTTTGTTTATTCTCATCCGTTAATATTACTTCTTCTTGTTTTTCTTCTACTACCTCTTCTTTTTTATCTTCTGTATCAATTAAAATATCATCAACAAAAAACTTAGAAGTAGTATCTATCATTTTTACGGCATCACTATTCTCTACCGTAAACACTAGTTTCTCATCTTTATTTCTAGGCATTACGAGTACCACAAAAATTCCCGCAATCACAACTTCAAAAGCCGGCCAAAAAAACTTGGAAACTATTTTTCTCATTTTTTCACCTCTTAATTATTGTACTGAAAATGCCAAACTTTTCCATTCATTTCGTGCATATCTTACTTCAGTAATAGAATTTTACCACAAAAGAACCTATTTGTCAAATATCATCTTCACATTACCACTAGTCGCACTCATAACGCTATCTAAACTAATACCCTTAATCTCCGCGATTTTCCTTGCAATTAAAGGAATATATGCAGGTTCATTAGAATTTCCTCGATATGGTTCAGGAGTTAAATAAGGAGAATCAGTTTCTAATAGAATATATTTTAAATCTATCTTTTTTATGACTTCAACTATATTCTTAGCATTTTTAAAAGTAATTATACCACCTACTCCTAAATAAAAGCCCATCTTTATAAGTTCCAAAGCAGTTTCTACACTTCCAGAATAGCAATGCATAACCCCCCTCAATTTACCATTATATCTTCTTAAAATATTCATCATGTCCCCTGTCGCATCCCTAGAATGTATAATCACAGGCATATCATATTTAATAGCAAGCTCTATTTGATGGATAAATACATCTTTTTGTAATTCCTTATCCGCTCCCTCATAGTGGTAATCCAAGCCAATTTCTCCAATACCAATTATTTTCTCATTTCTAATATTTTCTTCCAAAAAACTCATATAATTATTATCCAAATTATCCAAATTCAAAGGATGTATTCCTATCGTACCATATAAAGAATCATATTTACCAACTTTTTCCAGTACCTCCACATTACTCTTAATATCACATCCTGAAATAATAATCTTTAAAACATTATTATCTAAAGCCCTAGCAATTACTTCCTCTATATTACTATAATATTCATCAAATAAATGAGCGTGTGTATCAATAAACATAAAAATCACTTCCCATATAAGCATAACTTCAAAACATTCTTTAGTCAAGAAAAAAACCTATACCTAAGTACAAGTTAATTTCTAATATGCAAATAATATAAAAAACAAATAAGCATACCAAATAAATAAAATAAATCCAAAATTGAATACTCAGTTACTACTAAAATTAAAGCTAGTAACAAAGTTACTACAAAAAACAAAATACAACCATCAATACCACTAAATATTTTTGGCATAAATTATTTTTTTCCTCCCTATATCATATTTTAACGCATAAAACCACTATAACAAAACAAAAAGACATTGTAAACAAAACAACAATATCTTTTTTTATTTAACAGAAGTCTATGTCAACTATTTAACTTCAATTCTTTGAAATATTGGATCGGCAATACCAACTTTAGCACCACTTACATAACCACCAAATTCATTTACTGAAAACATATCTTTAATATCAGTATTCAATTGCTTAAATATTCTTTCGCTTGCACTTGGTATAAAAGGACTAAGAAAAACTGTACCGATTCTAATAGATTCAACTAAATTATATAAAACTGTAGCAAGTCTATCCTTTTTATTTTCTTCCTTTGCTAAAATCCAAGGCATTGTCTCATCAATATATTTATTGCAAGCTCTAAATAAGTCAAAAATATGCTCAAGTGCACTAGATACTTCCAACTTATCCATATCTTTGTCCACCTTATCCCTTAAAGACAAAGCAACTTTTATTAAATCATTATCCAATTCTTCACTACACCTTGTATTAGTAACAACACCATCAAAATATTTATTAATCATACCAATTGTTCTATTAACTAAATTACCTAAAACATTAGCCAAATCAGCATTTGCTCTAGTAACCATCGCGTCAACTGAAAAATTACCATCATTTCCAAAAGGTACTTCTCTAAGTACAAAATATCTAACCGCATCTATTCCATACATTGCAATATATTCCCTAGGATCCTGATAATTTCCCGAACTCTTTGATATCTTACCACCATCAATTACTAACCAACCATGTCCAAATACCTTCTTAGGAAGTTCTAATCCTAAAGCCATCAACATAATAGGCCATATAATCGTATGAAACCTAACTATTTCCTTACCCACAATGTGTAAATCTGCAGGCCAATACCTTTTAAACTTACTGTCATCTTGACTTAAATATCCTAAAGCTGAAATATAATTAGATAAAGCATCTATCCATACATAAACTATATGTTTATCATCAAAAGTAACAGGAATGCCCCATTTAAAAGAAGTTCTTGATACACATAAATCCTCAAGTCCTGGCTTAATAAAATTATTAATCATTTCATTTTTTCTCGAAACAGGTTGAATAAACTCTGGATGAGACTCAATATAATCAACTAATCTATCTTGATACTTTGATAACTTAAAAAAGTATGCTTCCTCCTTAACCTCGTGTACATCTCTTCCACAGTCAGGACACTTGCCGTCCTTAAGCTGTGTCTCCGTCCAAAAAGATTCACAAGGTGTACAATATAAACCCTTATATTCCCCCTTATAAATATCTCCTTGTTGATATAACTTTTCAAATATCTTTTGTACACAAGCAACATGCTCACTATCAGTAGTTCTAATGAACTTATCATAACTAATATCTAAACTCTTCCATAAATCCTTTGCATTATCCACGATTTTATCAACATATTCCTTAGGACTAACACCTGCCTCAATTGCCTTCTTTTCAATTTTTTGTCCATGTTCATCAGTACCAGTTAAGAAAAACACATCATATCCATTTAATCTCTTATATCTAGCAATAGCATCAGCTATAATTGTTGTGTAGCAGTGCCCAATATGAAAATTAGCAGATGGATAATATATTGGTGTCGTTAAATAAAATTTTTCTTTCATATCTATTCCTCTTTTCTATCGGTACTACCAAAACCACCTTCACGCGTCTTAGTAACTACCTCCTCATTATCACATATCATAAATTTTTGTATTATTCCCTGTACAAAATGTTCACCTTTTTTTATAACAACATCTAAATCACCCTCATTTTGTAAAAACACAAAAATATGACCCTCATTACTTACATTATTATAATAATCTGCATCAATGATACCTACTTGATTACACATCCGTATATTATATTTACATCCCATTTTACTGCGGACATACACTCCAAGAAATTCATCATCATTTAATCTTACCTTAACACCAGTAGGTATCTTCAAAATTTCACCCTTTTTAATAGAAATATCTTCTATTACCTTAAAATCATAACCGGCACTTTTCAAAGTTGCCCTTTTTGGTAATTCATATTCATTATACAAATCAATGTTATCACAAATATCTTTTTTAAATTGTGCAAAACTTATTTTTTCAAAACGCCTCATAACATCACTCCCATAACAAGTTTTTTCATAAATTTATTTTACACAATTTTCCATAAAAAGTAAATGTTTTTTTTGGTTTTATTTGCTACGCTGTTATAGTGCGTAAAAATAATTTCATAAATTTATATATCCTAGTATAAAATTACTAAATCTTGGCAAAATATTTAGTATTGGAGGTAATAAATATGAAATCAACAGGAGTAATTAGAAGAGTAGATGATTTAGGTAGAATTGTTATACCAAAAGAAATAAGAAATAATATGCGCATCAAAAGTGGCGAAGGTTTAGAAATATTTACTGATGACGAATGCTTAATTCTAAAAAAATTCTCTCCCATTGAAAACTTAGAATCACTAGCCACGAAATACACAGAAGCCATATATCAAGTAGTAAAACACAACATCATAGTAACCGACTTAAACAAAGTCATCGCCATATCTGGTAACCTAAAGAAAAAATACTTAAATAACAACATCAGTCCCTTTGTAGAACGCAGTATTGAAAGAAGAGACAGTTTTGTTGAAAGACAAAAAAAAGAAGTCGAAATAATAGAAAACGTCAAAGAATATGGTTATTACTCATTTAGTTCAATTGTTTTAAATGGAGATATCCTAGGAAGCGTCATTATCTTATCGACCGAAACCCCACTTATTCAAGTAGAAGAGAAAATGGCCGAAATCCTATCTAAATTAATCAGTGGAAGTATTTCCATATAATAAAATAATATTGCATTTTACCTAATAAATGTTATAATATGTTTGGTGATTTTATGAACACAAATTATCATTTATTATGTAAAGAAGAAATACAAAAATTAAACAAAGTAAAAAAAATATTACTTCATAGTTGCTGTGCACCTTGTAGTAGTTATGTCATATCATTTCTAAGTAATTACTTTGATATCACCGTTTTATATTATAATCCTAACATCTATCCTGAAGAAGAATATCTAAAAAGAAAAGAAGAACAAATAAGATTAATAAAAGAATTAAAAACAAAAAATAAACTAGATTATATAGACTGCGATTATGAAAATGACAAATACGAAGAAGCCATCAAAGGATTAGAAAAATGTATTGAAGGTGGTAATAGATGTCAAATATGTTTTAAATTAAGACTAGAAAAAACTGCCCAAATAGCAAAACTTCATAATTACGACTACTTTACTACCACCTTAACAGTTAGTCCTCATAAAAATGCCAAAATAATTAATGAAATCGGTTCATCACTGGAAAATATTTATAATATTAAATGGCTTTATGCTGATTTCAAAAAAAATGAAGGCTACAAACAGTCTATAACTTTATCCAAGCAATATAACTTATATAGACAAAATTACTGTGGATGCAGATATTCAAAAATGCCTAGTTCAAACTAAGCATTTTTTAAAAAAACATTTTTTCCCATATTTCATTCATATTCCTTTGATAATTACTTACTATAATACTTAAGACAAGGAAGGAAATTATATGAAAAAAATAATTAACAAAGAAAAAATAATTACATTACTAACTGGAGCAATAACAAGTACAATAATATGTCTTATTGGTTTTGCCTTATTTTATAACTTTTATATGAAAAATCTAGTTACTAACAAAACTAAAATTGAAAAACAAGTATCAATTACTGAAAACGGCATAGCAGAAGCAGTTGAAAAAGTTTATGATGCTGTAACCGTCGTAGAATCATTAAAAAATGACCAAGTTTACCAAACAGGAACTGGTTTTGTCTTTAAAATCGATGAACAATATGGCTACATTCTAACCAACCATCATGTCATTGAAGGAGCGGAAGAAATACAAATAATTCTAACTAATCAAGAAAAAATAAAAGCGAATATTGTAGGAAGTGATGAATACTCAGACATTGCTGTACTAAAAATAAATAAAGATAAAGTAATCAAAATAGCACCACTTGGTAATTCAGTCAACCTAAAAGTAGGAGATACCTTATTCGCCGTCGGTGCACCACTTGATGCCGAGATATACTCAAATTCAGTAACACGTGGTATTTTATCAGGAAAAAACAGACTAGTTGAAGTTACTAATAACAAAATGAACACATATATCATGGAAGTATTACAAACTGATACAGCCATTAACTCAGGTAATTCAGGAGGTCCACTATGTAACTCAAATGGTGAAGTAATAGGTATCACCAATATGAAACTTGCCAGTACTGCTGTCGAAGGCATGGGCTTTGCTATTCCCATAGAAACCGCTGAACAATATGCTAACATTATAATTGAAGGAAAAACTATCGAAAGACCATACCTAGGTATTAGTATCTATGAAGCAAAAACCATGTTTACCTCTACCAGTGAAGGCATTTATATTGAATCAGTAGTAAACAATTCACCTGCAGAAAAGGCTGGTTTACAAGCTGGAGATAAAATAACAAAAATAAACAATGTTGATATTAAAAGTGTTTCTTACTTCAAATATACGCTTTATAAACAAAATGTAGGAAGTACTATTAAACTAACATATATAAGAAATAATCAAGAAAAAACAGTTGATATCAAATTAGAAAGCCAAAATCAAAAAGCATAATAAAACTCCATGTACATAAGATTAACTTATTACATAGAGTTTTTTCTACCTATCTATATAATTATCTTTATCCACCTTAATACTATCATCACTCATACTCTTAGGCGTATAATTAATAATATTTTGACTCTTCAAAAACTTATAAATTCCAGGAGCCCCAATAAAACTAAACAAACTAATCCATATACTTATAACTAAATCTTTCTCATAAAAACTATATACAAAAGGTATTCCAATTCCAAAAGATAATATTAAATTCAAGAAAAAGATATGCCATTCTTTCTTTATAAAAGGCAAACTTTTACATTTTTGAATCGCAGCCATAACAACAGAACTTAAAGTAATAGAAATCATTAAAATATCTAAAAGTTTTTGAGTTACTAAAACATCCATTATATCACCTCCTTAGCAATCTTTTTTGATAGGTATCTTATCTATTTCATCTCTTATATCATCTATTATTCCATCACCACCTAATTTTTTATACTCAATATATAAATTATTAAGTGTTTCTTTTTCGTTTAAAGAAATACAACCCTTATTCTTGTGTAAGTAGTATTTGTCAACATAGATATTCTTAATGATGGCAACAATAGATACACGATTAACTTCAATTGTACTAATTATTTTTTTAATTCTCTTATAAATAGCAATAATTAAAGTTGTTGTTACTGTAAGTACTATTTCAATTAAATAATCAACTAAATATTCCATATAACCACTTCCTACATAAATTCTATGTAGAAAAAAATTTATTGAATATTTAAATAATACAAAAAAATGCAAATATTTAAAATTATTTACATTTTTTTTCTTCCTCTAATTTTTTATAATAATCATATCTATTCTTTGCCCACACCTTCTGTTTTTGAAGTAATTCTTTATTCTCAATAACATTATATCTATTTTGACTACCTAAAAATTCCTCATAAAGATTAAAATCAACATTCTTACTATCAAGCGTAAAATTTAAAGTAACAGGATCGTATCTAAAAGTTAAGAAATATCCACATTTCGTAGCCAAAGAAGCATTTTCTAAATCAGTTCCCATTCCCTTTTTAATACCATGCTCTATACAAGGAGCATATGCAATAATCAAAGATGGCCCTTTATGATTAATAGCCTCATCAAGTACTTTTAAATATTGTTCCTTATTATAACCAATATTAACACAAGCTACATATACATTGGGATAACACATTGCCATTCTTGCTAAATCCTTTTTATAATTAGTCTTACCTGAAGATGCAAAAGATGCAATTGCCCCAAGAGAAGTAGACTTCGATGCCTGCCCACCAGTATTAGAATAAACCTCTGTATCAAGCACTAAAATATTAATATCATTATCAGTAGATAAAACATGATCTAAACCACCAAAACCAATATCATAAGCAAATCCATCACCACCAATAACAAAAACAGTCTTAGGAAGTATATAATCTTTATTCTCTTCTAAATATTTATCATAATCAAGATTATCATAAACATACTTACATATATTATAATCATTATAATTATCTAATAAATTTTTAACAAGTTCCTTATTCTTTCTACTAAATTTAGCATTCATAAGATATTCTCTTAAATCATCACGCTTCTTTTGATAACTTATCTCAATTCCAAGACCATACTCACTATTATCTTCAAAAAGAGAACTAGCCCAAGCCACCGAATATGGTGTTGATGGCGAAGATGCCCCATAAATTGAAGAACATCCTGTAGCATTAGCAATAACCAAACCATCACCCACATATTGTGTCAAATTCTTAATATAAGGTGTTTCTCCGCATCCTGCACACGCTCCAGAAAACTCAAACTTTGGACGATTAAACATTATATTTTTAACATTCTTAACATCATAATTATAATTAATATTTAAATTATTATTAACTAAATTATCAAAATCTTCTTGACGACATTTACTCTTATCATAATTAATTAAACATAAAGCCTTATTTCCCATCTTACCAGGACAAGCATTTACACATAAACCACATCCTGTACAATCTTCATAACTAATAGCAATCTTATAATTTGCATCCATATTACTCTTAGAAAGTACTGCCTTAATAGAATTATCATTACTTTCCGTTAAAAATGGCCTAATAACCGCATGAGGACAAACAAAAGCACATTGATTACATTGAATACAATTTTCCTTTTTCCAAAAAGGTACTACCTCCGTAATATTTCTCTTTTCATACTTCGTACTACCACCTTCATAAATACCTTCCTTATTCTTCAAAAACGCTGAAACTGGCAAATCATCACCTTTTAAATAATTAATAATCTCCTCATTATTTTTATAAACAATATCTTTATAACTTAAATCCTTCCATTTCTCTTCCACTTTAATTTCTACTAAATAATCAAGAGCCTTATCCACTATAACATTATTAATTTCAATTATCTTTTCTCCCTTACTTAAAAACCTATGCTTATTCTGTGCTTTCATAATAGCCTTTACTTTATCTATCTTAATAATATTAATTAGTTTAAAAATAGCAATCTCCATACAAGTACTAATCTTATTCTTAAGCCCAACCTCATTAACTATCTTATTTGCATCTATTATATAAAATCTAATGTTTTTCGTAGCTAATAAATACTTAACCTTATCAGGTAAACTAGTAACTATCTCTTTTTCATTTAAATTAGTATTCAACAAAAGAATCCCATTATCACAGACATTATCTAAAATATCATACTTATACATATAGCTATCCTTAGAAACCACGACTAATTTAGGATTTAAAGGATAATATGGCTTTTGAAACTCCTCATTACCTATTCTCAAATAACTCCTAGTAACGCCTCCACTTTTCTTAGAATCATATTGAAAATAACCCTGTACATACTTATTAGTATTATCACCAATAATCTTAAGAACATCTTTTGATGTTGAAACCATTCCATCAGACCCATAACCATAAAATAAATACTCATCTAAATCACTAGGTATAACAAAATTTTTATCAAAATTCAAACTTAAATTAGTTACATCATCATTAATACCAATAGTAAAATTATTATGTATCTTACCTTCCTCAACATAATCAAAAATAGCCTTAATATGAGCAGGAGTAGTATTCTTAGAAGATAATCCATACCTACCACCATAAATATTAACATTCATATCCTTTAAAGCACTACAAACATCTAAATAAAGTGCCTCCCCATTAGAACCCGCTTCCTTACTACGATCTAATACAACAATATTCTTAACACTATTAGGTATTTTACTAAGTAAATGTTTATTACTAAAAGGACGATATAAGTGTACCGAAATAACTCCATATTTTTTATTATACTTATCATTCAAATAAGAAACAGTTTCATGTATTGTATCACAAACACTACCCATAGCAATAATTATCGTATCAGGATTATCTGCTCCATAATAATTAAACGGTTTATAATTAGTCTTACATATCTTATTAACCTTATCCATATAGTAACATACATCAAGAATTGCATCTTCATAAAATTTATTTCTCACTTCCATACATTGAAAATAAGTGTCCTCATTTTGAGCCGTTCCTCTAGTATTAGGCCTTTCTGGATTAATCGCCTTAACCCTAAAATCATTAAGACTCTTCTTATCAATCAATTCCTTTATTTTATCATTATTTATTAACCTAATCTTATTTATTTCATGACTTGTACGAAACCCATCGAAAAAATGAATAAAAGGCAAACTAGACTTAATCGCCGCTAAATGAGCAACATTAGCTAAATGATAAGCCTCAATGGGATTATTTGAACATAACATACATACCCCAGACATTCTTGTCGCATATATATCTTGATGATCACCAAAAATTGATAAAGCATGTGTCGATATACTGCGTGCCGCAACATGAATAACTAAAGGCAACATTTCTCCAGCTACTTTATATAACGAAGGTATCATTAAAAGCAAACCCTGACTAGCCGTAAATGTCGTAGCTAAGGAACCAGCTTGAAGTGCACCATGAACGAGTCCTATTGCCCCAGCCTCACTTTGCATCTCTACCACTTTAACTTTATTACCAAAAAAATTAACATTATCCTTAGTCATTTTATCAACCAACTCTGCCATAGGAGAAGCAGGAGTTATTGGATATATTCCACATATTTCACTAAAGTTATAAGCCACACTAGCAACGGCATTATTCGCATCCATTGTTTTATATTTCATACAATTCCTTCTTCCTATTATAATTTTATCACAAAATTAGAAAAAAAGATACCAAGTTACAAGATATCTTCCTTAATAAAATCAATTATCTTTTCACCCATTTTATCCCCATTAACAACCAAATATTTCTTTTTAATTTGATAATCTTTCATAAAACTATCTATCTTATCACAAACCCCTTTATTATCTAAAAATATAATTCCATCAACCGCCTCCTGATAATAAAAAATGGCTCCACATAATTTCTTATTATAAATATCATTTTTAACATGCTTAGCATAACTAGCACCAAGTTTTTTGTTTAAAACATTAGCATATATCAAACCAATATCGTTATTAATAATATAATTATAACTTACATCATCTACATATCTATCATAAATACTATCATACATTGAAACTATCAAAATTTTCTTGTTTTCATTATAAAGCATATTGTTTTGATTATTTAAAACTATCCTCTTAATCTTAACTTCCTTATTTTTAGCCTTAATAAAAGCATAAACTATTCTAAAAACATTCTTACTCACCCTAAAACCCATACAAAAAAAAGAATAAAACTCCAATAATAAATTATCGTAATCTTTATATAAAATCATTGAAATATTAGGTAAAACTCTCATTATATCTTGATAAAAGCAATTATTTTCTACTAAAACATAATCACATTTATTAAACAAATAAAAAATATGACTCATATAAATCTTATTATTATAACTAGTATTAATATTAAATATCGTTGCATTTTCTCGTATTTCGTCATTAGTACTAGGACTCACACATACACTACAACCCAAATACTTAAAAAAATTTCTCCATAACTTATTATTTTTATAATATAAATATGCCCTAGGTAGTCCGATTATCTTTTTTCTCATATATCTCTCCAATAAAATCTATGTAAAAATATTCATTTTATTCTAAACTATCTATAAAACTTTGAAATAATCTTCTTTGATAAACATCATCATTTTCTTCTGGGTGCCATTGGCAAGCAAGAAAAAATCTTTTACTATTATCCTCAAATCCTTCAATAACATTATCTTCACTTTTGGCATTTACAAAAAGAAAAGAACCCTTTACTTGATAATTATGTCTTGAGCATACCATTATTGTCTCACTCTTCAAAATACTATATAACTTAGAATTTCTTCTTATTTTTACAGAATGATTAACTTTATAATGATTATTCACTCTTACATAATTACCTCCCTTATAAAAAGCCATAGATTGCATACCAAGACATATCCCTAACGTAGGAATGTCATTTTTATATAAATAATCTATAATCCTAATATCAAAATCATAAAACTCATCACCTCCCTGTAAAATAATACCATTACACATCTTAATTAAATCTAACATCTTATTAAAATCATAATCAGTAATTTTAGGTCCTTCTTCATAACCAAAATCAATATAATTATCTTTACACGGTGGAATAATTACCATAACATTAACGTTATATCTTTGAATAACCTCTAATAATTTCTTATTAACAACCATAACAAAATTATTTTGACTAGTTATATCTGGCCTAGCTACAATACCTATTATTTTCATATAATCCCCAAAATAAAATATGAAAAAAAATAAAAATATATAACACAATTTTCAAAATAACTCTAAAATCTTAAACCATTAAAACAAAAAATATCAATTTTTTACAAATTTAGTATTCTCTAACTATTAAAACTATGTTATAATAATTACAAAGAATAAAGAGGTGCTAAAATGAATGAATTACTTTTTTTAGTTACAATTATAGTGTGCATGACAGGAATAATCGCTTTTTACAAGTACCTTGGTCATGATGGACTATATCTTTGGATTATCATTGCAACAATATTTTCATTCATTGCATCATTTAGAACGATGCCCTTATGCAACTTTAATGTTAATGGAGCCTTTCCAATTCTCAGTTCCATCTATATATGCATTTTTATTCTAATAGAAAAGTACAATAAAAAAGAAACTAAAAAAGTTATCTCAGTTACTATTTTCACGATGCTAATAACAATATTTTATTTCTATATATCTTCAGTATATAAACCAAGCATCTATGATAATACTTCCGTTTACCTAACCAAACTATTAGAAAATAATTTCCTTAACTTAATACTATTTACAATAATGCTAGGACTAAGTGAATATTTAATAATTATTATATATAAACACATTAAAGAATATTATGATAATCCATTTGTTAAAAATTGTTTAACCACGATTGTAATAAGCATCATTGATACAGCTATATATTTACCTATTATTTATCTTGGTAACAATAGCATGAATGTAACTTATGTTGTACTTGCTACCTATACATTTAAATTAATGACATCAATTCTTTATTTACCTTTTATCTATTATATATTAACATTAAAGAAGGTGAAAAAATGAATGAATTAATTTTATTAATAGAAATTATTGTTACGTTTTTCGCACTTATCATGGCAAATAAATTATATGGTAAAAATGGTCTTTACTTTTGGTTAATAATATCCATAATTGCATCGACCATTCTCAGTGTCAAAACTGTCATTATATTCAAATATGAAGTAAGTCTTGGCATTGTTCCATATGTATCTAATTTCATTTGCATGAACATCCTAGTTCAAAAATATGGAACCGAACAAAATAGAAAAATAGTTATCTGCTCTATTATGTCGCTTATTTTCTCATATTTTCTTATATTAATATTAAATAACTGTAGTATAGATTATATTAATTTAGAAAATAACGAAGCATTTATCAATGTTTTTAAACTAGATATTATCAAATGCATAGCCTTTGTAATAGCCTACATCGCTTCCATTTTAGCGAATATTGAACTATACTATCAAATAAGAAAAACTAAAAATAAAATATGGATTAGTAACCTCATAAGTACTATAATCATACAATTTACAGATACTGTTTTATATTCAATTATTGCCTACCTTGTTTTTGCCGACATAAAATTTTTTGTCTTTTCTATAATAATTACTACTATCATTAAATACATCGTGGGTATAATTGGCACAGGAGCAATATATATATGTAAAAAAATAGAAGATTAAGGAGTATAACAATATGAGAACAAGCAAAGAAGAACTAATATCTAACGAATTAAAACCAATAATATGTCAAAAAATAAAAGATGCTAGAATTAAGTTTGGATATTCATTAGAAGATTTAGCAAAAGCACTTAATTATCAAAAAAACAGACAAACATTACATAAATATGAAAACGGCACATTAAATATTCCTTATAATATTTTATTTGAAATATGTCGCATTTTTAATATCGAAGATATTGATATCAGTAATATGCCGATTGACAAAGAAACAAAAAATAAATTCGAGCATAAATTTGTTAAAGATTATGTAAATAGCACTAGAAAAGATAAACACTTAACTCCATATATTGAAAAAATTGTAGAAACATACAAAAATGCTATTTACGAACCTATTACAAATGCAAGTGATTTAACTATCAAAGTTATAGACGATTCCATGGAACCTGCCTATTTAAAAAATGATAAAGTGAACATTGTTAAATTAGATTCCTACAAAAACGGAGACGACATTGTTATAGCCATTAAAAATAACATCTTAGCCGTACGTAGGCTATATAAATATCCTAAAGGCATAATTTTACAAGCATTAAATCCCAAATATCAAACAATTAATATAAATATTGTATCAAATGATATGATATTAGGAAAAGTTGTATCCTTAAAAAGAGAAATAAAATAGTAATTATGAACTGAACCCCAAAAGTTGGACAGTTTATTAATAGTTTCTATTGGGTATTACCGACATCACAATAAATAGTAATGGTTTATATTATACTGGTGGAGGTGCTGGCACTAGTTATAAAACAAATATAGGACAGTCAACAACAGGAAATATAACTGGAGTATATGATATGAGTGGAGGAGCATATGAATATGTAATGGGAAATTATAATAAAACAGCAGGTAATTCAGGTCTAACAGTAAGTGGAATACCTGCAGAACATATAGATATTTATTCAGGAACAAGCGTATCAGCAAGCCACCTAGGGGATGCAACAGGAGAGACAGCAGGCTGGTATAGTGATTACGCGGACTTTGTTAATTCTTCTAATCCCTGGTTCACTCGTGGAGGTAATTTTTATGATACTATGTCGTATGGTGGTATATTTAGTTTTGGATTCCCTATAAATGGTGAATATAGCACTGGAATAAGTAAAGAAACTCATTCTTTTCGTACAGTCCTCTCAATAAAATAAGAAAATCTTAATTTTACAATATCTATGAAAATTATTTCATAAAAAGATAAAACCTATGTTATAATAGTATTGAGGTTGATATATTATGAGTTTTATATGGTTGTTATGTAAAGTAATTTTGGCAATTGAAGGGTATAATATTATAGTAGATTATATTATTACTAAGAAAGCATTTAATGATATCAAAAAAGAATATAATTTTTTAATTAAGCCTAAATATAATATTAGGGATAATCTTTCTTTTAATATCTTAATTGATATTATTAGTATACATACTAAATTAAAATATTATCATGAATTTAAAAGTCTCTTAATTGAAGAATTTTTAAATGAAAACATTATTGTCGTTAAAATTCAAGAACAAACTACTTATATTGAAAAAGATAAAGACATGAATAATTGCAGTAATTATAATAAAGAAAATGATAACATTATAAATAATTATAATAACAACAAAAATAAAAACAAACCTAAAAAACTTGTTAAAAAGAAAGAAGATAGAAGAAAGTAACAATTACTATTTCTATCTTTTTTTAATTAGCATATAATTTTTTAGGTGAATATATGAAAAAGATATTTCAATTTATAGGTTTATTTGTATTAATATGTTTCAGTTTCTTTTATACCGAAAAAGCCATCACTGTATTAAACGAACAAGATCCTATCATGGTCGAAATAGAAAATAAAAAAGACCATTACTATCTCAAACCAATTGATGCTACTATTAAATATAACACTATCATTCCAGGAATAAGAGGAAAAGAAGTAAATATTAATAAAACATATGATAACATGAAAAAAATAGGTTTCTTTAATGAAAAAAACATCATTTATGATGATATTAAACCTAGTATTAGTTTATGCGATAACTATGATAAATACATAATAAGAGGTAATAGTATTAAAAACAGCATTGCCTTACTATTTATTATCAAGGAAGATAAATACCTAGATAATTTAATTAGAATTGCCAAAGATAAAGATATAACAGTCAATCTATTCATAACCACTGATTATCTAAATAATAACATATCTAAATTATATAAATTAACAAATACCGAAATATATAACTTTGGTAATGAAGGTATTTATCAAAAAGATTTAATCATATTAGGTAATAACATTATTAATAGAAATGCCAAAAATAGATCAAGTTATTGTTTAACCAAAGAAATGTTTACAGATACCCTAAATATTTGTACCAAAAATAAAATGCATACAATATATCCTAGTAAAATAATTAATAGTAACTTTTATAGTAATATAAAAAGTGATATTACTAAAGGAGATATTATCTTACTTGAATTAACTAATAATATGTTAGAAGAACTAAATACTATCATTGATTTCATTAAGAAAAAAGGCATTAATATTATAGGTTTAAACGAATTATTAAATGAATAGAAAATTATTTACTATTATTTATTTACATACGATAAAAGAACTTTAAAGAACTATAACCGCGATAGCAAACAACATAAAAGACTGTCTTGTCTTTTTTTCTTTTATATGATATAATCTATATTGTCTTTATACTTTATTAATTTATGAAAGGAGAAAAATGAGTAAAATTAAAATGTTTAGTCTCGGTGGTTTAAACGAAACTGGTAAAAACATGTTTGTAATTGAAATAAATAAAAACATCCTTATCTTCGATGCCGGACTTAAATATATGGATTCAGGAGCATTAGGAATAGATTATATCATTCCTAACACTGATTATTTAAAAGAAAATATTAATAGAATAAAAGGGATCTTTTTAACACATGGTCATGATGAAAATATCGGGGCATTAGAAGACATTATTCCAAGTTTAGATGGAGTTAATATATATGCCGCGAAATTCACTTTAGATATCATAAAAAAGAATTTTGAAGAAAGTCATATTCCAACAAATAAATTAATTGAAATCAAACCACACAAAACCATTACTGTAGGAGGCATCAACATATTTCCGGTTAGCCTAAGCCATTCTATTCCAGATAACCTAGGCTTTGCTATTTATACCGATGATGGTGTAATTTTCTATGCTAGTGATTTTGTATTCGATTCAATGATGACAGATGTTTATCAAACAGATGTTGGAAAACTAGCTTACATTGGTAAACAAGGTGTCCTATGTCTCCTAAGTGAGTCAATGTTTGCAAGTAGACCTGGTTTTACATCCCCAAATCATAGAATAGGTAGTCTAATCAAAGAAGCATTAAGCAACTGTGAAGGCAGAATTATATTTAATACATTATCATCCCATTTATATAGAATACAAGAACTATTTAATGAAGTATCAAAGACAAAGAGAAAAGTAGTAATAATGGGAAAAAAGTTACAAAATATAATAAACGATGCCATTACTAATAACTATTTGAATGTAAATAAAGACATCATAGGAGATTTAAGCAATATCAATGATAACAATGTTATTATCCTAGTATCAACCGAAAAAGAAAAGCCATATTCTAACATTGTTAAAATCGTAAATGGCTATGATAAATTTATCAAATTAAAAGAAACAGACACAATGTTTATTGCAATACCAGTATATGTAGGTAAAGAAAAAATATATTATGAAATGCTTGATAACATTGCTAAAACAGGTTCTAACATCATAACCTTATCTCCAAAAAACAATCTATCACTTCATGCCTCTCAAGAAGATTTAATGTTAATGTTAAACCTAATGAAACCAAAATATTATTTCCCAATTAAAGGAGAATATCGTTTCCAAGTTGATAATGGGGAACTTGCTTACAAACTAGGTATGCCAAAAGAAAATATCTTATTAAAACAAAATGGTGATGTTGTATCTATTACAGATGGAAAATTAGATAATAGGTTTGAGCATATTAACTGTGAACCTATCCTAATCGATGGAGACATGCCTGATGACATTGGTGAAATTGTCTTAAAAGATAGAGAATTACTTAAAGATAATGGTATTGTCATCGTATCTGTTACCTTAAATAAAGAAAATAAAAAGATAATTGCAGGACCTGAAATATTAACAAGAGGCTTCATTTATGTAAAAGATAACACTGTTTTAATTAGAGACATGTCTAAATTAGTAAGTGATTTAATAACCACTAATACAAGATTTCATTATGTTGACTATGTAAAATTAAAAAATTTAATTCGTGAAGAACTAAGCAAATTTTTATACAAAGAAACCGAATGCAATCCTATGATTATATCTATTATTCAAGAAATATAACTAGTTTTAATGAACTGAACCCCAAAAGTTGGACAGTTTATTAATAGTTTCTAATTAGAGGATTGTAATCTGTAATTTACGGGTGACAATCCTTTTAATTTTTCTTTTATTCTATCATAATTATAATAATAAATATAGTCATCAATCGCTAAAATTAATTCATCTAGTGTTTCAAAAATGTAACTTAAAAAGTTACACGGTCTCGTTAGGTCTCGTTAGGTCTGGTCTCGTTAACTTAACTGTGTCCTACTTAGACACAGTTAAATGAAAAAGGTCAGGCATTTAAAGAAAGTATATAATGTTTTCAAATTAAATGATATAATTTTTTTAAAGTGTAAATATATTATTTTAGGGATGTGGTTATATATGTTAGATATAGATTTTAATCAAATTATTGAAATGATTGAAAAACGGAAAAAAAATGCATATAAAAAAGTAAATGAAGAAATGATTTTATTATATTTAGAAGTTGGTAAATTTTTATATGAGCTAAAAGAAGACAGTAATTATGGTGATAAAATAACAACTAAAGCCTCAGATTTTATGAAAAATAATTATCCAACTATAAAAGGATTTACTAAAAGAAATATAGAACGTATGATTCAATTTTATAGTACTTATAAAGATGATGAGATTGCGACACCACTGGTGACGCAATTGTCGTGGACAAACAATCTACTTATATTAAGTGGAGCTAAAAGCAAAGAGGAAAGACACTTTTATTTAAAATTATCTGTTAAAAATAATTATTCAAAAAGAGAATTAGATAGACAAATATCATCCGCATATTATGAAAGATATATGCTTTCAGGGGGAGAGCAATTACCAATAGTAAATAAAACAGTAGATGAAGATGATTATCCAAATACTAGAATTTTAGATACATATAGTTTAGAGTTTTTAGATTTACCTAATGAATTTTCTGAAAAGGATTTGAAAAATGCAATTATAAAGAACTTAAAAGATTTTATATTAGAAGTTGGTAAAGATTTTACTTTTATTGGGGATGAATATAGAGTTCAAGTTGGAAATCATGACTTCTTTATTGATCTATTATTTTATAACAGAGAGCTATCTTGTTTAGTAGCATTTGAATTAAAATTAGGAGAATTTAAAGCAGAATATTTAGGGAAAATGAATTTATATTTAGAAGCACTAGATAGAGATGTGAAAAAAGAACTAGAGAATCCAAGTGTTGGGGTTATATTATGTAGTTCTAAAGATGCAGATGTTGTTGAATATTCAATTAGTAAAAACATGTCTCAGACTATGATTTCTAAATATAAGTTAGAATTAATTGATAAAAAATTATTAGAGACAAAACTTAAAGAAATGAAAAATTTGATAGATAATAATGATAAATAGTATTTTGAAAGTTAGTTGATATTATGATAAAAAATCACTAATTGAGACACAACTAATAAAAATGTTTATTTTAAAAGAACATTTAACATTTGTAACTTAGTACTGATTTAATAATTTGATAGATATATATAGTTTCTAGATGTTGTATAATATGATGTTTAAATTATAATTTTGTATTACAAAAGATAAATAATTGTTATAAAGTATGATCAATAGCAAAAAAATAAAAATACTACTTGACAAAATGTTTAATATAATATATATTGTATTTAGACACGAGATAGTGTTTTTATTTTGGAGGAAAGTATGAAAAAAATAGCTAGATATTTTAGCGGTGTTAAAAAGGAGATTAGTCGTGTTAGATGGCTAAGTAAAAAAAATTTAGTTAAATTTTCTATTGCTACTATTAGTTTTGTAGTTTTCTTTAGTTTATATTTTTACGCGATTGATTATATTACGGCATGGCTTAGGACTTTATAATGGAATTAGAAAAAGAAAATAAGAAAAAAGAATGGTTTGTTGTTAATACTGTTTCAGGTCATGAATACAAGGTAAAAGAAAAACTTGAGATGCGTATTGAAACAATGGGGTTACAGGATCGTATATTTAGAGTTATTGTTCCTGAACAAAAAGAAATTGAATATAAAGATGGCGTAAAAAAAGAAAAAGTAAAGAAAATGTTTCCTGGTTATGTACTTATTGAAATGATTATGAATGATGATGACTGGTTTATCGTTAGAAATACTCAAGGTGTAACTGGTTTCATTGGATCGTCTGGTAAGGGTGCTAAACCAATACCATTATTACCACAAGAAGTTGATAAGATACTCGGTAATATGGGTATGAGTAGAATTGATATAACTAAGGAATTAAAAGAAGGTAATAAGGTTAAGATAGTAAGTGGACCATTTAAAGATATGATAGGTAAAATTGCTAGTGTAGATTTAAAGGAACAAAAACTTACTGTATTAATTGATTTATTTGGTCAAGAAACTTCAGTAGAAGTGGAACTTGCTCAAATAGAAAATTTATAAAAATTTGAAAAGTTATTGCTAAAATAAAAAAAATGTGTTATTATTTTAAACGCAGCTGTATATTATATACAGATATATGGGACTTTTAGTGGGAGGCGGAAGCTAATTGAACCACATGCGAAAAATTATTATAGGAGGTGTTTTTCGTGGCAAAACAAGTCGTTAAAAAGATTAAATTGCAAATCCCAGCAGGAAAAGCAACACCTGCTCCACCAGTTGGAACAGTATTAGGACCTGCGGGTATTAATTTACAAGAGTTTTGTACTAAGTATAATGATGCTACTAGAGATAAGATGGGAGATATTTTACCAGTAGAAATTACTATTTTTGATGATAGAAGTTTCGATTTTGTAATTAAGACTCCACCTGCTGCTTTTATGCTTAAGAAAGCTGCTGGAATTAAAAAAGGCTCTACTAAGGGTAGTAAAGAAAAAGTAGGTAGTATTACTCAAGATAAATTAAGAGAAATTGCTGAAACTAAGTTAGTAGATTTAAATGCTTATGATGTAGAAAGTGCAATGAAGTCTATTGAAGGTACCGCTAAAAATATGGGTATCGAAATTAAATAGTATTCACATATAGGTAATACCTATGTGGAAGGAAAAAGTCCGCTAATAACCACATAAGGAGGATTAAGATGAGAAAAAGTAAAAGACATATTGAAAACCTTAAAAAAGTTGAGAAGAATAAGTTATATTCAGTAGAAGAAGCTATTAAATTAGCTAAGGAAACTTCTAATAGTAAGTTTGATTCTACTTTAGAAGTGGCAATGAATCTTAACTTGGATGTTAAAAAAGCTGATCAACAATTAAGAGGGGCAGTTGTTTTACCTAATGGAACTGGTAAAAGTAAAAAGATATTAGTTCTTGCTAAAGCAGATAAAGCTAAAGAAGCTGTAAGTGCTGGTGCTGAATATGTAGGAGATATTGATATGATAGATAAAATCGCTAAAGAAAATTGGTTTGATTTTGATGTTATTATTGCTACTCCTGATATGATGCCTGCTTTAGGTAAAATTGGTAAAATTTTGGGACCTAAAGGTTTAATGCCTAATCCTAAAACTGGTACTGTTACTACTGATGTTAAGAAGGCAGTAGAAGAAACTAAAAAAGGTAAAGTTGAATATCGTACTGATACATTTGGTAATGTACATGCAATATTTGGTAAAGCAAGTTTTGATGATGCAAAATTAGCAGAAAACTTAAAATCTTTTGTAGAAGTAATTTTAAAAGCTAAACCTCAAACAGTAAAAGGTAATTATGTTAAAAATATTTCTATTTCTAGTACCATGGGTCCTGGAATAAAAATCGATGTAAACTCATTTAATTAAAAAAATGTTTACAAAATAAGAAATGTGTTATATAATACATTAAAAAGCGAGTACCATAGACAGTAGGTATAAAGGTAAATCCTACCGAGGAACTTATTAATTATGTTTTAATTATAAGCTTTCCTTGGTATGGGAAAGCTTATTTTAAATATATAAGGAGGAAACTATGGCTAATGTAAAGATTTTAGAACAAAAGCAAAATGTTATTAATGAGATTAAAGATAGAATTAATAATGCTGCTTCAGTTGTTGTCTTTGATTATCGTGGTTTGACTGTTAGTGAAGTTACTGAGCTAAGAAGAAAACTAAGAGAATCAGGTTCATCATTTAAAGTATATAAAAATACTTTAACTAAAAGAGCATTAAATGATTTAAATATCGATCTTCATACACATTTTGAGGGTCCAAGTGCTATATCATTTTCAACTGATGCTTTAGCCCCAGTGAAGGTATTAAGCGATTTTGCTAAGAAACATGAGGCTTTAGAATTAAAAGTTGGATTAATTGATGGTAAGATAACTGATACAACTGAGTTAGGTAAGTTAGCTACTATACCTGATAGGCAAACATTACTTACTATGCTTGCATGTGGACTTATGGGTAAAGTTAAAGATTTATCTATATGCCTAGATTTATATTCTAAGAAATTAGAAGAAAAATAAGAAAATAAAAAAAATTAAGGAGGAATTTAAAATGGCTAAATTTAGTAAAGAAGAATTTATCAATGGTTTAAAAGAAATGACTATTCTTGAAGTTAACGAATTAGTAGAAGCAATGAAGGAGGAATTTGGTGTAGATCCATCTGCAGTAGCTGTTGCCGCAGCACCTGCTCAAGCACAAGCTGAAGAAGGTCCATCAAAAGTAAATGTAGTATTAACTGCTGCTGGAGCTAATAAGATTGCTGTTATTAAAATCGTTAGAGACTTAACTGGTTTAGGTTTAAAAGAAGCTAAAGATATCGCTGATAACGGTGGTAATGTTAAAGAAAACATTGATAAAGAAGAAGCTGAAAAAATCAAAGCTCAATTTGAAGAAGCTGGCGCTACTGTTGAATTAAAGTAGTTTGAGAAATCCACAAAGATGTGGATTTTTTTTGATATATTTATTTAAACAAATGTTTGAAATTACTTGACAAATAATATCTTGTTTGTTATGATTTATGTGTTTGTATGAGTTATATTTTATATATTGTTTTGTTTCAGTGAATTAAAATGCGATAGCAAAAAAGTAAGAAAATGATAAAAATTGTTGAAAGGGCTGATAATTATGAGTCATTATTTTATAAATGATGATAATTTAAAGAATGAAGAGAAAGTTATTCATAGTGAAATACAAGGAATTAATTTGTCTTTTTTATCCAATAGTGGTGTTTTTTCTAAAGATAAAATTGATTATGGTACTAAGTTACTTCTTAATAGTATAGATATTGATGATATGAAGGGTGATGTTTTAGATTTAGGGTGTGGAATTGGAGTAATTGGTATAACTATTAAAAGTAAAAATAATCTTGTTTTGGTAGATATGGTTGATGTTAATGAGAGGGCTATTAATCTGTCTAAATATAATATGGTATTGAATAGGGTTGATACTCATATATTTATTAGTGATATTTATTCAAATGTTAATAAAAAATATGATTATATTATTACTAATCCTCCTATTAGAGCTGGTAAAAAGGTAGTTCTTGGAATGATTCTTGGTAGTTATGATTATTTAAATGATAATGGTATTTTATATTTTGTTATGAGAAAAGATCATGGTGTTAAAACTGTAATTAAAAAAATGGAAGGTATGTTTAAGGTAGATGTTATAAACCGAGATAAGGGGTTCTATATAGTAAAATGTGTTAAAATGAAAAAAAGTTAAAAAAGTTTGTAAAATCAATTGACTTATTGTTAAATATTTGTTAGTATTATAAATTGGAAACGCATCTTTTTGGCGTGCTAAAAACTATTATAAACTAAGTATAGGGGTGAATTTTTAATGGCTTATAAAGTTAAAAAAAGTGGCGATTATAGAGAAAGAAGAAATTTCTCTATGATTAAAAATTCCTTTGAACTTAAGGATTTGCTTGAAGTTCAAAAGGATTCTTATCAGTTATTTATAACTGAAGGTATCAAAGAAGTCTTTGATGAATTATTCCCAGTAGAAAGTTTTTCAGGTAGTTTATCTTTAGAGTTTGGAGACTATGTATTAGATACTCCGAGATATTCTATTAAAGAATGTAAAGATAGGCAGATTACTTATGCTTCTCCTTTGAAGGTACAAGCTAGGCTTTTCAACAATGAGACAGGTGAGGTAAAGGAACAAGAAATTTTCTTGGGGGATATGCCTGAGATGACTGAGAGTGGCACATTTATTATAAATGGTGCAGAAAGAGTTATCGTATCCCAGTTAGTTAGATCTCCAAGTGTTTATTTTTCTAAGGAAATTGACAAAAATGGTAGACCAAACTTTGCTTCTAAGATTATTCCAAATCGTGGTACATGGTTGGAATTTGAGACTGATGCTAAGGATGTAATGTATGTTCGAATTGATAGAACTAGAAAAGTTCCTTTAACTACATTGCTTAGGGCTTTTGGTTTGTCTAGTGATAAAGAAATTATTTCATTATTTGGTAAGAGTGAGATTCTTGCTAATACTTTAGAAAAAGATAGTGCTAAAAATACTGATGAAGCATTGATTGAAATTTATGAAAAATTAAGACCTGGGGAACCTACAACACTTGATAGTGCAAAGAATCATTTAATTACTAGATTTTTTGATAGTTTTCGCTACGACTTGGCTAAAGTTGGTAGATATAAGTTTAACAAAAAGTTAAATGTTAAGGAAAGATTACTTGGTTGTACACTTGCGGAAGATATGGTAGTAGATGGCAATGTTGTTTGTGCTAAAGATACACTTATTACTAAGCAAATTCTTGAAGAAATCTCTCGTTATTTAGATGAGGGATATGGACGTGAAGAAGTAACTATTAATGAGGAATTAGATAATCATAATGTTGTACAAGTTATTAAAGTTTACTCTAATAATGATAAGAAGAAAGTTGTTAAGATTATTGGTAATGATTCTTCTAATAATTTAAAGACATTAAGTATTGCTGATTTTTATGCATCAGTTTCATATTATTTGAACTTAATGGATGGTATTGGTTCACTTGATGAGATAGATCATTTAGGTAATCGTCGTATTAGACAGGTAGGAGAGTTATTACAAAATCAGTTTAAAGTAGGTATTAGTAGAATGGAGAGAGTTATTCGTGAGAGGATGACTACTCAAGATATTGAAACTGTAACTCCTAAAACACTTATTAATATTAGACCAGTTACGGCTGTAATTAAGGAATTTTTTGGTTCTTCTCAATTATCTCAATTTATGGATCAAGTTAATCCTATTGCAGAGTTAACTCATAAGAGAAGATTATCAGCATTGGGTCCTGGTGGACTTTCTCGTGATAGAGCTGGAATGGAAGTGCGTGATGTTAATGCTTCCCATTATGGAAGAATTTGTCCTATTGAATCACCAGAAGGTCAAAATATCGGACTTATTACTTCACTTGCTAGTTATGCAAAAATTAATGAGTATGGTTTTATTCAAACACCGTATCGTAAAGTTGAGAATTGTAAGTTAACTGAACAAGTTGATTATTTAACTGCGGATGAAGAAAGTGATTTTTATATTTCGCAAGCAACAGTTCATGTTGATGATAATAATATTATTACTGATGAGACAGTAGCAGGAAGATATCGTGGTGAGAATGTAATTATACCACGTGAGAAAGTTGATTATATTGACGTATCACCTCAACAAGTTGTTGCCATTACTACTAGTTTGATACCATTCTTGGAACATGATGATGCAACTCGTGCTTTGATGGGTGCAAACATGCAAAGACAAGCTTTACCATTACTTAAGACAGAGGCTCCTTTAGTGGGAACTGGTGTTGAGTATATTGCTGCAAAAGACAGTGGTTCTGTCGTTGTTAGTAAAGCAGATGGTATTGTTGATTATGTTGATGCTAAGAAAATTGTTATTAAGAATGCTAAGGGTGAAGATATTTATCATTTAGCTACATTTGAACGTTCTAACCAAGGTGAAACATTTAATCATGTACCTATTGTTAGAAAAGGCGATAAGGTTCATGCTGGACAAATTATTGCTGATGGACCAAGTACTGATAAAGGTGAACTTGCACTTGGTAAGAATATGACTGTCGCATTTATGACATTTAATGGTTATAATTTTGAAGATGCTGTTATATTAAATGAGAAATTGGTTAAAGAAGATGCTTATACTTCGATTAGAATTGAAGATTATGAGACACAATGCCGTGATACTAAGTTAGGTCCTGAAGAAATTACACGTGATATTCCTAACGTTAGTGAAGATGCTAGAAGAAACTTGGATGAAAATGGTATCATTAGAATTGGTACAGAGGTAAAAGAAGGAGATATTCTAGTAGGTAAAGTTACCCCTAAGGGCGTTGCAGATTTAACTAGTGAAGAGAAATTGCTTCATGCTATATTTGGAGAAAAAACTAGGGAAGTTAGAAATTCTTCATTAATAGTACCTCATGGAGGGGACGGTATTGTTCACGATGTTAAGGTATATACAAAAGAGGATAATGTTGATTTACCTAGTGGAGTTAGTAAAGTAGTTAGAGTATATATTGCTCAAAAGAGAAAGATATCAGTTGGTGATAAGATGGCTGGTCGTCATGGTAATAAGGGTTGTATTTCACTTATTTTACCTGAAGAGGATATGCCTTATCTACCTGATGGTACTCCAATTGATATTATGTTAAATCCACAAGGTGTCCCATCTCGTATGAACATTGGTCAAGTATTAGAGTTACACTTGGGTATGGCTGCAAAGAAACTTGGTGTTCATGTTGCTACTCCAGTACTTGATGGTGCTAAAGAAGAAGATATTAAAGCAATGTTAGAAGAAGCTAAAATGGATCCTGATGGTAAGACCGTTTTATATGATGGTAGAACTGGTGAACCATTTGATAATCGTATTAGTGTTGGTGTCATGTATATGATTAAATTGCATCACATGGTTGATGATAAGTTACATGCACGTGCAACTGGACCATATTCAGTTGTTACTCAACAACCACTTGGTGGTAAAGCACAGTTTGGTGGACAAAGATTTGGTGAAATGGAAGTTTGGGCACTTTATGCTTATGGAGCTGCTCATGTATTACAAGAAATACTTACTGTTAAATCAGACGATGTTATTGGCCGTGTTAAGGTATATGAAGCCTTAGTTAAAGGTAATCCATTACCTCAACCAGGTATTCCTGAATCATTTAGAGTATTAATTAAAGAATTCCAAGCTTTAGGTTTAGATATCTCAGTTATTAATGAGGATGATAGGGAAGTTGAGTTTAAGGAATTAGAAATAGAAGAGAATAAAGAGGAAAGTGGCGAATCATTTATTGAAGAGATTAGCATTAAGAAAGATGGAGATATGCTTACTGATGATTTTGGACAGGAGATTGGTCCTATTGACGATTATGCTACTGATGAAGAGATTGAGGATGATGAGGATTTTGCAGATATTTTCAATGATGATTTTGATGCAGAAGGAGGTGAATTCTAATGCTTGAGGCTAATAGATTTAAAGCGTTAAAAATCGCCGTTGCTTCTCCTGAGAAGATTCGTTCTTGGAGTTATGGAGAAGTTAAGAAACCAGAAACAATTAATTATCGTACTTTAAAACCTGAAAGAGATGGTCTATTTTGTGAAAAGATATTTGGACCAACAAGAGATTATGAGTGTTCATGTGGTAAGTATAAGAGATTAAGATACAAAAATATTATTTGTGATCGTTGTGGTGTTGAAGTTACTAAGTCTAAGGTACGTCGTGAAAGAATGGGACATATTGAATTAGCTACTCCAGTAAGTCATATTTGGTATGTAAAGGGTATTCCTTCTTATATTGGATTATGCTTAGATATGTCTCCTAGAGACTTAGAAGAAGTTATATATTTTGTATCCTATGTTGTACTTGATGCTGGGGATACTCCGCTTGTTAAGAAGCAAACTTTGTCTGATAAAGAATATCGTGCTTACTATGAAAAATATGGAAACAGTTTTAGAGTAGGTATGGGTGCTGCGGCTATTAAGGAATTACTTAGTGAAGTAGATGTTGAAAAGGAAAGAGAAGAATTATCTCAAGAATTAGAGACAGCACAAGGACAAAAGAGAGTTAGATTAGTAAAAAGATTAGAAGTTATTGATGCGTTTTATACTTCAGGTAATAAGCCTGAGTGGATGATTTTAGAAGCTTTACCAGTTATTCCACCTGAACTTAGACCAATGATTCAACTTGATGGAGGACGTTTTGCGACTAGTGATTTAAATGATTTATATCGTCGTGTAATTAATAGAAATAATCGTTTAAAAAGGTTAATTGAACTTGGAGCTCCTTCTATCATTATTCAAAATGAGAAGAGAATGCTTCAAGAAGCAGTGGATGCTTTATTTGATAATGGTAGACGTGGTAGAAATGTTACTGGTGCTGGAAACAGGCCTTTAAAATCATTATCTAGTATGCTTAAAGGTAAACAAGGTAGATTTAGACAAAACTTACTTGGTAAACGTGTTGATTACTCGGGTCGTTCAGTTATAGTTGTAGGACCAGATTTAAAGATGTATCAATGTGGTATTCCAAAAGAAATGGCATTAGAGTTATTTAAACCACATATTATTAATGGTTTAGTATCAAGAGAACTTGCTAGTAATATAAAAGCGGCTAAAAAGATGATAGATAATCAAGATCCTAAAGTTTGGGATGTTGTTGAGGATGTTATTAAGGAATATCCTGTTATGTTAAACCGTGCACCGACATTACATAGACTTGGAATTCAAGCATTCGAACCTAAGTTAGTATCAGGTCGTGCAATTAGGTTACATCCACTTGTAACAACTGCCTTTAATGCGGACTTTGATGGAGACCAAATGGCAGTACACGTGCCACTTAGTGAAGAAGCTAAGGCGGAAGCTAGAATCTTGATGCTTGGTTCTAACAATATTTTAAGCCCTCAAAATGGTAAACCAATAGTTACACCTAGCCAAGATATGGTACTTGGTAACTATTATATTACTATGGAGAAAGCTGGTATCGAAGGAGAAGGAAGAATATTTAAAAATGCTAATGAAGCTTTGATGGCTCATAGCCGAAGGGAAATTACATTACATGCTCGTATCGCGGTACCTGTTAATTCATTTAAACATAAGGTATTTATTGAAAGTCAAAAGAATAAGTATTTAATTACTACTGTTGGTAAACTTATGTTTAATGAGATTTTACCTGATTCATTCCCTTATATTAATGAACCAACTGATGCAAATATTGAAGGTATAACTCCAAATAAATATTTTGTTGAGTATGGGGAAAATATACCAGAAAGGATTAAAGAAATGCCTTTGGCTAAACCTTTTGCTAAGGGAACTTTGGAAAAGATAATTGCTCAAGTGTTTAAGAGATATAAGACTACTGAAACTTCTATTTTCCTTGATAAATTAAAGGATATGGGCTTTAAACAATCTACATATGCTGGTATTACAATAGCATTTTCGGATGTTGTAACTAGTAAAAATAAGGCTCAAATAATAGAAGATTCTAATAAGGAAGTTGCTAAGATTAATAAGCAATATCAAAGAGGTTTAATTACTGATAAGGAACGTTTTGATTTAGTAATTGCTGTTTGGGATGAAGCTAAGAAACAAATTCAAAAGGAATTACAAGGTTATGCAGATACACTTGTTGATAATCCAATATTTATTATGATGAATTCTAAAGCACGTGGATCTATTTCTAACTTTACACAACTGGCTGGTATGCGTGGTATCATGCAAAAACCTAATGGTGAGCCAGTAGAAATACCAATTAAGTCATCATTTAGAGATGGGTTATCAGTATCTGAGTTCTTCTTATCAACACATGGTGCTCGTAAAGGTAGTGCTGATACAGCTTTAAAGACAGCGGATTCAGGTTATATGACAAGAAGACTTGTTGATGTTAGCCAAGATTTAATTATTCGTGAAGAAGATTGTGGTACTATTCAAGGTGTTACGGTATGTGAATTCACTGATGAGAAGAATGGTGTTATTGAACCACTTTATGATCGTATTGTAGGAAGATATACTAATAAGAAGGTAATTAATCCTGAAACTAAAGATGTTATTATTGATAAGAATGCTTTAATTACTGAGTCTATTGCTGATAAGATAGTTAAAGCCGGTATTAAGGAAGTTGAAATTAGAACTGTTCTTACTTGTAAGACTGATCATGGTGTGTGTAGACATTGTTATGGTGTAAACCTTGCTACTGGTAACATGGTTGAAATTGGTGAGGCTGTTGGTATTATGGCGGCTCAAGCAATTGGTGAACCAGGTACTCAGTTAACTATGAGAACATTCCATACTGGTGGTGTAGCAGGAGCTGATATTACACAAGGTTTACCTCGTGTTGAAGAGTTATTTGAAGCACGTAGTCCTAAAGGTAAGTCAACTATTGCTGAAGTGGATGGTAAGATTACTAAGATAGAAGATGCTCAAGGTAAATGGAAGATTACTATTCATAACGATAACGAAGATCGTGAGCATATAACTGCTTATGGTGCTAAGTTAAGAGTTGAGAAAGGTGATGTTGTAAGTGCTGGAGATCGTTTAACTGAAGGTAATATTTCACCTAAAGAGTTACTTGCGGTAACTGATCCTATTACTGTTCAAGAATATATCTTAAAAGAAGTTCAAAAGGTATATCGTTCTCAAGGTGTTGAACCTAATGATAAACATATTGAGTTAATTGCTAAGAGAATGATATCTAAGATTAAGATTATGGAACAAGGTGATACTGATTTATTACCAGGTACTACGGTTTCAATACTTGAATTTACTAAAGGTAATAGGGATGTTATTATCGAAGGTAAGAAACCCGCTATTGGAAAACCTATTTTACTTGGTATTACAAAGGCATCTTTGGAAACTGATTCGTTCTTATCAGCGGCATCTTTCCAAGAAACTACTAGAGTATTAACTGAAGCTTCAGTTAAGGGTAAGGTGGATAAATTACATGGATTAAAAGAGAATGTTATTATTGGTAAGTTAATCCCTGCTGGTACTGGTGCTAAGGAATATTTAGATGTTGATTATTCTTTGGAAAAGGAATACCTTGATGATGAAGCATCAGAGGTACTTGAAGACGAATATATAGATTAATTTTCTAATTAAAAAAGATTACATTTATGAAGTGAACTATTTTGGGTTATTTCATTAGTAGTCTTTTTTTGTTTACTATTATTTTAGTTATAAAAATGGAGTTTAAGTAGTAATTTTTTAGAGTGTGATTGAAGTTTTTATGAAAAGTTTTGTTTTTTGTGTTACAATGTTTTTAGGATGCAAGGTGATTGTGTATGAATTTTGAAATGTTATTAGATGAAATAATTAATTTAAGTGGTGAAGAACAGCTTAATTATTTGAGTAAGTTTAATGATTATGATTTTAGTAAGGAAGAATTATTTGAGATATTTTCTTTAGTGGAAGAAGTTAATTATGAGAAGTTTTATCTTATGTTTAAAGAATTACTTAGTAAATTAGGAATGTTAGATTATTATTTACTGGTTATTAATATGAATAAGGATTTAAATAACTTTTCTAAATATGGTAGAAGTGAGAATATGGATTCTTATTTTAAATATTTGTTAAAGTCAAATGATTTAAGTTATGAAGAAGATAATTTATATTATAATAATTTATTAAAATTATCTAGTAATGTAATTAGAAGATTAAGTGAAGATAGGATAAATATATTAAGTAATATGGTTTATGAAAGAATAAGGTTAAATAAAAATATTAGTTTTAATGAGTTATCTTTTATTGGGGTTAGGACTTTGAAGGAATTAGGCTTGATTTCTATTAGTAATAAGATTAATAATACTATTTTAGATGGAGCATATGGTTATACCAATTTTAAGTTATATATGTTAACTAAACCAGAGTGTAAGATACAATTAGATTATAATAGACTAGAAAAAGAGTTTAATGGTGAAGAATTATTGTTTAGATTATTATATACTTTGTTTCACGAAATTGAACATGTTAAGTAGGTTAATTTTTGTTTGAGTAGGGATAGTTATAAAAATGATTTGAGTAAGAAGTTAGCGGTTTCTTATAAAAGAGGATTTTTTATCGAGTCTTTAGTGGGGCACTCTAATATGGAAGATTATGATAATATTACTATTGAATATAATGCTAAATTGCTTGGTATGATTAGGACTTTGTCTTTTATTAAAAAAAATTTTAGTAGTTTATTTAATGAATCTTTTATTAGAGATAAGTATTTAGAGGTGAATAAGATTATTTTGGATAATTATTTGAATTACCGTAAATTTAATAGTTTATTTAGTAAGTATGATAGTGTTTATAATGATAGTCAGTATAAAGAAGATTTTGATAAAACTTTAACTATTCTTAATTTTAATAGTAAATTGGTTAACTATGGTAATAGGTTTTTAGATGAACAATTTATGTTATTATTAATGGGTGAAGATAATATATTTAGAAGAATTATTTTAAAGAAAAATATTTCTTTTGATGAACAAGAGAACTTGATACTTGATAGTATTTATAAAAAAGATAGTAAAAAAAGAAGTTAATATTTACAAACAAAGATTATGTTGATAAAATTAAAGAGGAGGATTTATTATGCGTGAGATACCAAAGAAGAATTATTTTATATTATTTATTGTTATTGTTTTGAGTTTGATGATTGCTTTTTATTTTAGAAAGTGGTATAAGGCTTATGAGGATGGTTATTTATCTAAGTCAATAATGGGTAATTATTTGTTTGAAATTAATTACAAAGAATTAGATGATTATTTGGTGGAGAATCAAAGTGCGATTATTTATGTGAGTAAAGTTGGTAATGAAAAGATAAGAAATTTTGAGAAAAAATTTATTAATGCAATTAATCAAAATGATTTAAAAAATAAGATTTTATATTTAGACCTTAGTAATTATAAGGGTGATACTAATAATAAGTATACTATTAATGACAAGGATATTACTTCAGTGCCTAATATTTCTGTGTTTAAATATGGGAAATTAGATGATATTTATGTTATTGATGTTGATGGATACAGTATGGAGAAGATTATTTCATATTTGATTTTAAAGGGGGAATAAAATGATAAATATTGTGTTATATGAGCCGGAGATACCTGAGAATACTGGTAACATTATGCGTACATGTGTGGCTACGGGTGCAAGGCTACATTTAATTTATCCACTTGGTTTTATTTTGAATTCTGCTACCATTAAAAGAAGTGGAGTAAATTATATTGATAAGTTGGAGTATTATACGTATGATGATTGGGAGGACTTTTTGAATAAGAATGAGGGAGATTTTTACTTTTTGACAAGATATGGAAAAAAACCACATACTTCGTTTGATTATCGCGATAGTACTAAAAATATATATTTAGTGTTTGGAAAGGAGTCTACTGGTATACCTAAGGAGATACTTAAAAATAATTTGGATAGGTGTTTGAGAATACCTACAACGGGAAATGTTAGAGCTTTGAATTTATCTAATTGTGTGGCTATTATGGTATATGAAGTGCTTAGACAACAAAATTATAATAATTTACTTACTAGTGATCCTTTTAAAGGGGAAGATTATTTGGAAAAGTAAAAAGCTGATTATTTGATGTAACCAGCTTTTTTAAATTTTTCTATTATTTTTTCATATTTGACATTGCCATGAATACGACTTAGTTTTGATTTTTCTTCACCATTTGTGATAAATACTGTTGTAGGTGTCGAACCTTGATAATCTATATAACTTGAAAATGAGTTGCTTTCGTCTGCAGTGAAATTATCAGTATTAACATAATATACTTTTATTTTATATTTTTTAGCAATGTCTTCTACTTTAGGTAAATATAACTGACAATATGGACATTTTGTTTTGCTTACTACTAGGATGAAACTATCTTTGTTTTTCCATTTATTAAAGAATGTTTGATAATCTATTTCTTCTACTCTATGATTTTCGTAAAAGTAATAGAATCCCAAAGTTATTAATACTAAGATAAAAATTATAAATGAAATAATAATTTTTTTACTATTTGTTTTTTTGTTTTTTTTATTCATATAAACACCTCATTATAATAATAACATTTTTTTTAATAAAATGCTAGATTATATTTTAATTTTTTGGTACAATTATTTTGAATATGGGAATTGTGATTATATGAAGAAGATATATATTTTTATTGTTTTGTTGCTTGTTTTATGTTTTATTTCTTTTTATTTCTTTTTTAATAGGGAGAAATCTTTTTCTATGGTTATGGCTGGTGATGCACTTATAACAGATAGTATTTTGAAGGATGCTTATGTTAAGAGTACTAATAATTATCAGTTTTCTAAGATGTTTAAGTACGTTTATGAGTATATTAAAGATTATGATTTAAGATATTATAATCAGGAGACTCCAATAAGTGGTAATAGTTTGGGGTATTCCGGTATTATATGTTATAATACTCCTAGTAATTTTGCTATAGATATGATGAATATGGGTTTTAATATGATAAGTCTTGCAACGAATCATGTTATGGATGGTAGATTAGTGATTAAGAATGAAAATGATTATTATTGTGATAAGAATGAGGAAGGTATTATAAATAATATTAATTTTTTCAAGAGATTTGATAAGGTTTATACTTCAGGAATATATGATAGTAATGAAGATAGGGATAGGATAGTTATTAAAAAAAAGAATGGAATTTCTTATACTTTTTTGAATTATACTTATGGTACTAATATGGATGGTATTATTGATTACGATCCCTATTTAGTGAATATATATTCTAATGAAAAGGCTAAGCAGGATATTGAGAAAGTGCGTGATAAGGTAGATGTGATTTTCGTGGCTATGCATTGGGGAGAGGAGAATAATCCTATTCCTACAGAAGAACAGAAGAAAATAGCTTCTTATTTATCTAAATTAGGGGTTAATGTTATAATAGGAACACATCCACATGTAGTTCAACCTATTGAATGGATTGATAATACTTTGGTAATATATTCTTTGGGTAATTTAATTACAGCTCAGAGCGAAGAGTATGATTATAGTAGATTAGTGGGAATGATGGTTGATTTAAAAATAAGTAAGAAGGGTAATAAGATAATTATTAGTAATCCTAGATGTGAACTTACATATAGTTATTTTAATGTTGTTAATAATAGAAAAACTAATTTTGAAGTTATACCTTATAGTTATATGAAAGAGGGTAACAGTAAGTATCTTAGATTATATGAAAAAGTCAGTAAAATTATTAGATTGTATGATAAAAGTATAGAAATAAATAAACTGGGTACTAAGAGTGTTGATACTGAGATAAATTAAAAGAAGGATGATTACCTTCTTATCCACATTCACAGTTAATATTTTTATACTTTTCTCTTTGTTCTTCTGTATATTTTAATACTTCTTCCCAGTTACTGTCATATTCATAGTCATATTGATACTCTTTTTCATCACTTTTGGTTATGCTTTTATTATTTGAATTAAAATGACTGAATATTACACCTGTGATTGCTCCTACTAATAAGATTGGAAAAGTACATAGTAATACTACTTTTGATTTTCCTTTTGTTTTTTTATCTAATTCTTTTTTTAAAGCCATATTTTATCCTCCTATAATTGATTTAATTATATATCTTAAAAAAAGAATTGTCAATCATAAAAAAAGATGATATAATTATATTATAGTAAAGGGTGTCAAATATGAGAAATGTTAGGATGTTATATTTTTTGCTTTTTATTATAGGTATTTTTTTAGTTATTTGTGTTTTTTACTGTAAAAAAGATGTTAATGTATGTAATAAACCTACTATAATGGAGGGGATGATACCAGTTTACTATGATAATGTAAATAAAGTGTGGAGAAAAACAAATGAAAACAATGATGGTAATAAGTGGTATGACTATAGTCAAGGTAGATGGGCTAATATTGTTTTAGTTAATGAAAATAAGCAAGATAAGAAACTTTCTAAATCAAGATATGACTATATTAATGCTAAAGATGATACTGTAATATTATATAGTGATATTTTAGCTTTTTATGTGTGGATACCAAGGTATAAATATGAATTATTTAATGTTGATTTTGATAAAATTGATGAGACTATTATTAATATAAAGTTTGAAAATGGTACAAATTCTACTGGTGATGTAAAATGTATAAGTAATGAAGATGGGGTAGAGGAGTGCCAAAATAAGAGGAATGGGAATTGGTATACACATCCGGCTTTTACATTTGGAAGTAAGGAACTAGAAGGTATTTGGGTAGGTAAGTTTGAGACTACCGGTAGTGAGACTCTACCTACGATTTTGCCTAATATGGTTGCTTTAACTAATCAAAGTGTTTTACAGCAGTTTGATACTTCAAAAATATTTTCTTCTTATGTAAATTCTAATTATGTTGATAGTCATATGATGAAGAATACTGAATGGGGTGCTGTTGCTTATTTATCACAGTCGAAATATGGTAGATGTAATTTGGAATGTAATGAGATTTATCAAAATAATAGTATGGGAATTACTGGTAGAAGTAAAGGTGCTGTTGCTTTAGGTGAAGGTGAAGAGGATAATCCTTATTTGACTACCTTTGGTAATTATACTTATGATGACCGTGTTGTTGATAATAATGGTAATGTGCTTGAATATGTTGATAATAATTTAGGTAGTAGGGCATCAACCACTGGTAACATTACGGGAATATATGATATGAGTGGTGGTTCTAATGAATATGCAATGGGCACTACGATAAGATTAAGTAATATTGATAGAAAGTATTATGATTTATATCCTAGTAGTAGTTCAAATGAAAGTTTTGAGAGATCTAAGTTGGGGGACGCTACAGGAGAGGTTAGAGGATTTTATGGTGATAAGGAATGCTTGGTGGATGATAACAAACCTTGGTCTAAGAGAGGATGTTCTTCAATTGGAGGGGAGAAATCTGGTTTATTTTACTTCTGTAGTATAGACGGAAATGCTTATAATCATATATCTTTTAGAAGCGTGATGGTGGTTAATAATGAATAAATATATTAAAATGGGTTTGATAGTATTTATAATTATAGTAATTGTTGTAATGTCTATTTTAAAAAAATTTGAAGGTGATAGGAAGTATGATAATTTTCCTAAATATAGAGATTTAGAAAAGGCAAGAGAGTTAAATCCTGATACGGTAGGTTGGATATATATACCAAAGACTAATATAAATTATCCTATTATGTATCATTATGATAATTATTATTTAGATTATGGATTTGAGGGTGAGAAACTTACTAGTGGAGCAATTTATACTACTAATAATGCAAAAAGTCAAAATATGGTTATAACTGGGCACAATTCACGGGTTAGTGTTGCTAAGTTTTATTGGTTGCATAATATAAGAGATGTTAATCTTGGTTTAAACAATAGTTGTTATGAGAAGAATAATTTATCTTTAAATAAAGAAGTAATGCCTAATTTTGAAAATAAAGAAGACAGAATTTGGTATGTATCTTTATATGGTATTACAGGGAAATGGGAAGTGTTTTCGATGTATGAAACCCCTGTTGACGAAGATAAAAATACTTTTACTTATAATACTTGGGTAAATAAGGATGATTTTAAAGATTTCGATAATATTTATAAATGGATTAATTATCAAATTAGTAGAAGTGATTATGATTTTGGTACTTTACCTAATGTAAATGATCAATTTTTAACTGTTTTTACTTGTAGTTGTCAATATTATGATGAGGAGAATGAATCAAGATTGTATTATTTTCTTAGGAAGATTACATAGTTTTGATTGTAATTGTTAGAAATATAATGAATTTTACTATTCACAGAATTATTATAAAATTTGTGTATGTAATTTAGTAGTATTTGTATAAAAAATAAAAAGGAGAGTCAAAATGAATAAAAAGAAAATAATTATTATTTCGTCTAGTTTAATTTTAGTTGTTTTAATTGTGGTTTTAATATTTGCTTTTAAAAAAGATGCTAAAAAAGAAGATAATAATGTAGTGATGTTTGTTATTAAAGATAAAACTGGGAAGTCTTATAAAAATGAAATTGTTGTTGATGCAAATAATACAATGGAAATGGAGATTACAATAAGTAATAAACGTGATAATGATGTTTATAATTATGGATTATACTATACTTATTTAAGTGATGAAAGGCACGGTATTTTGATTGGACAAGTTGGTGATAATGAAACTTTAAAAGTAGAATCTAGCATTTCAAGAGAGGATATAGTTTTACCTATAAGAATTACTAATATTAGTAATGAGGTAAAAAGTATTAAGTTAGGATTAAAGTATTCTAAAATTGATATTAAATACGAAGATAATGAGAATAAAATAGATATATATAATAGTGATGTACCTAACGAACCTAATTTAGTTAAAGGAATGATTCCAATTACTTATAATGAATTTAAAAAAGTATGGGAGAAAGCTGATTATAGTAATTGGTATGATTATGGAAATAGAAAATGGGCTAACGCTGTTATGGTTACTGATAGTAGCAGAGATAATTATATAAATGCTAAAGCTGGTAGTGAAGTTAAAGAAGAAGATATACTTACATATTTAGTTTGGATACCAAGATATAGATATAAATTATTTAATACTTTGTTTGATAAAATAGATCCTATTGAAATAAATATTGTGTTTGAAGGTAAAAACAGTTCTAAAAGTAATGGTACTAAAAATGGAGAATGGTTAACTCATCCTGCATTTACTTTTGGTGATCAAGAACTTGCAGGTATTTGGGTAGGAAAGTTTGAGACTACTGGTACTGGTGATATGCCTACGATTAAACCTAATTTAGTTAGCTTAACTAATCAAAATATTTCTACACAGTTTGATACTTCCAGAAAAATTAATTATGTTGTTGATAATGAAAAAGATAAAATAGATGCTCATATTGCTAAGAATGTTGACTGGGGAGCGGTTGTATATTTATCACATAGTAAATATGGTATTTGTACTAATGGTGTATGTAATAATATTAGAAATAATAATGTTAATACTTTAAATGATATTAATGGTCCATCTGTTACGGGATGCTCATCTGTTAATCCTAACGGATCTATGGTTGTAAGCGATACATGTAATACCAATTATTCAAGAGCTTATAATGATAATGAATATGGTGTTTTAGCATCTACTACATATAGTATTTATGGGATTTATGATATGTCTGGAGGATCTTGGGAAACTACGATGGGTGTTATGAAAAGTGAAGATGGTAAGAGTATTATATCTGGAAGGAATGAAACAAGAAATTCGGGATATACTGGGATATTATTTGATGATAATGATAAGAAAATTATAACTAAAAATTATGTTGGTATGAGTTTACCTAATTCTAAGTATTATGATCTTTATGATTTTGATACCGATATCTATTCTGTTAATAGGTCTCATTATGGAGATGCCACTGGTGAAACGATTTATTGGTATGAAGATTTTCATGAGTTTGTCGTTAATCCTGTAGCTTGGTTTATGCGAGGAGGGCTTTATAATCATAATATAAATGATGGGGTTTTTGCTTATGGTGCTCAGACTGGATTAGTTTCTCCTCTACGAAGTTTTAGAACAGTAATTGTTAATATTAAATAAAAGGGTAAGATATTTACCTTTTTACTTTAGGAAGTGAGATTGTTTGTGAATAGAAAAGATTATTTGGTTATAGGTTGTTTATTATTTACAATTATTTTATATTTTGTATTTTATAAAGCAGATGATGATAAATTTATGGTTGCTAATGCTCCAGTACTTTCTTCAGGTATGATACCTGTTATTTATGATGAAAATAATTGGATAAAAGTTGATAGTAGGAATATTGATAATAATTGGTATAATTATGATGATGGTATATGGGCTAACATTGTATTAGTTAATGATTATGATAAGTATGATAGTTTAGATGTGGGCACAGTAATAGACTATGAAGATATTATAGCATTCTATGTATGGATACCAAGGTATAAATATAGAATATTTAATATTAATAAACAAAATGGTTATGAATATTATAATGCTTTGGAAAATGGAATTGATATAGTATTTGAAAGTGGTGTAGAAACAACTGGGAATGTGAAATGTAATTATTATTATAAGAAGAAGATATTTAATCAAAATAATGAAGTTTGTATTGGAAATAATGGAGATTATTATACCCATCCGGCTTTTACTTTTGGTAATCAGGAATTAAATGGAATGTGGGTAGGTAAGTTTGAAACGACAGGTAGTATTGATAATCCTACAATTTTGCCAATGAATAGTCCTTTAAGAAACTTAAATATTTATAATCAGTTTAATACTGCCAAGAAATTTAGTTTATATCTTATTGGTAAAAATGATTCTCATATGATGAAAAATATAGAATGGGGAGCAGTTGCCTATTTAGCTCATTCTAAGTATGGAAATTGTATTGATGGTTGTCATGAAGTGAGAGTTAATAATCTTAGTGATTTTACTACAGGGACTGTAAAATTAGAAGATGGTAGTCAATTTGCTTATGAAAGTGAACTTGGAATGCAAACTTCTACAACTGGTAATATTACAGGTATATATGATATGAGTGGTGGAAGTGTAGAAAATGTTATGGCTAATATTTCTTTGAAAAAGAATAAGTATACTTTTAATGGGAAGTTTTACACTGGTTTTAATTCTTCTTGGTATATTGATAATCAAAAATATTTGGATAGTTATGCTTATAATGAAGAAGTTTTAACAGATAATTCTATTAGTAATAGTCGGTTGGGTGATGCTATGGGTGAAACAAGAGGTTGGTATAATGACAGTAACTTTGCTCCTGATGTGGATACTTCTTGGATAGAACGTGGTGGTAATTATAGCATGGGTAAAAATGCAGGTATATTTGCTTATGGTGGAAATATGGGTTATAATATTAGAATGAATGGTTTTAGAAGCGTTATTGTAAGTGGGTGAATTTATGTTTCCAAAACTTTGTGATAGTATATATCAAAAAAAGGATGGTAAGGAGTTTGTTTTATTTAATTATGAATTACCAAATGGTGTTGTTTTAATTAATAATAAAGCATTGAAAATATTAGAATTATGTGATGGTATTAATAGTATAGAAGTTATTGGTAAGAAATTAAGAATAAGGGAAGATTTATTAAAAGAATTTCTTAAATATTTGGATAGTTATAATATTATATCTTATGAAGATAAAAATATAAATAATAAACCTGATAAAGTTTTACATTGCTGGTTACATATTACTAATCAATGTAATTTAAATTGTAGGTATTGCTATATTAATAAGAATAATACTGATATGGATTTTGATATGGCAAAAGAGATAATTGATAAGTTGATAGTATCTTTAAAAGAGAATAATTTTAATAAGATAGTATTATCTTTTTCTGGTGGTGAACCATTATTAAAGATAGATTTAATTGAGAAGATAATTAATTATTGTAATGGTTTTAATAATATTTCTTTTTCTTATCGTATCCTTACTAATGGTATTTTAATTGATGATAAGGTTATTAAATTGATTAAAGAAAATAACATTGATGTTAGGATATCTTTAGATGGAATAAAAAAATACAATGATAGAAATAGATGTTATTATGATGAAAGAGGTAGTTATGATGATGTGGTCGATGGTATTTTATATCTTAAGAAAAACAATATTGTACCAACGATTAATGTAGTAGTTACTAAAGAAAATATTGATGGTTTATTTGCGCTTACTAGGAGGTTGATTGATTTTAATTTGTCATTTAGATTTTCTTTGGAAAAAAGTAATAATAATATTATGCCTAGTGTTGTTGAAGTTCAAGATAAAGTAATTAGAAAATTAAAGAAGTGTTTAAAATTAATTTTGAAATGTTATAAGAATGGGATATTTGATAATAGTTTTAATGTGGATGATATTAGTTTTAATAATAGTACTTGTAGAAATTGTGGCGTTGGTGATAATATTATGGCTATTGACAGTAATGGTGACGTTGCTTTATGTGGAATGAATTTATGTAGGCCAATTTCTAATATTTATAAAGATAATGATTTAATTAGTCAAATTAATGATTGTGAAGTATCTAAATTTAATATAAATAAGGTAAATGAATGTAAGAATTGTATATGGAGACACGTGTGTAATGGCGGATGTCCAATACTGAATTATAATATTTTTGGTGATTTTAATAAAAAAAGTTGTTATTGTAAGATTTATAAGGAGATAATACCTTTACTATACGAAATAGAAATTATTAAAAAAAAGAAAAATTAGTTGAATAAAGAAAAAATTTAGTATATACTTATGTTATAAAATAAAATGTGGAGGTAAGTATGAAGAGAAAATATATGATATTAATTGTGTTATTTTTGTTAGTGCCTTGTGGTGTTAAAGCAGATTTATGTGAAGTAAAACAAGCTAACACTAAATATAAGTTTTGTTTGAAAACAGATGCTAGATCTTGTTTTGAGACGGAAACTGATTTTCCTGATAATTTAGCTGATTATAATATTACTGAAACAAGATATTGTAAGAATAGTGGTTATGAGTTAAGAGATAATCTTTGTGTGCAAAAAGAAAATTGTGATAGTAGTTTAAAACCTGATGCTAATAGTGTTAATGTTGAACTTACGACGAAATCAGGAGTATGTAATGCAGATGCCAAGTTAAATAAGGATTTTAGATTAGAACTTAAAGTTGGACAATATGCTTCTTGTGAGGGCCCTGTAGATTTAATATGTAAGGCTACCGTGTCAATTGATTCTAATTATAAATTTTATTTTAAGGATTACGAAAGTGGACAACCAATTAAATCGCTTGTTGATAGTAGTAAAAAAACTCAATATGCTGTGGGAACTGGAACAACATTTGATGTTATTTATGGAAGTAACATTAAGTATACAGTAAAGTACGATCAAGAAGTTATTAGGTACACTACAACTGGATGGAGTACTTGTCAAAGTTGTAACACAGAGTGTTCACCTGACCCTAATCCACAACCTGATATTCCTAAAACTTGCTCAAACAAAATGAATGTAAGTGCAAGTCAAATGGGTTGTACTACGACGTGTACAGATTATCCTTGTTGTGAATCTACAGGATATGGTGAAATTGATTGCCGAGAGAAGATGCAAATATCTGTTGATGCCATTGAGGCATCAAGTCCTTATGTAAAAGTAAAATATGTAAATACTGAAACTCCTACATCTAAGGGAAATGAGAAACAATATATGGGTGTTTTAAAAGATTCAGGGACTAAAAGTGATAATAGTAATAAGAGTGCTATGCAAAGTTTTTTATTTAATCCACCTAGTGCTTTCATTAATTTAAAAACAGGACAGATATTATATAAAGGAATTAATTATAATGGTCAAAATACTAATAGTTGGAAAGAGGTAACTCCTGGATATTATATACCTACTAATGCTATTCCACTTCAAAATAGTGTGGTAAGTACTGAAATTGGTGGGACTGCATATATAATTAAAGTTAATGGAAATGAATATAGAAAAATTGATGTAACAGGTAAACTTGATTGTGATTTTACAACTAAAATATCTGGATGTCCTTATCAAAGTTGTGGTGATGCTACTTGTAATCCAGAGACTGATCAGTATAAATGTTGTCGCAATAGTAATTACTTGCAAAAACATCCTGATTATTATGTAAAATCGTGTGGAGGACAAGAGGATTATGTATATAGACAGATTGATTTAATGGATCCTTTTCCTAAAAGAAGTGCTGGGGAAAATTGGCATGAATGGATTAATAATGAGGAAAATGTTAAGAAATTAAAAGAGAGTTTTGAAGGTGAACCTAATTATACTTTTGAACTTACTAATAATATGATTTCACGTATTAGAGAATATAATACAAATAAATCTAATTCTTATACATTATGGAATGAGATGAATAATGATGGTAGTTCCAATTTCTTGAAGGATGGAACAGCAAGTAGTATATCAATTGGAAATAATTTAAAAATTAATTCAAATTATTATTCAATTGGTTGTGGACCTAGCAATGAAACTAGGTATGAGTGGTGTAAATAATATATTTGTTAAATTAAGGACATTTTATTTGTTCTTTTTTTGTTTTAAGTATTAAAATCTTTAAAATTTTTTAGAAAAAGTTAACAAAATTGATTTTCGATTATTGACTATATTTTAAATTTAATATATACTTAAGATAGTATAGATAAAGGAGGTAGGCAATGAGAAAAAAAATGTTAGTACTAATTATAATGCTTGTTACTATCTTTGGTACTAAGTTAACTGTTTATGCGGCTTGTAATGAAGAAGAATCTAAGCAAATTCAAAGTAGATTAGATCAAATTAAGATTACTTATGAACATATTGAGGGTATGTTAGATTCTAATAATGAGTTAGTTAATGGTATTTTTAAAGTTAATATTACTGGTTTGACTGAAGGTCTTGTACTTTATAATCCTGAAAAAGATATTTTAATTGTTGGTAATGCTGATGGTAAGTTTACCAAATCAGGTTTTATTCATGGTACTTATGAATTTAAACTTTATCCATATGATTTAGAATGTACTACAGCTTATCGTACTGTAAAGATTGATTTTCCTAGATATAATAGTTATTCTGATAGTTATTTGTGTAATGGAATTGATTCTACTAAATTTTTACCTTGTAGCAAATGGTATGAATATGAACTAGATGAGAAGACATTTATGGCAAGATTAAAGGAATATAAAGATAGTGAAGCTAAAAAAAATCATAAAACCACTGAAATTATTTCTAATACATTTAAAGATTTTGGTAAGAATTTTGTTAATTATTGGTATTTATATGTTATAGGTTTAGTTGTCGTTGTTTTAACTGTAGTATTTATAATTAGATATTTAAATAAAAGAAAGAGAATAAACAGAAAATGGAAATAGGTGATTATGTGAGAGGAAAAGTTAAGATTGTTTCACTTTTAATTATCTTGTGTTTATTACCTTTTACCGTACATGCTGCAATGTGTGAAAAGAAACAAGCCAATACTAAGTATAAGTTTTGTGTAAAATCTAATCCTACAGAATGTTTTGAAACTAATGCTGATTTTCCTGATGATCTTTCTCTTTATACAATTACAGAAACGAAGTATTGTAAAGATAGTGGTTATAAGTTGCAAGGTAATTTGTGCATTCAAACTACCAATTGTACTGAAGGTGTTGTAAGTGATTTTAATAATATTAATGTTGAATTAAAAACTAAATCAGGTGTGTGTAATGCCAATGCTGATTTGAAGAAAGATTACCGTTTAGAATTAAAAGTAGGCGAGTATTCTTCTTGTAATGGTAAAATAAATTTAGTATGCAGAGCTACTGTGTCAATTGATTCTAATTATAATTTTTATTTCAAAGATTTCCAAAGTGGGCAACCAATCAAGTCTTTGGTTGATAGTTCAAGGAAGAATCAATATGCGGCTGGTACTGGTACTACTTTCGAGGAAATCTATGGTAGTAATTTAAAGTATACTGTTAAATATGATCAGGATGTTATTGGTTATAGTACATCAGGATGGAGTACTTGTAGGGATTGTGAAACTACTTGTGTACCTGATCCTCCTCCTCATAGACCACCAGGTGGTGGTGGTGGCGGCGGGAAACCGTTTATACCTCCGTCTATACCTAAAACTTGCTCAACTACTTCGAATGATACAAGAGCTAGTCAAGTGGGGTGTAGCACGTCTTGTTGGAGTTATTCGTGCTGTGTTACTACTGGATGGAGTTCTGTTGATTGTCGTGATAAAATGAAAATTTCAATTGAAGCTATTGAAGCCTCAAATGGTGATGTTAAGGTAAAATATGTAAGTGCAGAGTCGCCTACATCTAAAGGAAAAGTTACACAAGACATGGGAGTATTAAGGGATGTTGGTACTGTTACTGATAATAGTAATAAGAGAGCATCACAAAGTTATAAGTTTAATGTTCCTAGTGCATTTATTAATATTAAAAGTGGACAGGTATTATATAAAGGAATCAATTATAATGGACAAAGTACTAATACTTGGAAAGAGATAACTCCTGGGTATTATATACCTGCTAATGCTTTACCTGAACAAGATAATTTTGTAAATACAGAAATTGGTGGTGTGGCATATATAATTAAAGTTAATGGGAACGAGTATAAAAGAATTAATGTAACGGGCAAACTTGCTTGTGATTTTAGAACTAAATTATCAGGTTGCCCTTATCAAGATTGTGGTGATGCTACTTGTAATCCAAATAAGGATAAGTATAAATGCTGTCGCAACACAAATTATTTAAAAACACATCCTAATTATTATGCTAATGTATGCTTAGCTCAAGAGAATTATGTTTACAGACAAATAAATTTGACAGATCCTTTCCCTAGCCGTGTAGCTGGTGAGAATTGGAGTGAATGGATTAGTCAAGATAAGAATAAAAAACAATTAGCAAATAGTTTTGAAGGAGAACCTAATTATACTTTTGAACTTACTAATAATTTAATAACTAAAATTAAGGAATATAATGATAAAGATACTAATAGATATACGCTATGGAATGAAATGAATGATGATGGAAGTTCTAATTTCTTAAAGGATGGAACATCAAGTAGTATATCAATTGGAAATAATTTAAAATCAAATTCAACATACTATTCACTCGGTTGTGGACCTAGTAATGTTGAGGAATATGGATGGTGTAAATAATGAAATGGTCGTTTGCAATTGCGGGTGTAGTAATCGCAGGGTTAATAGGACTTGCTATAATAATGCTTTTTCAAAATATTACTACAAATAATGAACAAGATTATTACTTGTTAAAAGAAGTTGCTGAGGCAGCAATGACAGAATCAGTAGATGTGGCTTATTATAGGACTACTGGAGAAATAAAAATAAGTGAGCAAAAGTTTGTGGAAAACTTTATAAGAAGGTATGCGGAGGTAGCATCATTTAATGCTAATGGATATAAAATAGAATTTTATGATATTATGGAAGTACCACCTAAAGCTAGTATTAGAGTAACTTCTAAGAGTGATGCTTATAAGATAACCACTGATGCTCAAAATTTTGATATAGTAAATGAACTTAATGCTATATTAGAAACTGTTTATTAAGGAGGAAAAAATATGAACAATTTAATGACATCTATTAAAAGATTTTTAAGTAATAAAAATACTGTTACAATTATTGGTGTGCTTATTTGTATACTGGTTTTATATGTAGGGTATAATTTTAGAATTAAACAAGCTATACAACCAATTAGGGTACCTTATGCTAATCAGGTTATTCAACCTAGAACTTTAATTACTGAAGATATGATATCATATACTGAGGTACCACCAAGTTATTTAAAAGGGAAATATATTGCATCTAGTTCTTTAATAATTGGTAAATATTCTAATTATAATACGATTATTCCTGAAGGTAGTTTGTTCTATTCTGATGCGGTAATTAATGAAAGAGATTTACCTGATTCAGCATTTACTAATATTCCTACAGGTTATACTGTATATAATTTTCCTGTTACTATGACCACTACTTATGGTAATTCAATGTATCCAGGCAATTATATCAATTTATATTTTAAAGCTGTTGATGATACTGGTAAAATTATTTTTGGTAAGTTAATTAGTAATATTGAAATATTAGATGTTAAAGATAGTTCAGGTAGACACGTATTTGAAAATACTGGTGAGGCCAGAACTCCAGCATTTATTATCTTTGCTGTACCTGAAGATGTGCATTTATTAATTAGAAAAGCAATGTATTTAACAAAAGTATCAGCTGAATTAATACCTGTACCTAATACAGAAGTAATCACAGAAGAAGACACAGTAGAAGTTAGTAGTGCTACAATTAAAGAGTTTGTTTTAAGTAAAACTCAACTATTAAATGAAGATTTATTAAGTGCGTCAACTGATACAGAATAAGTGGGTGATATAATGGATGGATTTTTCAACCAGATAGATTTTGGACCTTTAAAACAATTTTTGGATAATGATGATATCACAGATATTTCCTATAGTAATGGTGGACAAGTGTGGTTAAAAACTTTATCTAAAGGTGTATTTAGAGTAGAAGTGCCAGAAATTAATAATGCCTTAATTGAAAAAATTGCATTTCAGTGTTCAAATGCGATGGGTAAAAGTTTTAATATGGCTAATCCATTTTTAGATGCTGAATCGACGGAACTTCGTATGAATTTCGTTCATGATTCAATTGCAAGAAATGGTATTGCTTTATTAATACGTAAAACTCCTGCAAAAATAAGATTACAAAAAGACAAAATCATTGAAGAAAATTATATTTCTTTGGACATTCATGATTTTTTGATTAAATGTGTTCATGGACACTGCAATATAATTGTTAGCGGTGAAACTGGTAGTGGTAAAACGGAATTTGTTAAGTATTTAGCAGCGCATACGTTAGAAAATGAAAAAATTATTACTATTGAGGATACATTGGAATTACACTTAGATAAGATTTTTCCACATCGTGATATTGTAGCAATGAAGACTAATAATATAGCCAGTTATACTGATATATTAGTAACTTGTATGAGACAGAATCCAAGATGGATATTACTATCTGAGGTTCGTAGTGCGGAGGCTGTGATGGCAGTTCGTAATTCGATATCTTCTGGTCATAACATTTTATCTACAATTCATGCTGATAAGGCTGCTTCAATACCTGTGCGTATGTATAGTTTACTTGAAACTAATCAAGATATTGATCAATTTTTAAGAAGTATACATCGTTATGTGCAATTAGGAGTACATATTAGAGGATATTATAGTCCTCAGTTAAAGAGGTTTCAACGTGAAGTATGTGAGGTAGAGGAATTTTATGTTGATGATATAACTAATGAAGCTAAAACTAATTGTTTATATCGTAAAACTATGGAAGGACAAATTATATTACAAAATCCAACTAAGTATTTGAGAGAATATTTAGAAAGTCAGGGTGTTATTATTGATGAAAATGTTTTGGTAAAAGGAAATGCTAGTCAAGAACAGGATATTGTTAATAAAACTATTGTGAATACTGAAGGTTTAAATAATGTTAGTGGTAATGTTGGTTATCAAAATCAGCCTATAGTTAATGCTCAAGAACCTCAGGTAAATAATCAAAATTTTGTTAATATGTCTTATGTTAATAGTGTTCAATCTGGAATAAACAATAATGTATAGAAAGTAGGTGTCGTATGGAATTTATAATTATTGGAGTTATATTACTATTTATTTTCATGTATCGTGTAAATAAAGGAGAAAACGTTTATAAATTCATTGTAAAACAAGTTGGTGTTGCTTATGATATGTATGCTCCTTATTCTTTCAAAGTAATGCGTGAAAAAGTTAAAGAATTAGGTCAAGAATACACGGTAAGGCAATATACTGTTCAAGTTGTTGTTTTTGCAGGAATTGCTTCTGTAGTTGGTTATTTATATAATTATAATTTAATTATTACTATTATATATGTTATTGTGGCGGTTTCAATGATACCTTATATTACATATTTGAGATGTAAAAGGATTTATAGTGAATACATATTTGAGCAAATACAGGTGTATACTACTAACGTTATTATGGAATTTCAAACTACTAATGCATTTGTAAAATCTTTAGAAGGTGTTGCATCTTCTGGGGTACTTGAAGATCCTGTCTTGTCTGATGTAAAAACGATGATAAGTTTATCTTATGAAAATGGTGATATATATGAATCTATTCGCTATATGAACGAGAAATATCCATTTTATGTAGTAAAAAATATGCATCAATTATTTTTACAGGTAACCAAAGAGGGCGCAAAAGATACACGTGAAACTTTTGAGAATATGCTTGATGATATTGATATGCTTGTTGAAAATGTTTATCGTGATAGATTAGATCGTCAAAATTTCCATAAGCAATTCTTACAATATGGTGTAGTACTTTATGCAATAATTATGTTAATTCAGTTATTACTTGGTGTTGATAGTTATATTGATATGTTGGATAATATTATTGTTAGAATATTAGTTAATTTAATTATTATTATAAATAGTTACTTTCTTCTGAGTGGAGAAAAATATTATAACGAGAATGTAGGTGCTGAATAATGGAAATATTAATAGTAGCAATCGTTATACTATTTATAATGGAGTATAGTAAAAAGATAGATTCAAATAAATTTTTTAATGAGAGTAAAAAACATTTAAATATTTTAAAAGAAGATGACTATGAGTTTTTGCTTAGAGCTAAGTATGGTGAGAAAGCTGCGCCAGATTATGCTTTTTCCAGAAGAATTAGGAATGGTATAGTAGTTACTTTAGTTTTAATTTGTGTATTTTTGTCAAAACTTAGTTTTATAAATGTTTTAGCGGCTTTTATAGTAGGATATTTGATATTTAAAAGTGAATATCGCGAATTAAAAAGATATTATAAAGTACATTTGCATGAAATCAATATGTTACTTCCTTATTATTTAAAGAATATCGAGATTTTAATTCATCATTATACTGTACCTGTGGCTCTTGCTAAATCAATTGATGATGCTCCTGATATATTTAAACCAGGACTAAAAACTTTAATTGATAGGATTAATGCTGGTGATTCAACAATTGATCCGTATATGGATTTTGCTAAGGAATATCCTGTTAGAGATTCAATGCGTATGATGAGACTTTTATATCGTTTAAGTTTAGGTGCTCAAGAGAATAAACATGAACAATTACTTACTTTTTCTAAGAGCATTAGTAATTTACAAAGTAAATCGAGAGAGCAAAAATATAAAGATCGTTTAAGTAAGATGGAAAATAAAACTATGACGATGTTAGTATGCACTGGTGGAGGTGCAATGATACTTTTATTAATTTCAATATTTATGATGATGAGTCGTTAAAGTTGAGATAATAGATTATTGAAGGGAGGTGCTTTTAATGAAAGAAGCGACAGGTGAATTAAATATGACGGTTATTACTATAGTTGCTATTGCTGTTATAGCTGGTATTATGGCATTAATGTGGCCAACTATTACTAGAACTATTCAATCTTCTTGGGGAAGTACAGGTAGAAATGCTTGTGAAAATCAACAAGGTTGTTCTTGGGTAGAAAATGGTGATTCAGGATCATGTGTATGTACAGGACAAGCGGGATAATTAAATTTAGATTTTTCTTAGGAAGGTGATATAAATGAGAGATGCATTTGGTGGAGCATTTATGATTAAGGTAATGCTTATATTCTTAGGAATATATATTGCTTTTATGGCAGTTGCCTTGAATTATGCCAAAGCATTTAGGGTAAAAAATCAGATAATTAATATTATTGAGCAATATGAGGGTTATGAGAAAAAGGCTTCTGATAATACTGAAGTTAAAGATATAATTGGCTCATATTTAGATAATATGGGATATAATGTTCAAATACAGTGTAATGGTGTTAGTCAAACTAATAGTTGTGATACTAGAGGATATCGTGTAGAAAGGATAGATACTAGTAAAGGAACTTATTATGCTGTTGAAACTTATATTAGATTAGAATTGCCATTTTTAAATATTAATATTACTATTCCTATTAATGGTGAAACAAAAGTAATTAAGACGTTATCTTAGGAGGAAAGAATATGAATGTTATTATTGCTAATAAATACAAAGAAATGTTAGATAGTCTTGATATTGATGTAATAAAATCTATGGATGGTGAGTTTACTGTTGATGAGATAGTAGAAAGATTTTCAAACTTTTTCTTCCAGAGAATGATTCTTGATATTACTGCAGTGAAAGACTATAAGGATTTAAGAAATATCCAAAAATTATCCGTTAATTTAGATATGGATAAGGTTATATTGTTATTAGATGATTCTAGTGAGAGCAGTTCGGCTTTATATTTATCTAGATTGATTAGTATGGGAATATATAATTTTACTAGAAATAAAGAAGGTATATTATATTTACTTAATCATCCGAATAGTTATCGTGATGTGGCACATATTCATCAATTAGAAAATCTAACGGAACAAATTAACGATCGAGTTATTACTAAAAATATGAGAATACTTGGTATTAAGAATTTAACTGATCATGCTGGGGCGACAACATTTATTTATGTGTTAAAGAAACAATTAGAGTCATTTTATAATGTTGTTGCTATAGAGGTAGATAAACATGATTTTTCATTCTTTAATGATCAAAATATGTTATCAGTAAGTTCAGCTGATTTACCTAAAACACTTATGGAACATAATAGTGTTGATGTGATACTGATTGATTTAAATAATTATGAAAGTGAAAGTGTATGTAATGATGTTTTATATTTACTTGAACCTTCTACTATTAAATTAAATAGATTAATTAGATTAAATAGAAAAGTATTTGGTAATATGGTTGGTAAGAAAATTATATTAAATAAGAGTTTGCTTGATTCTAAGGATGTTTTGGATTTTGAATATGAAGCTAAAACTAAGGTATTTTACAATATGCCACCTTTAGATGAAAGAAAAAACAATGCAACTTTAGTTAATCCATTGTTATCTAGGCTTGGTTTTGTTAAACAAGTTAAGGAAACTAAGCAAAACGATGGTAAAATATTTGGTTTATTTAAATTTTAATTAATCAAATATTGACATATATTTGTAATTATTGTATTATTATATTATAAATTAAGGAGGAAGAAATATGTTTAATATACTTGATTGTCCTGAAGGATTGGAAACAATTATTGTTTTTATTAAAAAGGGTGTTATTCCAATAATACAAATTGGTATTCCAATAGTATTAATTATTTATGGAATGATAGACTTAGGTAAAGCTGTTGTTGCTGGTAAGGATGATGAAATTAAGAAAAATCAACAATTACTTGTTAAAAGAGCTATTAGTGCTGTAGCAGTTTTCTTTGTTGTAACACTTGTTACTTTAATATTTGGTATATTTGCTAGTTCAGGTGTTGATGATGATGTATCTGGTACTGCTTCATGGCAAGAATGTTGGCAAGATGCTTAATAATTAATTAGATAGAATTAGAAGTCAAAATATTTATTTGTTTTGATTTTTTTTCTTGTTATTTTTATTTTTTTGTTTTAAAATATAAATTAATTATTTTTTTTAGGAGGTTTGATATGAAAAAAAATATTGTTAAGAATATACCTAATGCATTAACAATTATTAGATTATTATCTTCTTTTATTTCTCCAGTTTTATTTATAAATGGAAATATTATGGCTTGTATTTCTTTATATAGTTTAGGGATTATAACTGATTGTTTAGATGGTTACGTTGCTAGAAAGTTTGATGCTGTTAGTGAGTTAGGAAGAAAATTAGATGCTATTAGTGATAAAATATTTGTTTTATCAGTAATCACTTTAAGTATTATTATGGGGAATAGTATAATGCTTTTGCCACTTATTTTAGAAGGTTTAATTGCTTTTGTTAACATCGCTTTTAAATCTAAAGGTATTATATCTAAAACTAATAGAGTTGGTAAGTTTAAAACAGTTATTTTATTTCCTACAATTATATTTGGTTTAGTTATGACTAAGTTATATTCTTTAATTAATGTTTTTCTTCCTTTATTAATTTTATCTACGAGATTACAGCTTCAAGCTTTAGCTTCATATATTAATGAATATCAGTGTGAGTATGAAAAGAAAAAAGATAATAATTGTCAAGAAAATAAAATTGATAATGTAATGAATGAAGCTTATGATAGAGAAATTACTAAAGAGAAACTCATTAATTTAAAGAACGAGTTATTATATTATACTTGTAATGATATTGATATAAAATTGCCTAAAAGAAAAATTAAGTCTTTATAACTTGATTTTTTTGTTTAATTTTACTATTTCTTTAGATTTGGTGAATTGATGATTGTAATAAAAAAAATTGATACGTTCTTTTAAATAGCATATCAATTTAATGGATTAGATTAATAATTATATTAAAACATATTTTATGTTTTGGGCAAAAAAAATGGTCGGGAAGACAGGATTTGAACCTGCAACCCCTTGGTCCCAAACCAAATGCTCTACCAAGTTGAGCCACTTCCCGATCATGGTGGAGAATAAGGGATTCGAACCCTTGACCCCCTGCGTGCAAGGCAGATGCTCTAGCCAGCTGAGCTAATTCCCCATGACATAAATAGATTATATACAAAAAAAATTTAATTGTCAACACATTTTGTCAAACTTTTTTCTTTTTTTTTATGTAAAATTACTTGTCATTTATATCTTGTGTTGGTATAATTAGATAGACGAGGTGAATAGAAATGGAAGAATATAGAGTTACGACTCATAGTGAAGAAGAAACTGTACAAATAGCACAAAATTTAGAATCGGAGAAATTCCCTAATATGATTATTACTTTAAGTGGTGATTTGGGAAGTGGAAAGACTGTATTTACTAAAGGTATTGCTCATGGACTTGGTATTGATGGCATTACTTCTCCAACATTTAATATTATTAAGGAATACGATGGTGAGTTACCTTTGTATCATATGGATGTATATAGGTTAGAAGGCAATATTGATAATATTGGTTTGACTGATTATTTTACTAAAGGTGGAGTGGTTGTAATCGAATGGGCAGATATGATTAAAGAATATTTGCCTAAAGATAGGTTGGATATAAAAATTAAAATAGTAGATGAAAATACTAGAGTATTAATATTTACTCCTCATGGTGAAAAATATGAAAATCTTTGTGAGGCTTGTTTATGAAAATATTATTTATAGATACATCCTTAAAAGATGTATCTATTGCTACTTATGAGAGTAGCAAACTATTAAGTGTGATAAGTGAGTGTATTCCTAATATGCATTCAATATATACTATTCCATATATAGATAGATGTTTAACAGAATCTAAAATAGATAAAAAAGAAGTAGAAAAAATAATTGTTATAAATGGTCCTGGTTCTTTTACAGGTATTAGAATTGGTTTAACTATAGCTAAAGTATATAGTTATATTTTAAATATTAATGTTGTTTGTGTATCTTCATTAAAGGCATTAGCTCTTTCTACGAGTGGTGAAATTATTATATCAGTATTAAATGCTAGAAATGATAATTATTATGTTGGTATTTATGATAAGTATTATAATAATATAGATAAAGAATGTTTTATGAATAAAGAAGAACTTATTAGTTTAATTAGCAAATATGATTGTGTTAAACTTGTAAGCAATGAAGAGATTAATATTGATGGTTATATTGTGAATACTGTAAAGTTAGATATTTTAAATATAATTAATTATTATAAAGATGATGTTGGTGTGAATAATTTTTTAGTTAAACCTAATTATTTAAAAAAGCCTGAAGCCGAGGAAAAGAAAGAAAATGATAAGAGAAATAAGTGATAATAAAGATAATCCTTTTTATCATAAGGTAGAATATGTTATTAATAATGAAGTAGTAGGTTATTTGGAATATGCTTTATTGTATGAAAGAATAGAAATTGAAAATATTTTTGTTTTAGAAAATTATAGATGTAATGGTGTTGGTTCTAAATTAATGGAATATTTAATTAATACTTGTTATGATAAAAAGTTAATAAATATTACTTTAGAAGTGAGAAAAAGTAATAGTATAGCTATTTCTTTATATAAGAAGTATGGTTTTAACAAAGTTGGAGTAAGGCATAATTATTATGGTAATGAGGATGGTTTGCTTATGGAAAAGAAGGTGTTATAGTGAAGAATATATATTGTTTGGCTATTGAATCATCATGCGATGAAACTAGTATGAGTATTATAAAAAATGGTACTTATGAAGTGGCTACTGTAGTGTTGTCTCAAATAGATATTCATGCTTTATATGGTGGAGTTGTGCCTGAAATTGCTAGTCGGAGTCATTTAGAGAATATTACTATTGTATTAGATGAGATTTTAAAAAAAGCTAAGATGAGTCTTGGAGATATTGATATTATTGGAGTTACATATGGGCCTGGACTTATTGGCTCACTACTGGTTGGTTTAGAATGTGCTAAGACAATTTCTTTAGTAACTGGGAAACCTTTAGTACCAGTGCATCATATTGCTGGTCATATTTATGCTAATAATTTGGAAAAAAGATTAGAATTTCCACTTATAGCTCTTGTAGTAAGTGGTGGTCATACTGATTTGATTTATATGGATAAAGATTATTCTTTTAAAAAAATTGGTTCTACTTTAGATGATGCCGTAGGAGAAGCATATGACAAGGTTGCTAAGATATTAGGTTTGGAATATCCTGGTGGTCCTAGAATAGATAAATTAGCTAAAATAGGCAAAGATAATTATAATTTACCATATCCACTCGATGATGATAGTTATAATTTTAGTTTTAGTGGAATTAAGAGTGCAACTTTAAATTTGGTACATAATGAGAAACAAAGAGGTAATAAGATTATCATAGAAGATGTGGCTTGTAGTTTTCAAAATAGGGTTGTAACTGTTATTGCTAAAAAAACATTTAAGGCAATTAAAGAATATCACGTTAATAATTTAATTGTCGCTGGTGGTGTTGCGGCAAATACTGGCTTACGCGAAAAATTAAGTGAGTTGGCTCATGAAAATAATGTAAATTTATCAATTCCTAGAATTAATTATTGTACTGATAATGCGGCAATGATAGGGGCTGCTGCTTATTATGCTTATCAAAATGGAATTATAAGTGATTTGTATTTAAATGCTAAGGCAGTTACTGATTTATATAATTAGGAGGTTTTATGGGAATACTAAATAAAATAAAAAATATTTTTACTAAATCTAGTGATGTAGAAGTATATGATAAAGGTTTAGAGAAAACTAGGCATGAATTTGTATCTAAATTAGGTAATTTAAGTAAGAAGTATAAGTTTGTTAATGATGATTATTTTGAGGAATTGGAAGATATTTTAATTATGGCGGATATTGGAGTTAATACGGTTTTAAAATTTGTTGATTCACTTAAAAAAAGAGTTAAACAAGAAAATATTAAGGATACTGATTATTTAAAGGAAATTATTGTTGATGAACTATTTATTATGTATGTAAGTGGTAGTATAGTTGATTCTAAGATTCATGAAAGTAATAGGGGACCGACAGTTATATTATTTGTAGGCGTTAATGGTGTTGGAAAGACAACTACAATTGGGAAAATTGCTTATAAATATAAACAAAATGGTAAGAAGGTTATGTTAATTGCAGGAGATACTTTTCGTGCTGGAGCTTGTGAGCAACTAGAAGAATGGGCTAATCGTACAGGAGTAACCGTAGTAACTAATAATTCTAATGATCCTTCTAGTGTGATATTCGATGGTTTAGATAAAGCAATATTAGAAAATTATGATATTGTTTTAATTGATACAGCAGGAAGGTTGCAAAATAAGGTTAATTTAATGCAAGAACTTGCTAAAATTAATAAAGTAATTAAGAGCAAGATAGAAGATGCTCCTCATGAAACTTTATTAGTAATAGATGCTACAACTGGACAAAATGGTATTAGTCAGGCAAAATCATTTAAGGAAATTACTGATATTACAGGTCTTGTTTTAACTAAGTTAGATGGTACCGCTAAAGGGGGGATTGTTTTAGCAATTAAGGAAGAGGTTAATATTCCAGTTAAGTTTGTTGGTTTGGGAGAAAAGGAAACAGATTTAGAAGCATTTGATATTGAAAAATATATATATGGTTTATTTAAAGATTTGTAGAGGTTTTTCATGGAAAGAAGAGAATATTTAATTATTTTATATGATTTTTATGGCAATTTGTTTAATGAAGTACAAAAAACTTATTTTGAGGAATATTATTTCAATAATTTATCTTTGGGAGAAATAAGTGAGAATTATGATATTAGTAGAAATGCTATACATAAAACACTTAAGCAGATGCAAGAGAAGTTATTATATTATGAAGATAGTTTAAATTTATATCATAAATATATGGAACTTAAAAATATTATTGAAAAAATAAGTGATAAAGATATACAAAATAAGTTAAAAGATTTGTTTTAATTAGTAAATTAGTTTATAATTATATTAAGGAGAGTTGTTATGATAGAAGAAAATAGTATATTAAAAAGATATGCAGATAATTTAACGGAAGCAGAATATATTACTGATCCCGCTATAGCTAGGGATAAAGAGATTAAAGAGGTTATATTAGTATTATTAACTCCTGAAAAATCCGCTGTTTTAGTAGGTAAACCTGGTATTGGCAAGACGGCTATTGTTGAGGGTTTAGCGTATCGTATTCAAAGAAATGATGTACCTGATGCTTTGAAAGGATATCGTATTTTTAGGGTTAATACGACAGCTTTACTTGGTAATGATGGTGGAGAGAATAGAGTATTAAAATTAGTTCAGGAACTTAAGAGTCAAGAAAAAATTATTCTTTTTATTGATGAGATACATACTTTAATTGGTAATGATGCTCAAGGAGCACTGGACCTTGCTAATATGTTTAAAGAAGGTTTAAGTCGTGGTACAATAAAGATGATTGGGGCCACTACTACATATGAATATGAAACATATATTTTGACTGATAAGGCTTTTGTTAGAAGATTTGAAAAAGTCGATGTTGAAGAACCTACACAAGAGATGTGTGTCCAAATATTACTTAAAACATTACCTAAATTAGAGCATCAAACTGGAGCTAAATTAAATTATACTGATTTTATTAAAGAAAATATAATGAAATTTATTGTTAATATGACTAGTGAATATAAAAGGGTATATGAAATATCTTCAAGATATCCTGATATTTGTCTAGTTATACTTAGACAAGCTTTTAGTAATTGTATTTATGATAATCAAACCAATGTAACTTTTAAGCATATTTATGATGCAATTAGATTTTCTAAAGCAGTATATCCTGATGTTATAAAAAAAGAATTAGTAGTATTTAAGGAAAAATTTAAAGATGAATTAAAGGAAGAGAATGTTGTTGTTGATATAGATAATTACTTAAAATAAATATAATTAAGCATAAAAATTTTAATTGTTGCCATAATTAAAAGTAAGAAACTTTTAAAGGCAAATAAAAAATTAGATTTAGTGTAGGAATCGTGTTATTGCCTACACTTTTTCTTTGGAATTTGTCAATTATTAAAAAATAATTATTTACATTTTACATTGTATTAAAATTATTATATAATAGTATTCAAGCAAAGGTGATTTTACATGAAATTAACAAGTGAAGTTATAGAAAATATTTCAAGAATAAAAAGAGAACCAAAATTTATGTTAGATTTTCGTTTGAAAGCTTTGGAAACTTTTAACAATTGTGATAATCCTAATTTTGGTCCTGAATTAGATATTGATTATGATAAAATAACTTATTATAAGGAACGTAAGGGAGATATTACATCTAATTGGGATGATGTTGATAAAGATATTTATAATGAATTTGATAATTTAGGTCTTATTAAAGCAGAAAAGAATTATTTGGATGGAATTGGGGCTCAGTATGATAGTGAAGTAATATATCATAATATGATTAAGGAACTTGAAGCAAAAAATGTTATTTTCTTGGATACAGATACGGCTTTAAAGAGATACCCTGAGTTATTTATGAAGTATTTCAATACGTTAGTAAAATATGATGAGAATAAGTTTACAGCTTTAAATGGGGCAGTATGGAGTGGTGGAACTTTTATTTATATTCCGCCTAATACAAAATTAGATAGACCACTTCAAAGTTATTTTAGAATTAATACAAAGAATATGGGGCAGTTTGAGAGAACTTTGATTATTGTAGATGATAATAGTGAATTGCATTATATAGAGGGATGTACTGCACCTACTTATAGTGAAGATTCTCTTCATGCCGCAGTAGTGGAAATATTTGTTGGCAACAATGCAAAGTGTAGATATACAACAATTCAAAATTGGTCTAGTGATGTTTATAATTTGGTTACGAAAAGGGCTATTGTTTCTAAGGGCGGTTTAATGGAATGGATTGATGGTAATATTGGGGCTAAGGTAAATATGAAGTATCCATGTTGTGTTTTAAATGGGGAATATGCAAGGGGGGTATGTATTTCTGTTGCTACGGCTACGAGAGAACAAATACAAGATGCTGGAGCTAAAATGATACATTTGGCACCTTATACTAAGAGTACGATAGTTAGTAAGTCAATAAGTTCTTTTGGTGGTAATGCAACTTATCGTGGCTTAGTTAAGATAACTGACAAAGCACATCATTCTGCTGCTAATGTTAAGTGTGATACAATAATATTAGATAATATTTCAAAGAGTGATACGATACCTACGAATATTTTAAATAATAATACTTCACTTTTGGAACATGAAGCGACGATTTCTAAAATAGGTGAGGATCAAATGTTTTATTTAATGACGCGTGGTATTGGTGAGGATAAAGCTAAGGAACTTATTGTTATGGGGTTTGTTAATGCTTTCCGCGAAGAATTACCGATGGAATATGCTGTTGAACTTAATAGATTACTCAGTGCAAATATAAGTGGAATGTAAGGTGAGATGATGAGGAAAATATTAATAATTGTTCTTTGTTTACTTATGTGCGGGTCTATTTATTATATATATGAAAATTATTCAAGTGTTGAAGTGGAAAAAAAGATTCAATTAGATGGCACTGCTTATATTGAAAAGTATTATGTATATGGGACAAATTTTAATTTAAGTGGTTATTTGGATAATAATGATAATATTAAAGATGTTAAATTAATTTTATATAATGATGAGAAAGAAACAGAATTGAACCTTGATTATGAATTAGTTGAGGATAGAATAGTTTTTTCTACTTCTAATTTAATTAATGTGGGGTATTTTTTAGATAAGACAGAATTGGGGAAAAATTATTTATTTTTAAAAGTAAGTATGGCTGATGAAAGTATGCACTACTACGGACTAGAAAATAAAAGTGATTATAAGGAATTGAAATATTATACTTTATCAAAGACAAATCATGTGATTTTTATTAATAGTGATAATCAATATAATACCTTGATGTTATATGTTGAAAAAAATAAGGATGATAATGTCTATGATATAACAATTGACCCAGGGCATGGAGGAAAAGATCCTGGTGCTTGTAGTAAGGGTTACTGTGAGAAAAATATTACTTTAGATGTTGCAACGATGCTTGTTAATAAATTAAATGAGGCAGGTTTAAAGGTCAATTTAACTAGAACTGATAATGATATGGTTCTTCCTAACTATAATATGAATGGTATGTTAGGTAGAGCGGTGATACCAAATGAGAGCAATAGTAAGTATATGTTTTCTATTCATTTAAATAGTCATACTAATAAAAAAATGCATGGTGTTGAAATTCTTACTCCTACTAATATTGATTATAGTTTTGCTAAGATGTTTGCTGATAAAATAGTCGAGTATACGGGGACAAGTTATTCGATTAATATGGGTAATAAGATGTTTGATGGTGTTTATACAAGAACATTTAATGCAAAAGATGTTAAAGAACATATGGAAGAATTTAAGGAACTTGCTTATGACGTTAAAGAAGGAACAAGTTATTATTATATGATAAGGGAAACAGGTGGTATTTTAACCGGGGCTTATATTGATTCAAGAAATTCTTCGATTGGTGAAAATCCTTATTATAATTCTAATAAGGGTATTGAATCTTATATTTTAGAATTAGGTTATATAATTAATAGTGCTGATATAAATAATATTTTAAATAATAAGGAAAAGTATGTGAATGCCATCTATGACAGTATTATGGAAGAATTAAATAGTTATGAAAAATAACTGTTTTTTTGACACTTATTTGACACTTTTTTGAAATTTACCAAAATTAACAAACGCCCGTGTGTTTTTTGAAATTTGGAATGATTTTGTGTCAGTTTTTAACAAACACCCGTGTAATTTTTGAATTTTTGAAATTTGCTTTAATGTGATATTCTTGCTATAGTGTTTTTGAAAGGAGGGATAATATGTTAAATCAAACAGTAATTGTTGGTAGGTTAGTTAAAGATCCGGAACTTAAAATAACCGACACAGGTAAAAAAGTAACAAAAATTACTTTGGCAGTACCACGTGCTTTTAAAAATGCCAATGGTGAATATGATACTGATTTTATTGATTGTACTCTTTGGACAGGAATTGCAGAATGCACTAGTGAATACTGTCAAAAAGGTGATACACTTGGTATAAAGGGTCGTATTCAAACACAATTGTATGAAAAAAGTGATGGTTCAAAAATAAAAAACACTGAAGTAATTGCAGAAAAAGTTACTTTTTTGACCAGCAAAAAACCAGAACAGAATAAAGATTAAGGATTGTCTGTTCTAGTTCCTATAATTTCTTTTAATTAAGTGTTTACCTAATGTATCTAAATATTCGTGAGGATAACCATAGTATTCTTCACCATTAACCATATCATATAAATGTGTGAAGACATTTCTTACTTCAATTGGTAATCGATAGGCTTTAATGTCGTTTATAAACGTTTCTTTATCATAGGCTGGCATATTTTCAACATCGTAATATAAGACTAATTTTAAGATGAGTAGATTAAGTAAGTAAATATCGCTTTCAACTGTATTAATTTTAAATGGATCAATGTTTTGGTTATTTAAGGCTTGTGAATAATTATCACAATGTAAATCTCCTATATTCGCACTGTCGACATCGGCAAACTTAATAATATTATTGTTATATAAAATATTGTCAGCGTTGAGATCTCCAAGAATAATGCAGTTTTCGTGAATACTTTCTAAGTTTTGACTTACTGTGGTTAATATTTGAATCTTTTTGTTTAATGGCAAATAATAAATGTTATTAAGTGTTTTACTATCAGTAAAGTGGTTGCTTGAATAGCCTGCGAAAAGATTATCAATATATATTTTATGTTTTGGTAAAATAAATTCTTCAATATTAGATGTCTTTAAAAAGTCAATTTTCTTTTCTTTGTTTTTCATTAGTGCAATGTCATTTCTATTTTTAAATATTTTTAAAACAAGATTTTTATTTAAATATAAATTACTTTCCGTGTGATTCTGTTCCGTTGCAAAATGAGGAAGATTATCTAAGTCAGATTGAACAAGGTTAATAGTGTCATTGGTTATTGTCATAAAAAAACACCCCTTCTTTTCGAGGTGTATTGTAGCACAAAGTTAATCTTTTGTCAAATTTTTGCCAATACCAATGATGGCTCCTATCATGGAACTTGTTATTAGTATTAAATAGAATATTAATGATTTTGCTTCAAATTTAACTCTAATACCAAGAAGACTAATTAGTAAAAATAAGATAACAAAAATTAAACCAAATTTGATACCTTCTAAATAACCTTTACTTTTGGCTTTTCTACCAATAAGGAAACCACCTGTAAATATCCAAGCAATGGAAATGATTATTTCTAATACTGATAAAAAATAAGCTCCAATTATATTGAAATAGTTTAATAAAGTAACTAAGAACATAGATATAAGCATACCTGATAAGGTAATACCTACATTCTTTAAATAATCTAAAATCATAATCTCACCCTTTACTTTATATTATGTATTTTTATTTAAAATATACATTTGTGAATAAAAACGAAATATTTATAGCATAATGTTATTGGGTGATAAAATGGATTATTTTATAGTATTTTTGAGAACATTATTTTTCTATTTTGTAATCTTTGTGATATATAGAATTATGGGTAAAAGAGAGGTAGGGCAATTAGGTATTATTGATTTAATTGTGTCAATTTTAATCGCGGAGTTAGTAGTAATTAGTATTGAGAATTATAAAGATTCAGTATGGTATTCTTTAGTGCCAATTATAACATTAACTGCTTTACAGGTAATACTTGCTTTAATTACAATGTATGTCCCTAAGATAAGAAACTTTTTAGATGGTAATCCCTCGGTTATTATAAAGAATGGGATACTTAATTATAAGGAAATGGTAAAGCAAAAATATAATCTAGATGATTTATTAGTACAATTGAGGGAAAAGGGATATCGTAGTATTGAGGAAATTGAGTATGCTATTTTAGAAAATAATGGGTCTCTTTCAGTATTTCCAAATAGTAAAAATAGGACGCCATTTCCTTTTCCTATTATTGTTGATGGTGAAATTCAAGAAGATACTGTTAAAAACTTACATAAGAATAAGAATTGGATTATAAGTATGCTTAAGAAAAAAGAAATTGATCTTAGTGATGTTTTTTATGCTTTTTACAAAGATAAGAGTATTTTTATAATAAAAAATAGTGATTTAAAATAAGAATGAAAATGAATAATAAGTTGTTTATTACAATGATTATATTTGGGATTCTACGTTCCAATATGCCTTTATTCTATAAATTAATAGAATTAGGAAAATTATATTTTTTGCATAAAAAAGTAAAAATATGATGGTACTTCACGGTATTTTGTGTTATCATATTAAATGAGGTGCAAAATGGATAATAGAGATAAAAGTCGCAGTGAAATGCGTTATAAAATAATGATTATATTATACCAAATATCTTTGTATGAAAAAAACAATATCCCTTATGATGTCTCTAATGTCATAGAAGAACAAATGGAAACCGAGAATGATTTTGTTAATGAGATCGTTATGGGAGTTATTGAGAAAAAAGATGAAATTGATAGTTTAATTAATAATAAACTTGTTAATTGGAATTTGAGCAGATTAGGTTTGACTGATCAAGCAATTTTACGTATGGCAGTATATGAGATTTTATATACTGATACTCCAAATGTTGTTTGTATTGATGAAGCAATTGAACTAGCTAAAAAATATAGTGATGAGAAAGTATGCAAAATGATAAACGGCATATTGGATAAGATATATCATGAACACAAATAATAGATATATCACAGTTACTCAGTTAAATAGGTATTTAAAGAGTATTTTTGATGGTGATGATAATTTAAGGCAAATTTTTATCAAAGGTGAGATATCTAATTGTAAGCTTCATACAAGAGGACATCTTTATTTTACTTTGAAAGATGAAACAAGTAGAATTAATGCTGTGATGTTTGCTAGTAATGTTAGTAGTTTGAAATTCAAACCTGCTGATGGTACTAAGGTTTTAGTGGTGGGACGAGTTAGTGTTTATGAAACTACTGGTAATTATCAAATATATGTAACTGATATGATTGAAGATGGTATTGGGAATCTTTATGTAGCATTTGAGGAACTTAAAAAAAAGTTAGCAAGTGAAGGTCTTTTCGATAAGGAACACAAGAAGAAAATACCTAAAATTCCTAAGAAAATAGGTATTGTTACGGCGTCGACTGGGGCCGCAATTAAAGATATATTAACGACAATAAAAAGAAGATTTCCTGTATGTGAAACAATTCTTTTTCCATCGTTAGTACAAGGTAGTGATGCGGCAAAGGATATTGTTAAAAATATTAAGTTGGCTAATACTTATGATATAGATACTTTAATTGTTGGTAGAGGCGGTGGTTCTATTGAGGATCTTTGGCCATTTAATGAGGAAATTGTAGCAAGGGCAATATACGAATCAAGAGTTCCTGTTATAAGTGCTGTTGGTCATGAAATAGATTTTTCAATAAGTGATTTCGTTGCTGATTTAAGAGCTCCAACTCCAACAGCTGCAGCAGAGTTAGCGGTTCCTGATATTAATGCTATTGTATCTTATTTAAATACTGTTAAAACCAGGGCTTACAATGGTGTTAATCAATTGATTATCAACAATCAATTGTTGATAACTAAAATTAAAGATAGTTATGTTTTAACACATCCAATGTCTTTGTTTGAAAGAAAAGAGCAAAAATTGGATACTTTAATTGATAAATTAAATAAAGAAATAACTATAATTTTAGATAAACAAGATATTAAATTAAAACATATTATTTCTTCTTTACAAGTTCTTAATCCACTTAATACTTTAAATCGTGGTTATGCTATTATAAGAAAAGATAATAAAGTGATATCAAGTGTAGGGAAGATAAAAAAAGATGATGAAGTAATTATTAATTTAAAAGATGGTATTATTACTTCTAAAGTTATTAAGGTAGGTGAATAAGATGGAGTCATTTGAGGATAAGATTAAAAAACTAGAGAGTCTTGTTGTAGAATTAGAGAATGGTGATGTTAATTTGGATAAGGCTATTGATAAATATACCGAGGCAATGAAACTTGCCAAGGAATGTTCAACAACGTTAACTGATTATAGTGATAAGGTTAATAAAATATTATTAGAAAATGGTGAACTTGCAGATTTTAATGTTTCTGAATAAAAAAGAAGTTTTTTATATAAAAAACTCCGGACCATTTGAGGTATTATAACTATAATTATTTATGTTATTTACATTGTTTGCATTTGTATAGGGACTATTACTGATATTGTCGTTAGTAATAGGCTCTATTTTTTTTGGTTTATTTTTATCGGTTTCATCTTTAAAAGCTCCCGCTAATTTAAACATAGTTTTCATGTTGTTAACCATGGGACCTGCTTGTTTTACTACGGGAATTGCTTGATTAATAACACCTAAAGTTTTTTGAGTATTGGTAAGGATACTACTTAGATTAAAGCCACGACTACCTAATCTTTGAAATAAAGAAGCTCCTCTTGGCATACCAAAACCAATACCTGTTAAACCTCTAGTGAAATTAGGCATTCCACCATAGTATGGTGGATACATAGAATTACCATACATAAAGATACTCCTTTCAAAAATATTATATGAAATTTAATTAAAATAGTTAAAAAATATCAAAATTTATGGTACAATTATAAAGAATAGATAAGAAGGGAGAATCAGTATGAGTTTTTTGCTTTGGCCATTTAAAAAAATATATCAATTAGAACAAAAAATAATCGACCTTCTATGTATTCCTTTTAAGTTTTTTAATAATAATAAACATAAGAATGATGGGCCAATTGTTTTAGTTGATTTTGAATCTACAAATGAGGTTAAGAATAAGGTTAAGAAAAGATTTAAATATGTTATAAAAAATCAGGATAATAAAATGATAAAGGGGACATTTGATGCTTTTTCTAAGGTAGATGTTCATTCGTTTTTGCTCAGTCAGGGTTTTGAGGTATATAAGATAGAAGAGGATAAGTTTGCTAATATTTTAGGGCTTGCTCAAGTAAAAAGTAAGATTAAATTAAGACCAAAAACTTTAGCTTTCTTCTTAACACAACTTTCTACTTATATAAAATCTGGAATTACTTTGGTTGATTCAATTAAAATATTAAGTAGGCAAACAAAGAAGAGTAGTGAAAGGAAACTATATCAAAAGATAGTTTATGAATTGAATACGGGTGTAAGTTTTAGTGAAGCAATGATTAGACAGGGAGATGCTTTTCCTAAACTGCTTATAAATATGATAAAAACTGCTGAAATGACAGGGCAACTTTCTTCAACTTTGGATGATATGGCTGATTATTATACTTCGGTTGATGTTACTAGAAAACAGATAATTTCAGCTTTAACTTATCCTACAGCAATTTTCTTTCTTGCGTTAGCAGTTGTAACATTTATGATTTTGTATGTTGTTCCTCAATTTGAAGGTATTTACACTCAAGCTAATGCTAATTTACCTGGAATTACTTTGTTCGTACTTGGAGTAAGTGCTTATATGCAAGAAAATATTATTATGATTGCTTTGTTTCTTGTCGCTACGATATCACTTCTTGTTTTATCTTATCATCATATTAAACCATTTAGAAGTTTTATTCAGTGGTTTGCTATGCATTTGCCTGTTATAAGAAATGTTATTATATATAATGAAGTTATTATGTTTACTAAGACTTTTGCTTCTTTAATTAATCACGATGTCTTTATTACTGATAGTTTGGAAATATTAGGTAAAATTACTAATAATGAAATTTATAAAAAATTAATTAATAATTCTATTAATGATTTGTCTAATGGAAAGGAATTATCTTTGGCATTTAAAAATAACTGGGCTTTTCCTGATACTGCTTATGAGATGTTATCTACTGGGGAACGTACTGGTAAAATGGGTGAGATGATGGAAAATGTAAGTAAGTATTATCAAGAACAACAAAAAACTTTAGTTACTCAACTTAAGAGTTTAATTGAACCAGTTATGATAGTGATTTTAGCTATTTTAGTAGGTTTGATTGTATTATCAATTGTTATTCCAATGTTTGATATGTATAAACAAATAGATTAGGAGGTAAGTATGAATATATATTTATTAATAATATTTTTTGTTGTAGGCTCGGTATTTGGTTCATTTTATAATGTAGTAGCATATCGTATGAGTAATAATTTATCAATTATAAAACCTAGGAGCCACTGCGAATGGTGCAATGAAAAGTTGAAATGGTATGAATTGATACCTATATTATCTTACTTATTTCAAGGTGGAAAATGTAATCATTGTAAACATAAACTATCTATTGGTTATATTATTGTAGAACTTGTTTCGGGTATTTTATTTACTATATGTTATTATAAATTTGGACTTACACCTAAACTAATAATATCTTTAATATTTGTGTCTGCTTTAGTTATTACTATTGTTAGTGATATTGAATATATGATAATTATTGATGAAGTAACATTGCTTGCTTCTATTATGATATTGTTAGTACTATTATTTACTTCAGGTTTTCAAAAGGCATTTTATATGCTTGAATCAGGGTTTTTTAGTTTTTTAACAATGTATGCTCTTAAAATTATTGGAGATGCTATATTCAAGAAGGAAACACTTGGTGGTGGAGATATAAAATTGATGTTTTTATTTGGTATAACGTTAGGTTATGATATGGCAATTGTATCTATTTTTCTCGGAGCATTTTTGGCATTTCCAATATCATTATATATTCTTTTAAAGAGAAAGGATAATATGATACCTTTTGGACCATTTTTATCAATTGGGGCTTTGTTAATACTTATTACTAAATTAGATTTAGCAAAGATTTTGAATTGGTTACAGGATACGATTATTAAATAAAAGAAAGGTTGATGTTTATGAAAAATAAGGTTGTTATTATAGGATGTGGTAATGTAGGTTTGTCTTATGCTTACTCTCTTTTAAATCAAAAGACTAGTGTTTTGGAACTTGTTTTGATTGATGTTAACAAAGAGAAAACTTTAGGTGAAGTAATGGATCTTAATCATGGACTTCCTTTTGCTCCTTCTAAGATAAATATTAGAGTAGGTGATTATAGCGAGGTGGAGGATGCTAAGATTATAGTAATTGCGGCTGGAGCTAGTCAAGAAAAGGGAGAAACTAGATTAGATTTAATAGATAAAAATGCTAGGATATTTAAAAATATTATAAGTGAAGTAAATAAGAATCATTTTAAAGGAATTTTTTTGGTGGCTACGAATCCTGTGGATGCGATGAGTTATTTGACTTGGAAATATTCTAATTTTGATTATAGTAGGGTTATTGGAACAGGAACTAGTTTGGATACGGCAAGATTAAGATATATGATAGGAGAATCTGTTTCTGTTAATTCTAAGAATGTTCATGCTTATGTTATTGGGGAACATGGAGATTCTGAGTTTGTTTTGTGGAGTAATGCTAATATTGGTTTACAAAATATGAGAGATTTTCTTAGTAAGAGTCAAATGAATGAGATAGAGAATAGTGTTAGAAATGCTGCTTATGATATTATTGATAAAAAAGGTAATACTTGTTATGGTATTGGAATGTGTTTAACTAGAATTACTAATGCTATTTTAAATAATGAAAGTAGTATAATTACAGTGTCTACTTATGATAGTACAAATGATGTTTATATTAGTTTGCCTTGTGTTATTAATGAGGAAGGAATAAAAGAGAAGATTTTTGTTACTTTGAATGAAAATGAAACATATAAGTTGCAAAATTCTATTAATATTATTAAAGATGCTATTCAAAATGTTAAATAATTTATTTTGGGTGTGCTAATGCGTTTTATTTTTTTAGATGTTTATTAAATAATATTTGCGTATATACTAACTGATATTGGGCTTTTTGAGACGTTTATTAGTTAGTTTTTTTTGATATATTGATGTTTTTCTTTAATGATAAAATATTATTTAAGATGAAAATATTTGATTTACAAGAAAAAATGATTGACGTATTGATAAATGTTTACTATGATTATTTTGTAAGGATATATATATTTTTTAAAATTTAATTGAATTAATTTTTGAATGTGAAATTGAAGTAAGTAAAAGTAATAATATGCCTAAATATATTAGGTATCCATTAATAGTGGTAATAATATTGTTTTTTGTTGGAATATTATTGTTAAAGAAAAAAATGTTTGTAGGATTATTTTTTCTATTAATTGGAATTTTTATGCTTATAATGAGTATTATAAAACTTAAAGGGATATATGTGTATATAGTTAGAGCAAACAAGAGGTAAGTGTGTTTAGTTAGTTATTGATAAAAATACATAATTAATACAATGACATTTGTGATAATATGTGCTATAATTTTAATGATTTATTTGATGTAATGTTAGTAAAATGACGATTACAAAAGATTATAAATATTTTATTTAATTTATTAAAGAACATTACTTGTAAACAAATGATGTAAGATATTTACTTTATTATAATGAAGTATTATTTTGAGAAATTTATGATGATAGTTTGCTTGTTAAAATAGTAGATAATAATAAAAAAATACAATATGCAAAATAAGGTGATAAAGTTATGTATTTGGTAAGTGATGTGGATAATCAAGCGATGTTAAGAAATATTGTATGAGGAGGTTTATTGGTTAAGAAAGTGGTATTATAAAAATTAAATAGTGATTTAAATTAAATTAAATTAAATTAAATTTTATAGAGAAGGAAATGAAAAATATGAATATGTATCAAAAAATAAAAATTAGATCAGAAAAGAAAAATTAGATCAGAAAAGAAAAATAATGATAGTCAAGAAAATTTTCCATCAGTTGGAATTAACTGGGAAATAACGACTTATGGAAAACTTTTATATGAAGCAATAAATGAGGAGGTAGTAATGAAAAAAATTGGAGATAGATATACTA
>HF996830.1 GCA_000432575.1 Clostridium sp. CAG:762
AAAATGGAACAAGTACTACTGGAACAGTAACATGCACATATGCATCAAACGGAGCAGAAAGTTGTCAAAATAAAGCAAATGGTAATTGGTATACTCATCCAGCATTTACTATGATAAATTCGCAAGGAAATAAAACAGAATTAAAAGGAATATGGGTAGGCAAGTTTGAAACAACGGGGAGTACTACGTCTCCAACAATAAAACCTGGAGTAAAATCTATAGGAGGTACTGCATTCTCGGCAATGTATAATGCAGTTGCACTTTTTGAAACCGAGTCATATTTAACAGAAATAGGTGTACAAAATACAGATTCTCATATGATGAAAAATATCGAATGGGGGTCAGTTGCCTATTTAAAACAAAGCAATTATGGATTAGGAATAACAGATATGGGAATTAATAATAATAGTAATCGTATAACAGGATGTGGAGCTATTACAGGAAGTAGTACATCAACAACATGTAATGCTTATAATACTGCAACAGGAATGTTAGTATCAACGACAGGAAATATCACAGGAGTATATGATATGTCAGGCGGAGGCTGGGACTATGTCATGGGAAACTATAATAAACAAGCAGGAAGTTCTGGATTAACGATATCAAGTATTCCCATAGAACATATAGATATATATTCAGGAACAAACGTAAGCTATAGCCATTTAGGAGATGCAGTAGGAGAAACAGCAGGCTGGTATAGTGATGGTGCGGACTTTGTAGATTATTATAATCCATGGTTTGTCCGTGGTGATCACTATAGTGATGCTTCTAGTGCTGGTATATTCAGTTATAGAAATTCTGATGCTAGTGGTACGAGTGTTAGTATCTACTATGCATTCCGTACAGTTCTATCTATAACAGAATAAATCTTTAAAACTACAACTCAATAGCAAATAAATAATAAAAATTAGTTTTATGTATATAAAAGTATGTTATTTTACACCTAAATAGTAAAATAGCACACTTTTTTCTTTAAAACCATATATTATTAATGTATAATATTATTAGGTGGTAGAAGTGAACATAGATAATATATATATAAATTATTACCAATATGGTAAAAAGAGAGGAACTGATTTAGTTTTATTACATGGCTGGGGTCAAAATATGCAAATGATGATGCCTATTTCTAATTCATTTACTAATATGTTTAGAATTACAGTAGTAGATTTACCAGGTTTCGGGGGGAGTGCTGAACCAAAAAAAGCATTAACTATTGAAGATTATGCTGATATTTTAAATAAACTATTTATTAAACTTAGAATTAAAGACCCTATTTTAATAGGTCATTCTTTTGGAGGTAGGGTATCTATTGTATATGCTGGAAAATATAAGATAAAAAAATTAATTTTATTATCTTCTCCTTTTAAGAATACAAATAAAGGTAATGATTTTAAAACTAAAGTACTTAAATTTTTGAAAAAAATTCCTATTATTAATAAATTAGAACCGTGGGCTAAAAATAGATTTGGTAGTTCTGACTATAGAAATGCTTCCCCTATAATGAAAGAAGTTTTAGTGAATGCTGTTAATAATGATTTAACTGATTATGCTAAAAAGATAAGCGTTCCAACACTTCTTATATGGGGTGAATGTGATACGGCAGTTTCAACGGAAGAAGCAAAAGAATTAAACGGTTTAATTAAAGATTCTGGACTAATAATATATCCTGGTAAAAGCCACTACGCATATTTAGAGGACTTAAATAAAACAATTAGCATCTTGGATAATTTCTTATCAAATGAAAGGAGTAATGATAATGAAGATTAAAGTAGGCGTTATATACGGGGGAAAAAGTGTTGAACATGAAATAAGTGTTATATCCGCAGTTCAAGCTATGAATTTTATGGATGAAGAAAAATATGATATAGTACCCATTTATATAACAAAAAATTTAGAAATGTATACTGGAGGTATGCTTAAAGATATCGACTCATATCGTGATTTATCTTTAATAAAGAAATATGCTAAAAAAATAAACTTAGTAAATAAAAAAGGACGATTTGTTTTACAAAAAACATCTTGGTTTAAAAGGGAAATAAACGAAATTGATATAGCATTACCTATTGTTCATGGTCAAGGTACTGAAGATGGAACAATACAAGGATATTTAGAATTACTTGGTATTCCTTATGTTGGAAGTAATGTAGTGTCTTCTGCAGTTGGGCAAGATAAAGTGTTTATGAAACAAATATTTGAAGCAAATAATATAGCCACGAAGAAATATATTTGGTTTTTTGATACCGAATATGAACATGATAAGAATAATGTTGTAAAAAGAATTAATAAATTAGAATATCCAATAATAATTAAACCCGCTACACTCGGTAGTAGTATAGGAATAAGTATCGTAAGAAACGAAGATGAATTAGATGATAAATTGAACGAAGCATTTAAATATACTACTAAGGTTTTAGTAGAAGAAGTAGTTACTAATTTAACTGAGGTAAATGTTTCGGTATTGGGTAATTATGATCATATGCAAACATCAGTAATTGAAGAAGTAATAAAAGGAGACGATATTTTATCTTATAAAGATAAATATATTGGTAATGCTAAAGGCTCTACTAAAGGCATGGTTACAACAAGAAGAATAATACCTGCAAGAATAGATAAAAAACTAGAAGAAGAAGTGTTAGAACTAGCTAAAAAAGTATTCTTAGTTTTAAATAATCGCGGTATTGTTAGAATTGACTTTTTAATAGATAATAAAAAGAAAAAAGTTTATGTAAATGAAATAAATACTATACCTGGAAGTTTATCATATTATCTATGGCCTAACATCCCTTATACAGAACTATTAGATATCTTAATAAACGATGCAATAAAATCATACAAAAAACAAATGAAATTAACCCATTCCTTTGATACCAATATTTTATCTAACATGGGCACTAAAGGGTTAAAAGGTGGTATTAAAAAATAATGTATAGCTATATAATAGGAACAGTAACAAAAATCGAAGCTAGTTATATCATATTAGAAAATAATAAAATTGGATATTTAATATATGTACCTAATCCATATTCATTCACCTTAAATAATGAATATAAAGTATATGTTTATACCCAAATAAAAGAAGATGAACATTTACTTTATGGTTTTAAAGAATCAAGCGAAAAAGAATTGTTCTTAAAACTAATTGGAGTAAAAGGATTAGGTCCTAAAATGGCAATACCCATGCTTGCTACGGGAAGCGAGACTGGGATAATGGATGCAATAGAAAGAGAAAATATCTTATATTTGAAGAAATTTCCTAAAATAGGAGACAAAGTTGCAAGACAAATAATTCTTGATTTAAAGGGGAAGCTAGTAAAAAAAGAAGATGTAGTTAATACAAATAACGAACTAGTCGAAGTATTAACGAGTTTGGGATATAAAAACAATGATATTAAAAAAATATTACCAAGTATTGATAGCACAAAAGAAATTGAAGAACAAATTAAAGATGCATTAAAATTAATGCTAAAATAGTGGTTCTTTTTATAAAAATAGTAAATTTTTCTTGAAAAAAATGGTTTTTAATAGTAGAATAATACCTAGGAGGAATAATTATGAAAAAACAAGATTATATATTAGTTGGAATAGTTGCTTTATTTTTGATAGGGAGTTTCTTTTTAACTGGTAAAAAAGATGATAAAAAAGATACTGCAAGATGGACTGAAACATATTCTAAAACAGAACTAGCAAAAGGAAAACTAAATACTATGGATTATGATTATTTTGAGGCACTTACTAATGTTTCAAAGGAAAATACTATAGTTTATTTAGGTTCTGCAAGATGTGGTTGGTGTGGCAAATTTAAACCTATTTTAGAAGAAATTATCAGTGAAAATAATTTAGAAGTTGTTTATATTGATTTATCTACTGTAAGTAATGAAGAATACAATAAAATTACAAAAACAGTCGGTAGAGATAATTTTAGTGGGACACCAACAACTTTGATTATGAATGGCAATAAAGTAATTGATGCACTAAAAGGTTATAGTGAAAAAGAAGAAACAGTTGAATTCTTTAAAACTAATGGTTTTATAAAGTAGGTAACATATGCAAAATAAAACTTATCAATACATGAAGGAATTTAAACATAAATATCCTACTACCATAGCGTGGAGATTAAAAAAGCATGCTAAGGTAATTGAGAAACATCTTAATGATGGTGAAGTAGTAACATATGCTTTTCCAGCTCAAAAAAATGATAATCCTTTAGATATAGTCACTACTTATGCAGTAGTACTTACTAATAAAAGATTATTGCTCGCTACTAAAAGGTTGATGTGGGGATATTTTTTCACTTCAATAACACCGGATATGTTTAATGACCTTAAAGTAGAAACTAGATTATTATGGGGGAGAGTATATATAGATACGATTAAAGAGTATGTAACTTTATCTAATATTAGCAAAAAAGCTCTACCTGAAATAGAAACCAAAATAACTGACTTCATGATCAGGGAAAAAAGACGAATGGCTATACGTCAAAAAGTCGATTAAATTAAGAGAACTTATTACAAGTTTCTTTTTTCTATAAGCTGTGTTAAACTTTATGACTGATTGGTATATTCAGCATATGCAATATTCAAATCAATAGGCATTTCCATAGAAAATATTTCATTTAAATTAATATAATTATTATCTATTATTATATTGGAATAAGATTCAGTCCTTAACTTATTTAAATTGAATCTTTTTTTCATGATGAATATATATGTAAACCAATTTAGATATTCTTGTAAATGTTTTGTTGATTCACCTCTAAATCTACTTAACCAAACCTCTAATTGAAAATTAACTCTTTTAAAGCACATTTAAAATGTTCTAATGAAAAGAGTATGGATAAATTATTATCCAATTTAGATAAAAAAATATAAAATTCGCAAAAATAATAAGAAAAAAAGAATTTATATGGTAAAATATAGTTGTGGTGATGATAAAAATGAATAATCAAGATTTAACTTTATTGTCGGAAGGACAAATTTGGGGTAATGATAAAGAATCTCAATTAGAAGTAATGAGAAAGTATGGAACAAAAGCTGCAATCTCAGATTTATGTGTATTGACAGGTAGCTTTTTATGCGAAGATACATATTATAATATTGATGAAGATAATAGTTCTTTAAAAGCAAGGACTAGTTGGTTTTGGACTAGATCAGATGATAACGATAATGATGTCCGCGCGGTTACTGAAAATGGGTATAGGTGCAACGGATATAGGTATATACGCGATGGTGCTGTTCGCCCAGCTTTGCAATCTTCTGCAATCTTTTCTCAAATCTCCCCGAACAGAGTGAGGGGATACAACGGAACTGAGGAAGTAGAATATGGTGAATATCCACAATATGCTGCTGATTCAAGAATGCAAAGTATATTAGAATCAGAATATAATAGAGGAATGAATAAAACCGGAAGAAGTTATACATTTGATTCAGTAAAATATGATGATTATGATACAGGATTCAATCCAATAACTTATGAAGAATATGAACATCAAGGAAAGAAATATATTCGTATAAGAGTAAATTCTGATAAAGATGGAAATAAATTTAAACTTTCGAATGGCATTGAATATAGGGATGGTGATTATGTTTGGGTAGAAGTATCACCAGTAAAATGGTTAATTGATGATAGAACAGGAATATTAGTTTCAAAAATAGGGTTAGTTTCTGGAATAAGATTTCTTGATAGAAATCATAATTATAAAGGTGATTTTAGTAGAACAGAAATGAAGGAATATCTTGATAGATATATGTTACGCGATTTAACACAGACAGCAACATTTACTCATGTTCAAGATATGTCACCAGAAGAAAAAACTCAATTTGAAGAAGAAAGAAAACAAGCTGAAAAAAGAAGAAATCCTTATGGTTTAAAATTTGGACAAGTTAGTGAAGAAGAAATTATTAAGGGTGCAATAGAAAGTGGTGTAGCAGTATTTTTGCATGGACCTTCATCAGAAGGTAAATCTGCAAGGGTAAAACAGATAGATCCTGATTGTGTAATTATTTATCTAAGAAATGCGACACCAGAAAGTTTAAATGGTAAAAGCGTTTATAATCAAGCAACAGGTGAGATGATTGATGTTAAGCCAAGTTGGTTGAAAAAATTAGAAGAAAAATGTGAAAAAGAACCAGATAGATTTCATATTGTATTTTTAGATGAAATTACAAATGCTCTACCAAGTATTCAAGGTATAGCGTTTAATATAGTTTTAGATAGAGAAGTAAATGGTATTTGGAAATTACCAGAAAATGCTAGAATTGTAGCGGCAGGAAATGATATGAAAGATTCACTTGCTGCAAATCAGTTAGCAGAGCCATTATTCAATAGATTTGCTCATGTATATATTAAAACAACAACCGAAGGTTGGCTAAAGTGGGCAAGTGAACATAATATACATCCAGCAATTTACTCTTATATTACTACCAAGTATTCAAGGTATAGCATTTAATATAGTTTTAGATAGAGAAGTAAATGGTA
>HF996831.1 GCA_000432575.1 Clostridium sp. CAG:762
GTTTTTGTTACAACTTTTTGTAATTCACCTTTTGTAATAATATATTTATTATTAAGAATTTTACTTGTACCGACAAGTAAATCATTTGTAGTTCCAGAATAAGAAAACAAAAATACTGAATCAACACCTTTATTATTTCTATAATATACTTCTCTAGGAAATAAAACATTTGTATTTATTCCATATAAATAATTTATAAGTTTAGATGCAAATTTTGCTCCAGCAAAAGATCCCCCAGTTCCTACAAAAATACTATTATTTAAACTATTAAAATCTATTTTAACTAACTTATCATAAGCATTGCTATTAATAGCATTAATTATTCTAGTTTCTAAGTTATTGATATTTATATTACATCTTTTTATTTGCTTTCTTAATGCAATATCAAAATTACTGCAAGTGCAAGCATCTTTCACTTTTTTTATTTTATATAAATTTTGTATATGTCCTCGTGCACCAAACTTTTTTACAACAAGTATTTTTCACTTTTTTTATTCTATATAAATTTTGTATATGTCCTCGTGCACCAAACTTTTTTACAACCTTTTTTGTAAGTTTAGTAGATTTCTCGAAAGTTACATCTATAAATTTAGAATCAATAGTAAAATCATTCTCTATATATTCACTAATAAATACTGAAAAAAACGCATCACCAGCTCCTGTTGGGTCAATTTCTATCTCTGGATTATTTAACTCTTTATTAACTTTATTATTGTCAAATACAAAATCAGAACCTTTTTTTCCTCTAGTAACTATTATCATTTTAGGATGTAGTATATTATATAAATCTTCTATTGATTTAATAGAAAATCTATTTTTCAAATATTTTTCAACTCGTTCATTTAATACAATTATCATTTTAGGATGTAGTATATTATATATCTCTTCCAATGATTTTATAGAAAATCTATTTTTCAAATATTTTTCAACTCGTTCATTTAAATTTATAATATCAAATTTATTTTTAATTTTTTCTAATATTTCATTATCACTATAATCATCTAATTCAAAATACTGTCCTAAATCTAACATTTTTCTATTATCGCAATTATCTATAATAATTTGATTTTTATTGTTTAAATTGTCAAAAACCAAAACATCATCTTTATTAATTTGTTTCAAAATATCATTTGGTTCTATTTTACTTTCTTCATACCATCTTTTTATATTACAAACAGGGCATCTTTTTTTTGAAGTAAACTCTAATTTACCATTTAATTCTTGATATGAAACGTGAAAACAACGTGTGTTTACATTTTTAATTATTTTTACATTATCAATGTTTGTCCCAACTTCCTTTAGGCTATTAATTGCTATAGTACCTGCCATATCATCACCACATACACCGCAAACAGATGTTTCTAAGCCTAATTTAGCAATATTAGCAATTATATTATGAGAAGTCATTCCACCATTTAATCCTACTAATTTGCCATTTTTATAATAAAAATCTGTTACCAAATCTCCAATACTAATTATTCTCATTTATTCACCTACTTAAATATTCTTTTCTAACCACTCATACAAATAATTATCTTTAAACGCATGAGAAGTTAAAAAATGATTATCATTTTCTATAATTTTTAATTCTATATTTTTTGAATCAATATTTTTAAGTTTATTATAAGCTTGTATACTTTCATTAACATCAATTATGTCATCATCACTTCCGTGATATATTAAAATTGCTTTTTCCTTTAATGGTAATAAAGTTTTATCAATTGGTAGCATTATACCGCCAGATACAGATACTATACCTTTAAATAGCTCAGGTCTAGACATAATATAATTCCAAGCACCAAATGCTCCCATACTACATCCTAAAATACATACTCTATTTTTATCATATTTATATTCTTTATAAACTTCTTCTAAAATTTTTTCTACTTCCCTTAAATGATAATCCCAAAAATTATTATCAGTACATTGTGGTGCAACAACAATATAAGGTATATCAAACTTATTCATATATTTTGGCAAAGCATATTTCTCTACATCTTCTACTCTATTACCTCTTTCTCCAATACCATGTAAAAATAATAACAATGGCAAATTATTAACTTTTCCTTTTGGAGAATAAACAATATAATTCATATTACAAAAATTACTATCACTAAGTTTACAATATTTTTTTAACATACATTCTACCTTACCTCAAATTAATTGTATCAAAAAAAATATAAAAAGTCATTATTTTTTAATTAAATTATAACAAACAAAACTTAATGTGAACGAATCAACTTAAATTTCTAAAACAAGTGCGTATAAAATGTTAAACAAAAACATTATTAGCAAAAAAGGAAATGGTAAAAACACTTGTTATATCCTAAAATAATTTTAAATCTTAAATATAAAAATAAAATATATAAAAAAGGCTGAGTAGAAATAAATAATTCCTATTGAGCCTTTTTAATAATTAAATTAATTATAGCACAATTGCTTTATTTATGGTAAAATTATTTATAGATGGGAAGTAATTTTATGAACGATTTATTAGCAATAAAACTAAGACCTAACACCCTAGAAGAAGTAATAGGCCAAGAACATTTACTAGGAAAAGATAAAGTATTATATAACTTAATTAAAAATAAGAAATTATTTTCTATGATTTTATATGGTAAACCTGGTATTGGCAAAACTACGATTGCTTTAATGATTGTAAATGAATTAGGACTTAGATATAAAGTATTAAATGCTGTGATCAACAATAAAAAAGACTTTGACATAGCTGTCGAAGAAGCTAAAATGAATCATGGTTTAATCTTAATTATGGATGAAATACATAGATTAAATAAAGATAAGCAAGACTTATTATTACCATTCTTAGAAAGTGGTTTAATTACCCTGATAGGTATGACAACATCTAATCCTTATCATGCCATTAATCCTGCTATTAGAAGCAGATGCCAATTATATGAATTAAAAGAATTAAGTGATAATGATATAAGAAAAGGAATTAAAAGATTAATAGATAAAAATGTTTTAGAAGGACTTACTCTAAATGATGAAGCAATAGACTATATTGTTAAAGTATCTTCTAGTGATTTAAGGTTTGCTTATAACTTAATAGAAGTAGCATATTATGCCTCAAGTGATAAAAAAATAGACATTGATTTATTAAAAAATATATGTAATAAACCTAATATATTTCACGATAAAAATGAAGATGGCTATTATGATGTAATAAGTGCCTTCCAAAAATCAATTCGTGGTAGTGATGTTAATGCTAGTTTGCACTACCTTGCTAGACTTATTAATGCAGAAGATTTAGATATTATCATAAGAAGGCTATCCGTTATTGCTTATGAAGATATAGGACTGGCTAATCCTAGTATTGGTCCTAAGTTAGATGCTGTGATTAATGCTGTACTTAGATTAGGACTACCCGAAGCTAGAATACCACTTGCAAGTATTGTAATTGAAATGGCTCTATCTCCAAAATCCAACAGTGCGGTTTTAGCTATTAATAATGCCTTAAATGATGTTACTAGTGTCCACTGTGGCAATGTTCCTGAACACATTAAAACAACCTCACCTAATTATAAATATCCTCATGATTATCCAAATCATTTTGTTAAACAAGAATACTTACCAGAAAATATTAGAAACAGAAAATATTATAACCCACAAAATAATATTAATGAATTAAAATATAAAGAAGTATTAAAAAAAATAGATGATTTAAGAAAATAATTATTATTATATTTTTTGCTATGCTGTTGTAGTTTAAAAGATATATAAAATAAAACTAATAAATCATGTTGATATGAACCCCGTTTCTTGGACATAGAAAC
>HF996832.1:0-2604 GCA_000432575.1 Clostridium sp. CAG:762
GCGGGCGTGTTCAGCTTCGGTGACTACGCGGGTGGAGACAACTATAACAACAGCTTTCGTGTCGTGCTTTCAGTAACAAAATAAAAAGTTAATCAAAAAATATTATATATTTTGAATATATAATATTTTTTCTTATAAATCGATATTTTTTTTAATATATTTATACTATTATTAATATGGTGATAGTATGAAAAAGATGAGACTTAGGAATAACAATAAAAAAAGAAAAAAAATAAGAGTAATAAAGATATTATTTTTAATAACTATTATATACATTAGTTTTTCATATTCTTTTTATTATTCTTTAAGAAGAAATAAGAATATTAATAATAGTAATTTTATTAAATCTTTAGTAAGAATGGGTAATAGTAATAATTTATATAATAATAAGTTAATTAATGTAGTTAATTCTACTATTAATTTTATTACACATGTTGATATTACTAAACCCAGTAGTATTATTGCTAGTTATGTAAGTAAAACAAATAATTATAATAGTATTACTTTAGAACATAATGATGATTATAGTAATTTAGAAGAGTTAAAAAAAATAAGTTCATATATTGAGGATCCATACAAGGTAGATATTAGTAAACCAATAATATATTTATATAATACACATCAATTGGAAAATTATAATAATAAAAATTTAAGTATATATAATATTACTCCAAATGTTTTGATGGCATCTTATATATTAAAAGAGAAACTAAATAAAAATGGGATTTCTACTATTGTTGAGGATACTAATTTAAGTGAATTTTTAAATTTAAATCATTGGAATTATGCTAGTTCATATAAGGCTACTAGGATGTTACTATTAGAAAAAATGAATAAGTATGATAGTTTAAAATATTTTATAGATATTCATAGAGATTCGGTTAATAGGAATAGTACTACTGTCACTATTAATAATAAAACTTATGCTAAAATATTATTTGTAATAGGTTTAGAACATAAAAATTATGAATATAATTTAGAGGTAACTAATAAGTTAAATGATTTAATTAAGGAAGATTATCCATCTTTAACTAAAGGAATATATAAAAAAAGTGGTAAAGGGGTGGATGGTATTTATAATCAAGATGTTGATAAAAATTGTATTTTAATTGAAATAGGAGGAGTTGATAATACGATAGAAGAAGTTTATAATACTTTAGAGGTTTTATCTAATGTTTTAACTAAGTTTGTAGGTGAAGTATGAATAAGAATAAAATAATTAAAGATATTTTTATTATTTTACTTGTTTTGTATATATTTATCTTTTTTGCTAGTGAAAGTGGTTATTATGAATATCATGTAAGGAAGAGAACGGTTCTAACTAGTGAGAAGATTAAAGAATTTGAAAATGATGTTAAAAACAATAAGAATTTAGATATAACCGATTATTTAGAGAGTACTGAGAAGAGTTATAAGAATAAACTTACTAGTACATGTTTTAATACTAGTAAGAAGATAAATACTTATTTTAAAAGAGGGGTTGAAGGTGTATTTAAGATAATAGATAAATTAGTAAGTGATGATAAATATAATAAATAAGAAAATAATTCATATATTTTATTAAGAGGTGCATTATGCTTAGGAAAATGTCTATTAGAAAAATAATTATTAGTAGTTTAACTTTATTTATATTGCTTTTGATATATTTAATTCCTTCTAATAAGGAAGAAGGAAAAACACTTAATATTAATCAAAAATTAGATTATGTATATACTAATAACTTAGAGGTAATTTATTTATTAGATAGTAATGATTATGTATCTAAGACTAATATAGGTGGTTGTAAATGTGATGATTTAGTAGAAAAAAGTTCTTATTTAATTGAGAGTTTAACTATTGATGGTAAAAAGAGTGATATTATACCAAATGGATTTAAGAGTGTTATTCCAAGTGGGACTAAGGTATTAAATATATCTTTAGAAAATGGAATATTGAAAATAGATTTTTCAAAGGAATTTTTAGATGTTAATAAAAAATACGAGGAGAAGATGATAGAATCACTTACTTATACTTTAACTAGTATAGATGGTATAAATGGTTTAATTATTTATGTAGAGGGTAAACCATTAACTAAGTTACCTAATAGTAAGAAGAATATCCCTACGTTTTTAGATAAGAATTATGGTGTTAATAAGGTATATGATATAAGTAATACTAAGAATATAGATAGTTATACAATATATTATTTGAGTGAATTTAATGATAATTATTATTATGTACCTGTTACTAAGTATATTAATAATACTAATCAAGATAAGGTTAAGATAATAATTGAGGAATTAACTAGTGCTCCAATATATGAGAGTAATTTAATGAGTTTTTTAAATGTTAGTACTAAGTTACTTAATTATGAGATAAATGATAATACTATTAAGTTAAATTTTAATAATATGATTTTAAGTGATATTACGGGTAGTAGTATTTTAGAAGAGGTATTGTATACGATAAGTATGTCTATACAAGAGAATTATGATGTTAAAGAGGTCATATTTTTAGTAGAAAATGAAGAAATTACAAAAATTGTTACAAAAGATATTGAATAATTAAAAAAAATGATGTATAATGAGTATGTTCTTCAAAAAAAAGAAGACATACTGTCCTCAT
>HF996832.1:2690-68739 GCA_000432575.1 Clostridium sp. CAG:762
GAAGGTTCGAATCCTTCTGGGGACGCCATATGAGATTTATCCCTTGTTTATCAAGGATTTTTCTTTTTTTGGTCTTGTTTTTCTAATATATCAATATTTATTATCAATATATTAATACTGATAACAGCGTAGCAAAAGCATAAAAATATCTAATTATTTACATATTTAATGATTATTTTAAAAAAAATAAAATATTTTGTTGTATAATAGTTATTGGGAGGTATAGATAATGGATAGAATATTAGAAAATGCTTTGGAAAAAGAAAGAATAAGACAAGAAAATAATATTGAGTTAATTGCATCTGAAAATTATGTATCTAATGATATAAAAAAATTACAGGGTAGTATATTAACTAATAAATATGCTGAAGGATATCCTGATCATAGATATTATGGTGGTTGTGAATACGTTGATATATTTGAGAAAAAGGCCATTGAATATGCTTGTAAATTATTTAATGCTAAATATGCAAATGTTCAACCTCATAGTGGTTCGTCTGCAAATATGGCAGTTTACAGGGCTTTACTTAATAATAGGGATAAGGTTTTGGGTTTAAATTTATCACACGGAGGACATTTAACACACGGTAGTAAAGTTAACTTCAGTGGTATTGATTATGATTCAGTATTTTACAATTTAAATGAGCATACCGAAAAATTAGATTATGATATTATTGAGGAAGTAGCCATGAGAGAGAAACCTAAAATGATTATTGCCGGCTTCAGTGCATATTCAGGTAAGATTGATTTTAAAAGATTTAGGAGTATCTGTGATAAATGTGGTGCTTATTTGATGGTAGATATGTCTCATATAGCGGGATTAATTGCCACGGGTTATCATGAACAACCTTTACCATATGCTGATGTAGTTACTTCAACAACACATAAAACTTTAAGGGGGCCACGTGGAGGATTTATTTTAACTAATAATGAAGAAATAATTAAAAAAATAAATAAAGTTATATTTCCAGGTATTCAAGGTGGACCTTTAATGCATGTAATCGGGGCAAAGGCACAGTGCTTTTACGAAGCTATGACTTTAGAATATAAAGAGTATATTAAAAATGTTTTGATTAATGCACGTACTATGTGTGAAGAATTTAAAAAAAATAATGTTAGAATTGTTTCTAATGATACTGAGAATCATTTGATGTTAATCGATGTAAAGAATAGTTTTGGTTTAACAGGAATTGATGCTGAAAATATACTTGATAGTATTTGTATTACAGTTAATAAGAATACTATACCATACGATCAAGAGAAACCTACAGTTACAAGTGGTATAAGAATAGGTACCCCCGCGGTTACGACTAGAGGGTTTGATAGTAATGATGCTAAAGAGGTCGCGGATATTATTATGATGGCTTTAAGAAATAAAGATAGTGAGGAAGTACTTACTGATTGTAAGAAAAAAGTTTTGTCTCTTACTCAAAAGTATCCACTTAAAGGTATTAAATAATGTCAAAAATAATAAATAACAAAATAAACATAGAAAAAAATCAAAATAAATAGTATAATAAATTTGGTGATCAAAATGAAAATAAAGAATATTATTGCAAGAGAAATATTAGATTCAAGGGGTAATCCTACGGTTGAAGCCACGGTTATTTTAGAAGATAATACTGAGGCAACCGCAAGTGTTCCATCTGGAGCTTCGACTGGAGTACATGAAGCTTTAGAGCTAAGAGATAATAACATGAATAGATATTTTGGTAAAGGTGTTTTAAAAGCAGTATCTAATATTAATGATATTATTAAACCTAAATTAATTGGATTAGACGTTCAAAATCAAAAGGAAATAGATGAATTATTAATTAATTTAGATGGTACTCCAAATAAGGCAGTACTCGGTGCTAATGCTATTTTAGCAGTGTCTTTAGCTTGTTTAAAGGCTAGTAGTAAATGTGCTAAGAAGGAATTATTTGAGTATATTGGGCGTGGTACTTACATGCCAAGAATGATGATGAATATATTAAATGGTGGTGCTCATGCTGATAATGGTTTGGACTGTCAAGAATTTATGATTATTCCAATGCATAAGGAAATAAATGAGAATGTGAGAATTGGCTCTGAGGTGTTTCATAGTTTGAAACAAATACTTAAAACTGAGAGGTTAAGTACGGGAGTTGGAGATGAAGGGGGATTTGCCCCGAATATAAATAGTACTCTTGAAGCATTAAATTTAATCATGGATGCGATTAAGGCATCTGGTTATGTACCAGGTAAAGATGTATATTTAGCTTTGGATGTCGCAGCAAGTGAATTTTATAATAATGGAGTATATTCATTTGAAGGAAAAAATAGAAAAAAAGAGCAAATGGTTGAGTTCTATGAGTATATTATAGAAAAATTTCCCATTGTTTCAATCGAAGATGGCATGGCTGAAGATGACTACGAAGGTTGGCAATTATTAACTGAAAGATTAGGGGATAGGATTCAGTTAGTTGGAGACGATTTGTTTGTAACTAATAAAAAGTTATTAGAAGTAGGAATTGAAAAGCATATGGCTAATGCTGTTTTAATAAAATTAAATCAAATAGGTACAGTTACTGAGGCTATAGAAACAATATTACTAGCAAAGAGAAATAAATATAGTACTATAATTTCGCATAGAAGTGGAGAAACAGAGGATACTTTTATTGCAGACTTTGCGGTAGGTTTAAATCTTGGACAAATAAAAACAGGCTCAATGTCTAGGGGTGAACGTATTTGCAAATATAATAGATTAATGAGAATTAATGAAAAATTAAATAAATAGAAAAGAGGAAATAAAAATGATACCATTAAAGAAAGCAAATATTTTAATACCACATGATGTGGATATGACTAAGTGGAGTGTTATTGCTTGTGATCAATACACATCACAAAATGAATACTGGGATAAGGTAAAGGAAATCGTGGGTAATAGTCCATCTACTCTAAATATAACTTTACCTGAAATATATTTAAATGATAGTGATGTGTCCGATAAAATAAAGAAAATAAATGAGAATATGGAAGATTTACTTCAAAGTGGTTGTTTTACTGAATATAAGGATAGTTTAATTTATCTAGAAAGAACTCAAGATGATGGTAGAGTTAGAAAAGGAATAATCGGTATGGTTGATTTAGAGGATTATTCATATTTAGCAGATTCTACTAGTTTAATTAAAGCAACTGAAAAGACTGTAGTTGATAGAATTCCACCTAGATTAAGAGTAAGAGAAAATGCTTTGTTGGAAACACCACATGTTATGTTGTTAATCGATGATCCAAAGAAAGAAATTATTGATAATTTAAATGAAAGTGTTAGTGAAGAAGATAAGATATATGATTTTGACTTGATGTTAAAAGGAGGACATGTTAAGGGTTATAAATTAAATGATAATCTAATTGAAGAGATATTTAATAAATTAGAAACTTTTACAGACAAGGAAACATTTGAGAAGAAATATGATGTTACTGATAAACCAGTATTGTTATTCTCAGTAGGAGATGGTAATCATTCTTTGGCTACTGCAAAAGCCCACTACGAAAAATTAAAAGAGACATTAAGTAAAGAAGAATATTTGAATCATCCTGCTCGTTATGCTTTAGTAGAAGTTGTTAATCTTCACAGTGAGGCATTAGAGTTTGAACCAATACATCGTGTTTTGTTTAATGTAGATGTAGATGGATTATTAACTGAATTTAAGAATTGTTATCATATCGATGAGAATGATACCGAGGGACAAAGAATAGAATATGTATGTGAAGGTGAAAGAAAAGTATTATATGTAAAAAGATCATGTACTAATTCTAATTTAGCGGTAGGCACACTACAAAGTTTCTTAGATAATTATTTAAAGAATCATCCTGAAACTAAAATAGATTATATTCATGACGATGATGCTACGATTAAACTTGGAAGGGAAAAGGGTAATATTGCTTTCTTGCTTCCTGCTATGTCTAAAAATGAATTATTTAGAACGGTTATTCTAGATGGAGCATTACCAAGAAAAACATTCTCAATGGGACATAGTTATGATAAGAGATATTATTTGGAATGTCGTAAGATAAAATAAAAGACTAGTTTTCTAGTTTTTTTCTTTTTATTTCAAATTAATTTTACATATTCAAATATTAATGGTAAAATAAAGGTAGATACAAATTTAGATAGGATGATGTTTATGATAAAAGGAAAACCATTTGTTAAATGGGCGGGTGGAAAGAGACAAATAATTGATAAGTTAGTTAAATATGTACCAGATGATTTTGATACTTATTATGAACCATTTATTGGAGGAGGTGCATTACTATTTGAACTTGCACCAAAAAAAGCAGTGATTAATGATTCAAATAAGGAACTTATGAATGTTTATCTTGTACTATGTGATGATGTAAAATTTAAGAAAATGTGTAGAACTTTAAATAATTACGAAACTAATCATTCTCAGGAATTTTATTATGAATTAAGAGATAAGGATAAGAATAAAAATACATATAAGAAATTAGCAGATTACACGAGGGCAGCACGTACTATTTATTTAAATAAGGCTTGTTTTAATGGGTTATATCGTGTTAATAAGAAAAATGAATTTAATGTTCCATTTGGTAAAAAGAGTAAGGTTAATACATATGACGGAGATAACTTAATTACAGTTAGTAATTATTTAACAATGAATGATGTTAAAATAACATGTACAGATTTTGAAGAATCATTAAAAAATGTAAAAAAAGGAGATTTTGTTTATTTTGATCCACCATATGATTCAAATACTACTACTTTTAATAGTTATACTGAAAATGGTTTTGGAAAGGAAGATCAAAAAAGATTAGCAGAGGTATATAAAAAGTTAGATAAACTTGGGGCATTTGTTATGTTATCTAATCATAATACGATGTTAGTAAATGATCTTTACAAGGATTATCATATTCATGTTATTGAAGCTAGAAGAAATATAAATTCAAATGGGGAGAAAAGGGGAAGCGTTGAAGAAGTGATTATAACAAACTATGAAAAGATTAATTGCTAAGGTAAATACTATGGGTAATTTAAAATATTATTATGAAAAAGATAATTTTAAACTCGTTTGTGGTGATTCTTTAAAAATACTTAAAAACATTCCTTGTAAAAGCATTGATATGATTTTTGCCGATCCACCTTATTTTTTATCTGGTGAAGGTATTTCATGTCATGGTGGTAAAATGGTAAGTGTTAAGAAAGGCGTTTGGGATGAGAAAATAGAAATAAAAAAGAAACATAATTTTAATAAGAAATGGATTAGATTATGTAAAAATATTTTAAAAGATAATGGTACTATTTGGATAAGTGGGACAATGCATAATATTTATTCAGTAGGCATGGCTTTAGAAGAAGAAGGATTTAAAATAATTAATAATATAACTTGGAGAAAGTTAAATCCTCCACCAAACATAAGTTGTCGTGCATTTGTCCATTCTACGGAAACGATTTTATGGGCTAAAAAAGATATAAAAAATGTTAAGCATAAATTTAATTATTCTTTGATGAAAGAGTTAAATGATAATAAACAAATGAAAGATGTTTGGGAGTCATCGCTAACAAAACCTAGTGAGAAGAAACAAGGAAGTCATCCAACTCAAAAACCCATTGCTATATTAGAAAGAATAATATTAGCATCTACAGATGAAGGAGATTTAATATTAGATCCATTTAATGGAAGCGGAACAACGGGAATCGTTGCAAATAAGTTAAATAGAAAATATATAGGTATTGATAAGGAAAAAGAATACTTGGAACTTACAATAAGAAGGAAGGAGAATATTTGATGCAAAGAAATTTTGATGAATGGTTTAAACATTTTAGAAGGGGGATAGCAACATACAATTATTATGTCGATTTTGCAAAGGTATATAAGAACCTTGATAAGGTTAAAGTAGAACTAAACATATTAAATTCTTTAATTGGAGAAAAAAATATAGAGAGTAAATTTAGTGAAATTGTTTTAAAATATCCCGAGACTTTAGAATGTATTCCTTTAATTTTGGCAATTAGATCAAATGAAGTGTTTGTTAAGGATGAAGTAAAAGAATATTTATTCAAATTTGATAAAATGGTATATTCAATGAATGATTATATTAAATTTATGAGAGAAACTGGATTGTTTGAATTGCTACAAAATCATATTATTAATAATTTATACGATTATGTTCTTGGTGTTGAAGTTGGATCGGATTCAAATACCCGCAAAAACAGAATTGGTGATATTATGGAGGATCTTGTAGAAGGATATATTAAAAAGGCAGGGTTTGAACGTAATAAGGATTATTTTAAAGAAATGTCTGTTTATGAAATAGAAGAAAAGTGGGGGGTAAACTTAGATAAAATAACAGGAGATAAGACTTCTACAAAAAGTTTCGATTTTGTCATCAAAACTGATAATCAAATTTATGTTATAGAAACTAACTTTTATGCTTCGAGCGGGTCAAAATTGAATGAAACTGCTAGAAGTTATAAAATGTTAGCATTAGAAGCAAAAGATATAAATGGTGTTACTTTTATTTGGTTTACTGATGGATTTGGTTGGAAAAATGCTAAGAATAATTTAAAAGAGACATTTAATGTTATGGAGCATTTATATAATATTCATGATTTAGATATGAATATATTAGATAAAATAATAAAATAATTAGATAACAAAAAGGAATCGATTGATTCCTTTTTATATGCTTAATTTATCTAAAATTTCACTTTTTCCATAAATAGTGATGTCAATGTTTTCTAATTTATTTAGATTAAATAATTCTTTATCTTTTATCATTTTTTTAACTATTTTATAACTATTATTGATATTATAAATATTATTTGTTTCTATATATAAGCAATTATCTGCTATACGATAATTATATTCCATATAATCAGGATAATAACTTACTAAAACCTTAATTCCGTCAATATTATCATCAATAACTTTATCAATCCCATAACTAGAATTATTAATAATAATTTTATTAAATTTATCTGTATCATTATTTATCTCTTCAATGCCTTTTTCATATTGATTAGGAACATTATCTAAATAATTGTATTGCATGAATTCAAAAATACTAATACCTATTCCTAAGCCAATTAGAATCATACTAATTAACATACTAATTAAAATCTTTTTCATATTTATTTAACCTCTCTTTTAAATATACATTTTGTAATAAATATTATTATTGAAATTAGAAAGACAACAAAACCTAAAATAGTAATCATTGGTCCTAAGAGAAATACACTGTCAAAGATAAAACTAATTACTAAGCCTAAACATATTAAAGCAAATACTAAAAGTAATACCATTGGGACTACTAAGAAGATAGAGAATATCTTTGTTACAAATATTCCAAATGATATAAAGAATTCTAGAATACTACTATCTTTAGTAGTTTCTTTTTTGTTTTTAACTTTTACATTTTCAAAAACAGGTTTATCCTCTTTAATTTTAATTTTCTTTTCCCTTTTGTTCTTTTTAAATATACTCATAAACATCATAATAGCAATAATAATATAAGATATTTCTAGTACTAGAGTCCAAAGAAAAGTTAATATATCATCAATAGGACTAGGAAATATTTCTAAAATCATATGACCAATACCTAGTATTAAGTAGTAGGGTAATCTTAAAATAAATATTAGAATGATAATAGCAAAAACTTTAAAAATCATATTTAATATTTCTTCGGCAGTATCATTACTAAAATTAGATATAATATTTTTAAGCCAATTAGATATTTTGCTGACATAATTACTAACTACATCTTCAAAACTATTAGTATTTTCATAAGATATTTTGTAAGCATCAAGTATTTCATTGCATAATTCATCAATATTTCCAAAACTTTTAATGGCATCTTCTTCACTATAACCATTTTTTATCTTTTCATTGATATTATCTTCATATTCCCTGATAATATCTTCTACTTCTTCTTTTTTTAAAATTTTTAATTTCTTTCTTAATTCGTTAAAAAACTCATTTTTTTTCATTTTTTTCACCACTTTCTAAAAAATCATTTACTTTCTTATTAAATAATTTCCAACTATTATATAATTCATTATGCCTAACTATTCCTTTATCTGTAATAGTGTAGTATTTTCTAGCAGGTCCTCCACTGGACTCTTGATAATATGTTTCAAAATAAAATTCATTAGTTAATCTTTTTAAAAGAGGATATATTGTCCCTTCATTAACATCAATAATCTTACTAACTTGTTGAACTAATTCATATCCATATATATCTTGTTCTTTTACTAGACTTAATACAATTAATTCTAATACACCTTTTTTAAATTGAGTATCCATATTTCTCCTTTCACCTGTATTATATAACCAACTACTATGTATTGTCAAGTAATAAATTGTAATATTAAAATAAAAAAAGAAATCTTTTAATATTGTTCCTATATATAGTTATTATTTTTGATAATATTAAGAAATTATGATATTATTAGTATGTAAGCAAGAAATCTTGCATAAAATAAAAAAAGAGGAGCATTTGATTTTGCAAGTAAATGTCGCCTCTAAAAATATTGAGTTGGACACTCTATAAATACTTGAGAGTGTCTATTTTTTTATCGCTAACACCAGTAAGGTAGAAAGATAATAAAATGATTATATGAGCTTTAAAACCTTTATTATAAACAAAAAAATCTAATTAATTTCTGTAAGATTATTTTATATTTTTCCTTTCTTCTAAAAGACTATTTCTATATATATTTATTCTATCTAATATTTTATTTAGTGATTCTCTATCTAGTTTTAAATTAATTATTTTTAAAGCATTTTCTAGTGATATATTATAATTCATTATTTCTTTATTTAATCTTTTTAAGTTTGCTAAGAAGCTCTTATCTTTTTTATATTCTATATAATTATATAAAGAGATTATAGCAATAGAATAATGATAACATAATCTTATATCATTTTTACCTTTATTAAATAACTCTAGTGCTTTATTATAGCTTTTGTCTTCCTTATATAATAATAAATAATTCTCTTTATTAACACTACCTAAGAGGTAATAAAGAAGAGTTATTTTTATTATGTAGTAACTAAAGTTTAAGATACTATAAAGATTTTGATATTCCATTATCTTAAATATTTTTGCTTCTTCTTCATAACCAATATTTTCTAAGTAGTCAATATATAATAATTCTTCAGTGTATGCAATTAATTCAGTTAGTATATCATTTACTTCATGTCTTTTTTCTTTAGGCTGATTTTTGTAGTGGCTTATTTCGTGAACCCATATTATAGAATCGATTAGTAAGCCATTGTTATAAACATTTATAGCTTTATGGAAATTCCTAGATATTATAATATTTTCCTTTGTTTTTGGTTTAAACCATCTCTCCTCACAAAGAATATAATTATTGTTACCATAAGTGAGTTGTGAAGTAGCATCTATAGGCTCGTTTGTTTCTAAAATATTTAATGTTCCATTTTTTTCGATATCATTCACTTTAAAATTTATTCCTAGACTTTTATAAAAATCATTTATCAAGTGTGTTTTTTCTACATAATCTTTTCTAGTCATGTTTCTTAAATCTTTGGTATCAATATCTAGTTTTTCTAAATTATCATATAGAAAAGATATCAGTATGTAAATATTCTTTAAGTTATTTAGAAATATTTTATTTTCATTATAACTAGTATTAAAAAGATTTTTTAAGAATTCGTTTATTTCTTTTTCTATTGTGTTTTCTTTATCCATATGAATCTCCTTTGTGTCATTGTAGCATACTTTATATGATAAGTAAATGTTTAAAAAAAGTTCTAATGCATTAAAACGCGTGAGCAACTAAGAAATGAAAGTAAATTTTCTTAAATTTAATATTATTAATTTACAACTTAATTTATACATGATACAATATTAGGGTAATTAAGGAGGAGAGTATGAATATAAATATTAGTGATTTAAAAGATTATGCTCATAAATTAATGTTTGATATGGATGATTTAGAGTATGAGACATTGTTAAAGGAATTTGATGTTGTTTTGAAACAGATGGATATTATATCTAAATTTGATAATATTGATAAGATAGAACCTATGGTTTTGCCTTTTCCTATTGAGGTTAATTTAAGAAGTGATAATTTAGTCGAGGTATTAGCAAGGGAAGATGTTTTAAAAAATGCTAAGGAAATAGAAAATGATCAAGTAAAGGTACCAAAGGTGGTTTAAATGAAGTATGATAATTTAAGTGTATTGGAATTAAGGAAGTTACTGGATAATAAGGAAGTTACTACTTTAGAATTATTTAATAATTCAAGAAGATTAGCAATGAAACTTAATGAGGATTATAATAATTTTGTAACTATTTTAGATAAGTTAGAATATAATCCTAATAAAAATAGTTTATTAAATGGTATTCCTTATGCTTTAAAGGATAATTTTTCTACTAAGGATATTTTAACTACGGGCTCTTCTAATATTTTAAAAGATTATATACCTATTTATAATTCTACTGTATATCAAAAATTAATTGATGCGGGATGTGTTTTGGTTGGAAAAACTACTTTGGATGAACTTGCTATGGGTGGAACTGGAACAACATGTCATACGGGAGTAGTTAGGAATATTTGGGATAAAAAGAGAATGGTAGGTGGATCTTCATCTGGAAGTGCTAATGCCGTTGCTTCAGGTATTGTTCCTTTTGCTATCGGTTCTGATACAGGTGATTCGGTTAGAAAACCTGCTTCATATGTTGGAATAGTTGGTTTTAAACCGACATATGGCAGAATTTCAAGATATGGTTTATTTGCTTTTGCATCTTCTTTGGATCATGTGGGAATATTTGCTAGAAATGTTAAGGATGTAGCCATAGTTACTGATGTATTAAAGGGTAAGGATACAAATGATATGACTAGTTTGGAAGATGATAATATTAAATATGCAGATAATTTAGATAATGAGATAAAAGGAAGAAAATTATTTTATATTAAAGAGGTAATTAGTGTTAAAACAAATAATAAGGAAACTGAAGAGATAATTAAGAAATTTATGGATAATATTGATAAATTAAGAGAATTAGGTTTTGTTATTGAGGAAGTTAGTATCGATAAGAAATTACTTGAGGCAGTATATCCTACTTATAATATTATTTCTTGTGCGGAGGCTACTTCTAATAATGCTAATTTAACTGGTATTTTATATGGTCCTAGAAGTGATAAGGATAATATTAATGATATGATATTTGATGCTAGGACTAAGGGTTTTAGTGAGTTAATAAAGAGAAGATTTGTTATTGGAAGTTATGTTTTACAAAAAGAAAACCAAGATAAGTTATTTTTAAATGCTTGTCGTGTAAGAAGGATAATTGTTGATAAGATAAATGATTTATTTAAGGAATATGATGGATATATTTTACCAACATGTGGAATTGCCCCTTTATTAGAGGATGCTAGTGATAAGTTAACAGAAGAATATTTGATTTTAGAAAATCACCTACAAATAGGTAACTTTGGAGGATTTCCTTCGATTACTATTCCTTGTGGTTATGTTAATAATATGCCTATTTCGATTAATCTAACTGGTAGAGCAAAAGAAGATAGTTTGGTATTAAATATGGCTTATCATATTTCTAATAAGTTAGGTAATCATGATATTATTGCAAGGAGGGATAATGATGTATAAGACAGTAATTGGATTAGAAGTTCATTGTGAGTTGAAGAGTAAAAGTAAGGTGTTTTCTAAGGGAAGGAATGCTTATAGTGAAGAGGTTAATACTAATGTTAATGTTGTTGATTTAGGGATGCCAGGTATTCTTCCTAATTTAAATAAGTATTCGGTTTATGAAGCTTTATTACTTGCATCACATTTAAATTGTGAACTTGCTAGTAGGTTAGTTTTTGATAGAAAGAATTATTTTTATCCTGATTTACCTAAGGGTTATCAAATCACTCAAAGTCATATGCCTTTTGGAGTAAATGGTAAGTTTAAGATATATGTAGGTGAAGAAGAAAAAGAAATATTAATTCATGATATTCATTTGGAAGAGGATACGGCTAGTATAGACCACTACTCTAGTTTTTCATTACTTGATTATAATAGATGTGGGACACCACTTATTGAGATAGTAACTGAACCTTGTATGTATTCTAAGGAAGAGGCTTTAGCGTTTTTAGATTATTTGAGGCATTTATTCTTATATTTAGATGTCGCTGAGGCTAGAATTGACAAGGGGCAAATAAGATGTGATGTTAATGTTTCTTTAATGAAGGAAAATGATACTAAATTGGGTACTAAGGTTGAAGTTAAGAATGTTAATTCTATTACAGGAGTAAAAGAGACTATCGAATATGAAGTTAAGAGACAAACAGAATTATTGAATCAAGGTAAAAAGATAAAACAAGAAACAAGAAGGTATGATGATTCTACTAAGACTACTATATCTATGCGTAGTAAGGAAGATGCCCTTGATTATAAATATTTTATTGAGCCAAATATTCCTAATGTTAAGATAGATGAATCTTTAATTAATGAAGTTCTTGCTAATAAGGTAGAGTTACAATTTGATAGAATTAAGAAATATGTATCTAATTATAATATTTCATTTAAGGATGCTAATTTGCTTGCTAAAGATAAGGATATTTCTAATTATTTTGAGGAATTATTAACTTCTAGTGGAAATATCCAAAGTTTAGTTAATTTACTTAATAATGTTATTTTATCTTATTTAAATAAGAGTGATAAGAGTATTTTAGACATATCAGTTAAACCAGATATGTTAGTTAATCTTATTAAGAAGGTAGAGGAAGGTAATATTACTTCTAAACAAGCAAAAGAAGTATTAACTAAGGCTTTAGAAGAAGATAAGGATCCAATTGTTTTAATAAAGGAATTAAATATAACTAGTATGAATAATACTGAAGAGTTAATTGATATGGCTAATAAAATAATAGATAATAATCCTAATATGGTTTTAAAGTATAAGGAAGGAAGAAATGTTTTAGATTTCTTTATTGGACAAGTAATGAAAGAGACCAAAGGACGCGCTAATCCTAGTGCAACTTCTAAAATATTTAAAGATTTACTAGAAAAAAGATAATAACCTAGTATTATAAAAATATAATTAGATAGGTGAATATAATGATAAAGAGAAAACACTTATTAATAATTATATTTTTAGTATTAATTATATTGTTTTTGTTTGTATTTTGTTCTTTAATTAATAAGCATGATGTTATTAATAAGATAATAAAAAAAGAAGAAAACACTTATTCATATTTGATAAATTATCCTTATTTTAATAATGATAGGGTAGATAATTATGTAGATAATTATTTGAATGAAAGAATTAATACTATTATTTTAGATAATGGTGATTTGTTTATTGATTATGATTATAATATTAAAGATAATAATATTTTTATTAAGTTTTATGAATATGTAACTAAGTTAAATACTATTAAGGAAAATATTTATGAGATTAATTATGATTATGAATTAGATCATATTATTAAAAAAAGAGTTTTTGAAGAAGATAATTATGATATTTTAAATTATACAAAGAGTAATAAGATGGTGGCTTTTACATTTGATGATGGTCCTAGTTATAATACGATTAAGATAGTTAATACTTTAGTTAAGTATGATTCTAAGGCTACTTTTTTCTTAGTGGGAAATCAGATAGAAAAATATGCTAAGACAATGGATGTTTTAGTTAAAAATGGTATGGATATAGGGAATCATACTTATTCACATAAGGAATTAACTAAATTACGCGATAAAGAGATATTAAAGGAAATAGATTTAACGAATGAAGTTATTTATAATAAAACAGGTATTAAGCCAATGTTTTTAAGACCTAGTTATGGGGCAATGAATAAAAGAATTAAGAAGCTTAGTACGATGCCGATTATTATATGGAATATAGATACTTTGGATTGGAAATATCATAATTCTAATAAGATTAAGGATAAAATATTAAAATATGTTAGTGATGGTGATATAATTTTAATGCATGATACTTATGTGGCTACCTTAAATGCTGTAGAGATGGTGATACCTGAATTAAAGAAACAAGGTTATAAAATTGTAAGTGTCAGTGAGTTATTTAAGTATAAGGGGGTTAAACCTAAATTAGGGATAGGGTATGGTTACGTAGGAGGCCGTAATGAATAATAATTATTTAATATATGGGGTAGATAAATATTTAATAGATAAGGAAATAGATAAGATAATAAAAAAAAATAAGATAGATAATAATAGTATTATTAGGTATTCGTTGAATGAAGATAGTATTGATAATATTTTAGAGGATGCTAATACTTTTAATCTTTTTAGTGATACTAAGTTAATTATAGTAAATGATGCTAATATATTTACTTCTAGTAATGATATTTTAACAGATAAGATAATTAATTATTTAAATAATTATAATGATAAGTCTTATTTAGTATTTACTTTACTTAGTGATAAGATAGATAATAGGAAAAAGATTACTAAGGTAATGAGTGATAAGGGTAATGTTATTGATTTAAATAAAAAAGATGTTGATACTAATTATATAATATCTTATTTAAAGGAGAATGGTTATCAAATAAATATGAGCGATGCTAGGATGATTTTAAATAAGGTAGGGAATAATTTATTTTCTATAAATAATGAATTAGATAAGTTGATGTTATTTAAGTTAGAAGATAAGGTAATAGATAAAAATAGTATTGATTTACTTATTAATGAGAATATTGATAGTAGTTTATTTGCTTTAGTGGATTCTATTACGAATAAGGATAAGAATAAGATGTTAAAATTATATCATGAATGTTTACTTGAAAGTGATCCTATTATGATTATTAATATGCTAGCAAATAAATATATTTTGTTATATCAGGTTAAGAGACTAATAAGTGATGGTTATAGTGATGATAAAATTGCTAAGGAATTAGAAGTACATCCTTATCCTGTTAAGTTAGCTAGGAATATGTGTTATAGTTATAGTGTTAAGGAAATATTAGATATTATTTTAAAATTAGCTAATTTAGATAAAGATATTAAATTAGGTAATGTTAATGGTGAAGTAGGATTAGAATTTTTACTTTTAAGTATTTAAGTATGGCTATTGCTCTCGTGTTTTAGTGCCAAGAAAAAAATAATAAAATAGTTTGCCCAAAACAACTATAAGCGTTTAAGAAAAAATCATGTTATTTAAAAGGAGAAAATGTTATGAAAAGAGATGAAATAAAAAAGTTTTTTAAATCTAAGACTAAACTTTTATTATATGCATTTATTGCTTTTGTTATAGCAATAGTTATGATTTTGGTAGGAGATGAAATTGATAATAAAAAGATTACTGATATACCAAAAGATTATAATGAGTTAATTGCAAAGGGTGAAGATAAGAATAATACTTATGCGGAAGTAACAATAGTATATGCAATTAAGTTCGCGGTGAATGATGATAGTAATTTAGATTATTACTTTGTTCAGGATAAAGATGGTTATACTTTTGTAGCTAGGATTACTAAGGAAACATATCAAAAATTAAAAGAACTTGCAGATAAGGATCCAGATAATTTTGAATATAAGTTAAAGGGTTATATTTATAATATAGGAGAAGATGTTAAGAATGTTGCAATAAATAGTTTTGAGGATTGTTTTGGTACTAAGATAGATAAATCTAATTATGAAGATTATTTAGGAAAAACATACTTGGATGAGACAGTTAAGCCAAGTAGTAAAACAGTAGGTATTTTAATAGGAATTGGTGTTGGTTTATTAGTATTAAGTATTATTTTGATAATTTGTTATATTGTAGATACTATTTCTTATAAGAAAAATGTTAGAAAATATGATGTTAAATTATTAAAGGAAGAGATGTTAAAAGATAGTACTAAGTATTATAAAAAGGAAAACATTTATTTAACTGACAATAATATTATTAGTAGAGTAAATGGATTTAAGGTAATATCTTATGATAATATTCTTTGGGCATATCATAATACCTTAAAGACATATGGTTTTACAGTAAAAAATAGTATAGTAGTATATACTAAGAATCATAAGACATATGAAGTAGCCTCAAATACTAATGATAGTGATGGATTACTAGATATATTAAATGAGATACATAATAAGAATGAAAATATTTTAATAGGTTTTAGTAAAGAAAATCAAGATAAAATAAAGGAAATAAAAAAAGAGGATAAGAAAAACAAAAAGTAATTTTTATATAACTTAAATAATTTCTTGTCTTTTTTTTGTTGACAATGAGTTAATGTAATGTTATTATGTTTATTGTAAGGAGAATAAGAAAATGGAAAGTAACGAAAATAACACAACAAATGAGATAATAACAAGTAAGAATAATGATACAACAACTGAGACAATAACAAATAAGAATAATTATACAACAACTGAGACAACAACAAATAAGAATAATGATACAACAAATGAGATAATAACAAATAAGAATAATGAGACAACAACTGAGACAACAAATGTTAATAAAAATAATAAAAATAAGAAAAAGAAAATTATAATAATTGCTATTATTTTATTAATCGTGGCAACCCTTGGTTGTATTTATTTCTTTAAAATAAAAGATAATAATACAACAACTAGTAAAGTAGGGGACAAAAAAGATGATAATTCATTAACCGATAAAGACAAAGACAAGGATTTATCTGATGAAAACTATAATAATAAATATAAATTATCTGGTAATTCTTTAGAAGATTTTGATTTATATTTTTTACAATTAGAAAATGAAAGAAAAAATAAAGTATATAGTCCATTATCTATAAAATATGCTTTATCAATGCTTAATGAAGGTGCTAATGGCAAAACAAAGAAACAAATATCTAGTGTAATAGGGGATTATAATGCTAAAAAATACTCTAATAATTCTAATATGTCATTTGCTAATGCTTTATTTATAAGAGATTCTTTTAAAGATTCAATAAAAGATTCTTATATTAATACATTATCTAATAAATACAATGCTGAAGTTATTTTTGATTCATTTAAAACTCCAAATAAACTTAATTCATGGGTAAGTAATAAAACATTTAAATTAATTAATAATTTATTTGATGATGTTTCTCAAAATAATTTTATATTAGCTAACGCTTTAGCTATAGATATGGAATGGGTTAATGTTATTAATGATTTAGGTTATTTTGCAGTTTCTTATCAACATGAAAATTATTGGGAGACTCGCAATCATTACCATGAATCAACAGAATTTGATGGAAATCAAAGCGTTGATACATTAGAAATTATGGCAGTTGCTAATAAATATGATATTGTAAACATTTTTGGAGAACAAAATATAAGAGATAATATTACAAAAAGGTATCAAGATTGGTTAAATAGTGAAGAATATAAAAAATACCATGCACATGAAGAAAATATAGATGTAGAAACATATGTTAATAATTATATAAAAGAAATTAATAAAGGATATAAAGATCTTAAAAGTTCAACTGATTTTGAGTTCTATGTCGATAATGATATTAAAGTTTTTGCTAAAGATTTAAAAGAATATAATGGAATAACCCTACAATATGTTGGTATTATGCCTAAAAATGATAGTCTTGATAATTATATTAAAAATACAAATGCATTTAAAATTAATGCTATAATTAATAAATTAAAACCTATTAAATTAGAAAGTTTTAAAGAAGGGGTTATCACAGAAATACGTGGTAATATTCCAATGTTTAAATTTGATTATGATTTAAATATAAAAGAAGATTTACAAAAGTTAGGAATAACCAATGTATTTGATTCTAATAAAGCAGATTTATCTAATATATCTTCAAGTAAAAACTATATTGAAGATGCAAAACAAAAAACAAATATTGAATTTGCTAATGAAGGAATAAAAGCAGCTGCAGTTACTTATGTAGGAGATTTTGGTACGGGCGTAGGTGGTTTTGATTATTTGTATGATGTGCCAGTAGAAAAGATAAATTTAGACTTTGATAAACCATATATGTTTATAATTAGAGATAAAAATTCTGGTGAGGTATGGTTTACTGGAACTGTATACGAACCAACAGAATATGTAGCTGGTCAATTTGAATGGTAATAACGATTTATGAATAAAAATAGTTGCAAAAATCATGTAATCGTGGTATATTAGTTACACATAAGTGATTATGTTGTGCAGTTTATGCATATAATAATAATGCTACTTATGTAGCAAAAAAAAAGCGAGTGAAGCCAGCTCTATAAATGGCAGCTAAAAAATTAGATTAGAGAGCAAACTCTAATCTTTTTTACTTAAAAGAATTCGAACAAATGTATAAAAAATTATTGACATTTTAAATTCTTTAGATTATAATGATAATAATTAAGCAGAAATTTTAGCGATGTTACTAATGCTATAATATGATTTTATTTATAAAGTATTATAACTATTAATAATATTGTTAAGAACTAAAACTCGGGTAGCGAAAAAAATATAAAAATGTCATAAAAAAGTACTTGTAAATTTATTATTTTAATAGTATACTTAATATATAAAAGGAGGTATGCAAATGGGCGGTTTATCAACAACAGCGACAGTTATTATTATCATATTTGCAGTTATTATTTTACTTGTTTTTTATGGAATTGGAGTTTATAACAAGTTAGTTAATTCAAGAAATAAAGTAAAAGATCAATGGGCTCAGATAGATGTTCAATTAAAAAGAAGAGCAGATTTAATTCCTAATCTAGTTGAAACAGTAAAAGGATATGCTAAACATGAAAAAAATACTTTAACTGAAGTAATCGAGGCTAGAAATAAGTTTGTCAGTGCTGGCTCAATTAATGAAGAAATCGAAGCTAATAATCAATTAACAGGTGCTTTAAATAAGTTATTTGCACTAAGTGAATCTTATCCTGAATTAAAGGCTAACCAAAACTTCATTAGTTTACAAAATGATTTAAAAGATACTGAAGATAAGATTAGCTATGCTAGACAATTCTATAATGATACTGTTTTAACTTATAACAATTTAGTGCAAATGTTTCCATCAAATATTATTGCTAATATGTTTAAGTTTGAAGTCTATGAGTTCTTTAAAATTGAAGAAAAAGAAAAAGAAGTACCAAAAGTATCATTTGAATAAGGCTTACAATGTAGGCCTTTTAATTATATATATTATAATTATATTTAGGAGTTGAGTGGAAATGAAAAAAAGATTAATATTTTTAATTATGTTACTGATAATACCTTCTTTGGTTTATGCCGATGGTACGAATAAATATTATATTGATGTAACTGTTAATGAGGATGGAAGTGCTACTTTTAGAGAATATATTGATTTATCTGGTAGTTATAATTATTTATATCGTAATCTTTATTTAAAGGGAAATAATAAAGAGTTTAAAGGGGATAATCCAAATGATTATTATAAGACTGATATTTATAATGCTTTTGATATAACAGATATTTGTGTTACAGAAGAAAAAAGAAGTATTACTGATTTTTCTTATGCCAATGATGATTATGCATGTTATGAATTAACTACAAATGGTGAAAATAGAATGTCTGGTTATTATGAATATTTTGATAATGGAGATAAGAAAGAGATAAAAATATATAATCATTCTTCAAATAATAAGGCATTTGTTATTACTTATCGTGTAACTGATTTAGTAGTAACTCACGAAGATATTGCCGAATTACTTTTTAACTTTGAATGGAGCGAGGATATCAGTGATATTAAGTTAAGAGTAAATTTACCTGGTGATTCTAAGGAATTGAGAGTATTTACTCATGGTCCTGCGAATGGGATGAATAAAATATTAGATAAGCATACGGTATACGGTGAATGGGATTTTTTAAATGCTAATACTAAGATAGATATGCGTGTTGTTTTTGATAATGAATTAGTACCTGATAATAAGAAGAAAACTAATGTTATGGCTTTGAATAATATTTTAAAATTTGAAGAGGAACAGGCTATGATTCAAAATAATTTGAGAAAAAAAGCTAGAATTAAAATATTAATTGCTAATATAATTGAAGGAGCTTGGGTATTAGGTTTTATTCTTATTGGTTATAATTTTTATAAGAAATATGATAAAGAATATAAGGCTAAGTTTAATAATGAATATATGCGTGATATTCCCACTACATATGGTCCTGAGATACTAGGATATTTATTATCTGCTTCAAATATTAAACCTGAATATTTATCGGCATCGGTGATGGAACTTATTAGGAAGAAGAATTTAAAGGTAGAAATAGATATAAATGATAAGAATAAGTTTACAATTACTATGAGTAATAAAGATAATCTTACAGATACAGAAGAGGTTTTAATAGATTTTCTTATTAATGAAGTAGGAAATGGTGTGTCTGTAACGAGCGAAGATATTAAAAAGGCTAGTAAGAAAGAATATGCTTCATTTATAAAGAAGTATACTGAATGGAAGAATAAAGTAATAGAAAAAGGAAAAGAAGAGAATTTTTATGAAAATATAAGTTCAAAACAAGCAATAGGAATTTTATATTCTTTACTTGGTCTTGGTATATTTTCTTTAGTACTCGGTTTAAATTTGAATAATGCATTGGTTTATTTTGTTTTAATTATATCTATTTTTGGAATAGTATACTTTGTCGTGGCTAAAAAAAGGACTATTAAAGGATGTGAAGATTATGCTAAGTGGATGGCATTTAAAAAATTTTTACTTGATTTTGGTAGATTTAATGATAAAGAGATATTAGAAATACATCTTTGGGAAAAATATTTGGTTTTTGCTACTGTTTTTGGTATTGCTGATAAGGTAGAAAAAGCTATGAATATGAAAATAAAAGAACTTAATTATGATGAAGATACGATAAATACATCACCAATATTCTATACTTATCATATGGGATTTGGTAATAGTATTACGGGAAGTTTAACCAAGGCTATTACAACTGCTCAAACGGCTGCTTCTGCTAATTCAAATGGAAGTGGATTTGGTGGGGGTGCATCGTTTGGTGGAGGCGGAGGAGGCTTCGGTGGTGGTGGAGGCCGTGGATAAACTTACCATCGATAATAACCAATATAATATAATTATAAAAAAGAAGAGAATTAAGAATACTTATATAAGGATAGACGAGAATTTAGATATTATTGTAACTACGAATGCTTTAGTACCTAAAATATACATAAATAAATTAATAAATGATAATATCAAGTCTATTACGAAGATGTTAAATACGAGAATTAAAAAAAATAAGACAGAAAAACTAAATGAAAATGAGTATATAATATTTGGTACTAAAAACTATATTATTATCAATGATAGTATTAAAAAGATAGAGATAAAAGGTAATATTATCGAAGCCAAAAGTATAAAGGAAGTAAATATTTATTTAAATAAAATATTTAGAGAAAGAGTAGAAGAAAGAGTTAAATATTATATTAATATGTTTAAAGAAGAATTACCTGATACTAGGATAAGAGTAAGAAAAATGAAAACTAGATGGGGAGTATGTAATTATAAGGATAATATTATAACTTTAAATATTACTTTAATTAATTATCCATATGAATGTTTAGATTATGTTATTGTTCATGAATTATCGCATTATATTTATCATGATCATTCTAAAAAGTTTTGGAGTTTGGTAGAAAAATATATGCCTGATTATAAAAAAATAAGGAAAAAGTTAAAAGGGAGTGATGAGGATGTTTAAAAAATATAAATATTTCTTATTGTTATTGATGGTATTATTGCCTTTTAAAGTAAATGCAGACCATATTTATGATATTAAAATGGAAGTATTTATTAATAAAGATGGGAATGCTAATATTAAAGAAACTTGGAAAGTAAAGGCAGATTCTGGGAGTGAATGGTATAAACAAATATTAAATCTTGGAGAGTCTAAATTAACCAATTATAAAGTTTTTATGGATAATAAGGAACTTTCATATAAAAGTGCTTGGAATGTTAATGGTAGCATAGAAGAAAAAGCGGGTTATTATGGTATTAATTATATATCTAATGGATTAGAATTGTGTTTTGGTAAAAAGGATATGAAATCTCATACCTTTATTCTTACTTATGATATATCAAATTATATTTTTAATACCGAAGATGCTCAAGTTTTATATTTTACTTTATTTCCAAAGCTTACCGCGGATAGTTTTGAGGTAACTGTTAAAAGTTATTATGATTTTCCTGATAATTTAGATGTATGGGGATATGGTTATAAAGGATATGCTTATGTAAAAGATGGAACAATTCTTATGTCTAATGATGGTAGCTTAGATGATGAATATGTTGTTTTGTTAGCTAAATTTCCTTTAAATACTTTTAGTACTGATTATCAAGTAGAATATTTTAATAATTTTGAAGAAGTACTTGGAGATGCAAAGGAAGGTAGTTTTGATTATGACTATGATGATAGTTATTATAACCCATCACTTTTTGCTAGAATATTACCATATATAGTGATAATTTTTCAACTTCTTGTATTTGGAGGAATAACTACACTTATTTATAAGGCAATAAGTTCTTCTAAATATGGATTTAAAAATAATAAAACTATCAGTTATAAAGATACTATGATGTTTAGAGAAATACCTTGTAATAAAGATATATATTATGCGAATACTTTAATTAATATAAATCATTTTGGTGGTTATGAAACAACGAATATATTCGGGGCAATTATATTAAAATGGGTAAAGAATGATAAGATAAAATTTACAAAAGAAAAGAAGGGATTACTAAAAAAAGAAGTAAGTATTATTGATTTAACAATGAATCCCACATTTGATAATGAGAATGAAAAGAAATTGTTTAATATGATGTATAAAGCTAGTAAGGATGGATATTTAGAAAGTAACGAACTAGAAAAATGGGCAAGGAAAAATTATAGTAAATTTCTTGGTATATTTAATAAAATATCTAATGATTATTTAGATAAACTAAAAAGTGAAGGACATATTTATAAAAGAACTAATAAAGAAGAATGTAAGTATAAAAATGTTATGGATGATACTATTTACGAAGAAACTAAAAAATTATATGGTTTAAAAAAGTTTTTAATCGAATTTTCTCAAATGAATACTAAAGAGGTATTGGAAGTTAAACTTTGGGATGAATATTTAATGTTTGCTTATCTTTTTGGTATTGCCTCAAAAGTTGCAAAACAACTTAAAAATATGTATCCTGAAGTAATAGAACAAATGGGTAATGGTCTTGATTATGATACTCTAATATTTATAAACAATATGTCTATTACCAGTACTTCGGCAGCTTCAAGTGCTAGAAGAGATGCTGAAAGTTATTCTTCTGGAGGAGGTGGATTTTCTTCAGGAGGCGGAGGAGGAGGTTCCTTCGGTGGAGGGGGCGGAGGCTCCATGGGTGGTAGATAACCACGAAAATAAGCATATTTGACACAAAAAGTGTCTAATGTATTGAACTATTTAATTTACCGTGCTATAATTTAATCATAAGTAATAATAGCCCCAGGAGATAGGTGATAATAATGGTTCAAACTCAAACAATCGATTATTCTTTAGTTAGAAAAATTTTAAGTACTTGTCCTTATTATGATAATATTGTTAATTATGAATATGAGGAAGGAGATAGTTTGTCTCAAATACTAATCGATTGGTATCGTGATTTAATTTTTTCGGCTGATCCTAATGATGAGAGACAACTTAAAGTCATTAATGCTATTGATAAATCATTATATCTGTATGTAAAAGATAAAAGATATAAAAAAGGGCTAAGTAAATTACTTGATGCTGATGCAGTATCTTTAGATAATCAAAATAGTATCAAGAATGTGATTAAAACGATAATCTTATTTACAAATAGTTTTCAAAAAGAGGAAGTCTTAGATGTAAGCAGTTCAAGGTGGATATAGGCCACCTTTTTAAAGGGAAAAATATTCAAACAAATGTTTAAAACAATCTTGACAATAATGACTAGCTATGATATATTTGAAATATCATATTTTCATTAAATAAGGAAAGGATGGTATCTATGTATGCAAGTGTTTTAATAGAAATAGGGGCCAAAAGTGTTGATAAATTATTTACCTATATTATTCCTAGTAATTTAATTAATGATGTAAAAATAGGTATTCGAGTAAAGGTACCTTTTGGATCTATGACTTTAGAGGGTTTTGTGCTAGAAATAAAAAGCGTGTGTGAAGAAAACTATGAACTTAAAGAAATAATATCTTTAGTAGATACTGATGCTATTCTTAATCCTGAGTTATTATATTTAGGAAAAAAAATAAAAGAAATGACCTTATGCAGTCTTATAAGTGCTTATCAAGCTATGTTACCAAAAGCTTTAAAGGCAAAAAATAAAGTCAATATTAATATAAAAAAAGATAGATATATTATTTTAAATAAAGAGAAAGATATAATAATAGAATATATAAATCAAACCAAATATAAAAAACAAAAGGAAATATTAGAAAGATTATTAAAAGAAGAAAGAATATTAATAACTAATTTAGATTCTACAATTAATACTTTATTAAAAAAAGAATTAATTCAAACTATATACGAAGAGAAGTACCGCTACAAATATAGAAGTGATAGTACTTATAAAAAAGTGGTATTGAATGAAGAACAGAAATGGGCTAGTAATGAAATAAAAAATAATTTAGATAAATGTTTAACATATTTATTATATGGAGTAACTGGGAGTGGAAAAACAGAAGTATATATTGATGTTATAAAAGAAGTATTAGAAAGAGGCAAAAGTGCTATTATTTTAGTACCTGAAATCAGTTTAACTCCCCAAATAATAGGAAGATTTACCAATATTTTTGGAGATAAGATAGCAGTCCTTCACAGTGGACTTACCGATTATGAAAAGTATGACGAGTACCGCAAAATAAGAGAAGGTCAAGTTAGTATTGTTATCGGTGCGAGAAGTGCTATATTTGCACCTTTGCCAAATCTTGGTATCATTATTATTGATGAAGAGCATTCTCAGAGTTATAAACAAGATTGTAATCCCAGATATAATGCTAAAGATGTCGCAACTTTAAGAAGTGAATACCATCAAATACCACTGATACTAGGAAGTGCAACACCTACTATTGAAAGTTATGCAAGAAGTTTAAAAGGAAATTATCATTTATTAAAATTATCTAAAAGAGCAAACCATAAAGCTTTACCTAAAGTAACTATCGTAGATATGAAAAAAGAAATTAAGAAAAACAATAGTTTTTTATCTAATCCATTAATAGCCAAAATCAAAGAAAAACTAGATAAAAAAGAACAAATAATATTACTTTTAAATAGAAGAGGTTATTCTTCTATGCTTACTTGCCAAAATTGTGGTTATACAGTAAAATGTCCTAATTGTGATATTACTTTAACATACCATAAAACAAGTGATACCCTAAGATGCCATTACTGCGGATATGGTAGTAAGAATATTAGTACTTGTCCAAATTGTCATGAAAGTGATATGCAAGACTATGGCGTAGGAACACAAAAACTAGAAGAAGAACTCAAAAAAATATTTGAAGATGCTAGAGTAATAAGAATGGATTTAGATACAACATCTAAAAAAGGAATGCATCAACAAATAATAGAAGATTTTGCTAATGATAAATATGATATTCTAGTAGGAACTCAAATGATTGCTAAAGGACTTGATTTTCCTAGAGTAACTCTAGTAGGAGTTGTTAATGCAGATACTTCATTAAATTTACCTGATTTTAGAAGCAGTGAATATACTTTTGATTTATTATCGCAAGTATCAGGACGAGCAGGAAGAGACGAATTAGAAGGAGAAGTAGTTATTCAAACATACAACGAAAACCACTATGCAATTACATTATCAAAGGAACATAATTATGAGGCATTCTTTAATATGGAAATGAATATTAGAAAAAAATTAAAATACCCTCCATATTATTATTTGGCCTTAGTGAAAATAGTATCTAAAGATTATAGCAGTGCTCAAGAATCGGCAAATAAAATAGGAAAGTATTTAAATACAAATAAAGATAGTCAATTAATTATATTAGGACCAAGTTTATCTAATCCATTTAAAGTAAATAATATCTATCATTTTCAAATAATTATCAAATATAAAGATAGTAAAATATTATTTCCAATGTTAAAAAATATAGACAATATTTACAAAACTAACAACAAAGTAAATATTGAATTAGATGTAAATCCAATAAAAATGTAATTTAAGGCAAATTACTTAACTTAAATTCAATATATTTAGATAAAATATTATTATGATATTTTTTCTTATTAGTAATCCTATAAGTAATAATAGTAGAAATAATTAAATCAATAATTACAATAGAAAGAATAAGATAACTATAATTAAAATTATAACTTAAAAATTTATCCATTATTTTAATGCAAATGCCCAGAATGCCAAAGTCAATGGATGTTGTTAAAGAAATTCTTCCGTTAATGTGATATTTCTTGTAAGAATAATCCCACCATCTAGTATGAAAGAGTTTCTCCATAAAATAACTAACACTATATTCAACTGTAATAGCAATTAAACCAGCAACAAAAAATACAAGCAAATAATTGCTAATGTTTGATATAGCAAGAGAAATAAACAAGCCACCAAGGCCATACATAGGACAAATTGGAGTATATAAAAAATGATTATTAGATAATTTATGCTTTGTACGAGAAATACATATAATTTCCAAAAACCAGCCAATAAAACCAAAAAGCAAAAACTTATTAATAAGAACATTCATATTATCCACCCAATTAAATATATGAATAATTTTTAATATTTATGTGAAAAAGTAGAGTAAATAATAATATCAATGTTATTTTTGCCCATTGCTACACTGTTAACACAACAAAAAAAATTTTAAAAAAATATCAAAATTACCAAAATTCAAAAACTACACGGGCGTTTGTTAAAAACTGACACAAAAACCATCCAAAATTAAAAAAACAACCGGGCGTTTTTTAATTTCTGCAGTTTGACTTTATTTTCCTTCTTGTAGTATAGTGGATATATCAAGAAAGGAGAGAATGACATGAATAAATTTTACTCGTTTAAACTAAATTTTGATGATCGTTAAATTAAATCAAAGAATTACAACAGCGTAGCAAAATTCAAAAGAGTTAAAAATTAAAAAAATAAAAATTCGGCAGCACATGTCGAAAACATCTGCTATAAATATAATCAAAAATTGTCTTTATATGCAGACAGCACCATATGTCGTGAGACGGTGCGAGTTTGGTATTAGTTGGTGTATCTTAAACTTTGATTGGACACGTTAAAAATAATTCCAACAAGTAGCATGTAACTGATTAGAGAAGAACCACCATAACTGATAAATGGTAAGGTAATTCCCATAATAGGCAGTAGTCCAATAGTCATGCCAATATTTTGAATTTGTTGAAAAACCAGCATTCCTATTATACCCGCGATGGCGTATTTATCTTTGCTATCATATGTTTTTGACGCACTAGAGATTAGATTCATGTCAAAAATAATAAGAAGAAGAATTAACATTATTGAGCCAAGAAAGCCAAAATTAGAAGCATAAACGCCAAAGATAAAATCGGTTTGTAGCTCAGGAAAATATAGTGGCGTATGATTGAACCCATGACCCAAAATACCAGAGGAACCAATAGCAATTAAGGATTTGTTGAGTTGGCCACCATCGCCTAAAGACCAATTTAGGATTCGGTCAATTCTATAGAAAAAAGAAGTCCCAAAAAATTTGATAAATAAATTTTTATTGAAGAAGAATATGATAAATAAAGAACCAACAAGAAAAATAAGTGTTCCTAATGCTAGTGCAAACCACCTTTTCCTGATTCCACCAATGAATAAGATGGCAAACATAATGACCAAATAAATTATTACAGCCCCAGTATCAGGTTCAATAAAAGTTAAAGCAGAAGGGATAAAAACGAGAATCATAATTTTAAGTAAAAATTTAAACTCTGTTTGGATACTAGGATTGGTATTTTTAACATTATATTCATTCATTAATCGGCTGAGTAAAATGATTAAACTAAACTTCATAAATTCACTCGGTTGAATACCAACACCAAAGATATCAAACCAACATTTAGAATTATTTGCTTCCTTTCCAATAAATAAAACCAAAATGAGCAATATCACATTAAATCCGTAGAGGACATAGGAAGCGTTATATAAAAAATCATTGCCCAAAGACATGATAAAATAAGCAATACCAAAACCAATTAAATACCACAAACCTTGCTTAAGCCATATGTTAGCTTGATAATCAGGTAATAAAGATTTGGCACTGAAAACTGTAACAATACTAATTACCATAAAAATTATAATAGGTATTAAAATACCTTTCTCTACTTTAAACTTTGATATATTCTTCATAAAATCACCATTCATCTATCTATATTATACCATTTCATTATCTATTTTATCATAAATTTAACCATTTTGAATAAAATAAATTAGGTGATAAAGGTGAAAGAAAAAGGAAACATGTACAAAAGTCCAATAAATAAAGAAATAAATAATAGTCAAAAAGTATATTCAACATTATATGAGAATGGTACTAAGATTAGTAATCAAAGCAATTTAATGAATAATTTTGTCAAAAAAAATATTACTGATTACCGAAGTGTTGACAGAAAAATATATGATATTTTGCATTCAAATGATTATATCTATAAAGCAAATGTTACTATTGTTTTAAAGGATGGAACGATAAATAAAAAAATTATTGGAAAAACTAAAGATAAATTAATAACTATGGATAATGAATACATAAATATCAGTGATATTAAGGATATTTATAAAGAAAAAAGGAACTAACGAAAAGTTCCTTTTTAAATACATTCTACAAAAGTGTCATCTAAGCATCTAAGACAGCATACACAACCTAAATTCATTGTGAAAAATGAATTTGTAGCAACATATGGGTACACACTTTCTTGATCAGGATTTTTTTCGAGAACCCTAAATGTTGCACAGCAACCATCTAGTTTTTCGACTCTAAATACTGTTGAAGTAGTTCCATTTTCTGTTTTAGTAGTAGACATTGCCCATGGTGTACCATTGCTACCACAGGTATATAACATCACTGGTCTAGTGTTGCATACTGTAGCACAACTTTGACCTAAGAAACCACGATCACATGATTCTAAGCAAGTATCACTAGGACAAACACTTTGTTGTAGAATATAGATAACCTTTAGAATATCTGCAATGCAATTTTCACAATTTTTATTATCATTATTGCACATATAATCCACCCCTTCTTTATTTTCATTATAGGATATGAGTAAATTTAGAAAAAATGTAGATTATTACCTAATTTGAGTAAATAAAAATATATTTTTAACCAGAAACATGAAAAATAAAAGCAATAAAAATGGTTTAAATTTCCAAAAAACTTTGATAGGAAAGAAAAATAATGTAAATAATTATAGAAATTTGTTTAAAAAGTGGGATAATTTAATAGAGGTAAGCATATGATTATATATGTAGTTATAGAATGCATATGTAGTTGTGAAATTGAATATATTTTCTATTTATATAATCATTTTAGACACGAAAACATTTAAATAAATATCAAACAGGTATCAAACAGAAAATCAAGAAAAAAAATTAAAAAATAGTTAAAAAGTAATTGACAAAAACCTTTATCTTTGATATATTAACTATGTTCTTTACCTGTATAGGTTTTGTTTTTGCTTGTATTTTGCAAGTAAGACAAAACTTATCTTTAAAAAGAAAAATGAAACACCGGGGTGTGTGTATGAAAGGAGGGTTAATATGCCTACAATAAATCAATTAATTAAGAACAGAAGAAGTAAGAAAAACAGAAAAAGTAAATCACCAGTTTTAGGAATTGGTTTAAATACTTTAAAAAGAAAGAATACTTCTTTAAATGCCCCTCAAAAAAGAGGAGTATGTGTTCGTGTTGGAACCATGACACCAAAGAAACCAAACTCAGCATTAAGAAAATATGCCCGTGTTAGATTATCTAATGGTATGGAAGTAACTTGTTACATTCCAGGAATTGGTCATAACTTACAAGAACACAGTGTTGTTTTAATTAGAGGTGGCCGTGTTAAGGACTTAATCGGTGTTCGTTATCACATTATTCGTGGTACAATGGATACTGCAGGTGTACAAAACCGTATGCAAGGTCGTTCTAAATATGGTGCAAAAAAACCTAAAAAATAAACAAATAATTGATTAATTAATATTATACCCTGAAAGGAGGAACTAAAATGCGTAAGAAACGTGCAGTAAAAAGAGATGTATTACCTGATTCAATATATAATTCAAAAGTTGTTACTAAGTTAATAAATCAAATTATGATAGATGGTAAAAAAGGAACTGCTCAAAAAATCATTTATGAAGCATTTGATATTATAAAAGAAAAAACTAATGAAGAACCAATCGTGGTATTTGAAAAAGCAATGAAGAATATTAAACCAGCTTTAGAAGTTAAAACAAGAAGAGTTGGCGGTGCTAACTACCAAGTACCAGTTGAAGTTAAAGCTGATCGTGCTCAAGCATTAAGTTTTAGATGGCTTGCTCAATATGCAAGATTAAGACATGGTAAGAGTATGGCTGAAAAATTAGCGGCTGAAATCATCGATGCCTCAAATGGTACTGGTGCGGCAGTTAAAAAGCGTGAAGATACTCACAAAATGGCAGAAGCTAATAAAGCATTTGCTCATTACAGATGGTAAAATAATAAAAATATGAAAGGATTATAAATAATATGGCTCGTAAAATAAGTTTAGAGAAAACAAGAAACATAGGAATTATGGCTCATATTGATGCTGGTAAAACAACCACTACTGAACGTATTTTATTCCATACCCATAAGATTCATAAAATTGGTGAAACCCATGATGGTGAATCACAAATGGACTGGATGGCTCAAGAGCAAGAACGTGGTATTACTATTACAAGTGCTGCAACTACTGCTTTTTGGAAAGATTATCGTTTAAACATCATTGATACCCCAGGACACGTTGACTTTACAATAGAAGTACAAAGAAGCCTTAGAGTGCTTGATGGTGCTGTTGCCTTAATCGATGCTCAAGCTGGTGTTGAACCTCAAACCGAAACAGTATGGAGACAAGCAAATGACTACAAAGTACCAAGAATCATATTTGCCAACAAAATGGGCAAAATGGGTGCTGACTTCCTATATAGCCTAGGAACAATCAAAGATCGTTTAGGGGCTAAAACCGCTGCAATTCAATTACCAATTGGAGCTGAAAGTGATTTCACAGGCACTATTGACTTAGTTACTATGAAAGCATACGAATATGATGGCAAACCTGAAGAGAACTTAAAAGAAATCGAAATTCCTAGTGATATGCTAGAAAAAGCAAAAGAAATGCGTAATCAACTAATCGAAACAGTAGCAGATTACGACGAAGACTTAATGATGAAATACTTAGATGGTGAAGAAATTGGAGTAGAAGAACTTAAGAAAGCAATAAGAAAAGGAACACTTGATGTTACATTCTTCCCACTTATGTGTGGTGATGCTTTAAGTAATAAAGGTGTTAAATTATTACTTGATGCCGTTATCGACTATTTACCAGCACCTACTGATGTTGAAGCAATTGAATGTACCGATGCTAAAGGTAATGTTGTTTTAAGACATCCAGGTGATAATGAACCATTTACAGCATTAGCATTTAAAGTTATGACTGACCCTTATGTTGGTAGACTTACATTCTTTAGAATTTATTCAGGAACATTGAAAAGTGGTTCATACATTCTAAATTCAACTAAAAACGTTAAAGAAAGAGTTGGAAGACTTTTACAAATGCATGCTAATCACCGTGAAGAAATCGATGAAGTTTACTGTGGTGATATTGCCGCTATTGTTGGTTTAAAAAATACTACTACCGCAGATACACTATGTGATGAGAAGAACCCAGTTGTCCTAAAAGGTATGGACTTCCCAGAACCAGTTATTGCCCAAGCAGTAGAACCAAAAACTAAAAATGACCAAGATAAGATGGCTTTAGCATTACAAAAACTTGCGGAAGAAGATCCAACATTTAGAATGCATACTGACCATGAAACAGGTCAAACTGTTATCGAAGGTATGGGTGAATTGCACCTAGATATTATCGTTGATAGAATGAGAAGAGAATTTGGTGTCGAAGCAACTGTTGGAGCACCACAAGTAGCATATCGTGAAACATTAACACAAACCGCAGAATGTGAAGGAAAATACATCAAGCAATCAGGTGGTCGTGGACAATACGGACATGTTTGGGTTAGATTTGAACCAAACCCTGAAAAAGGATATGAATTCGTTGACAATATCGTTGGTGGTGTAGTACCAAGAGAATATATTGGTGTTGTAGATAAAGGCTTACAAGAAGCTTTAGCTACTGGTGTACTTGCTGGTTATCCAATGGTAGATGTTAAATGTACATTATTTGATGGCTCATATCATGATGTAGACTCATCAGAGATGGCATTTAAAATTGCAGCATCTATGGCTTTAAAAGAAGCTAAAAACAAATGTAAACCAATATTACTAGAACCAATTATGAAGGTAGTAGTAGTGGCTCCTGAAGAATACACAGGTGGTGTTATGGGAGATATCACATCACGTCGTGGTAAACCAATAGGCCAAGAAGCAAGAGGCAATGCAATTAGTTTCCAAGCTATGGTACCACTATCAGAGATGTTTGGTTATGCAACAAGCTTACGTTCTAATACTCAAGGACGTGGAACATTTACAATGACTATGGATCATTATGAAGAAGTTCCAAAATCAATTGCTGAAACTATTATTAAAAGAAATGGTGGCAATTAATCAAAAATATTAATAAAATTACTAAAAAAACTTGTATTTTTCCAAAAATTTGGTAAAATAGAATAGTAAATCAATATGAAAGAGAGGAAAAAATTATGGCAAAACAAAAATTTGACCGTTCAAAACCACACGTTAACATTGGTACAATTGGCCATGTTGACCATGGTAAAACAACCTTAACTGCGGCAATTACAAAAAGACAAGCAGAAAAATTTGGTGGAGAATTTGTTGATTATGCAAATATCGATAAGGCTCCAGAAGAAAGAGAAAGAGGTATCACAATTAACACAGCTCACGTTGAATACCAAACAGCAAAAAGACACTATGCTCACGTTGACTGTCCTGGACACGCTGACTATGTTAAAAATATGATTACTGGTGCAGCACAAATGGATGGAGCTATCCTAGTTATTGCTGCAACTGATGGACCTATGGCTCAAACAAGAGAACACATCTTATTATCAAGACAAGTTGGAGTTCCTAGAATGGTAGTGTTCATGAACAAATGTGATATGGTTGATGATGAAGAATTACTAGACCTAGTAGAAATGGAAATCAGAGAATTATTAAATGAATATGGTTTCGATGGAGATAACACTCCAATTATTAGAGGTTCTGCATTAAAAGCTCTTGAAGGAGACCCTAAATATGTAGAAGCTATTGATAAATTAATGGATGCTGTTGATGAATGGATTCCAACACCAGTAAGAGATACTGATAAACCATTCTTAATGAGCATTGAAGATGTGTTTACTATCACTGGTCGTGGAACAGTAGTAACTGGTCGTGTTGAAAGAGGTAAATTAAAACTTAATGATACTGTAGAAATCGTTGGATTAAAACCTACTAAATCAACAGTAGTAACTGGTATTGAAATGTTTAGAAAACAACTTGATTTTGCAGAAGCAGGAGATAATGCTGGTGTATTATTACGTGGTATTTCTCGTGAAGATGTAGAACGTGGTCAAGTATTAGCTAAACCAGGAAGTGTTACTCCACATACTAAGTTTAAAGCTGAAGTATACGTACTATCTAAAGAAGAAGGTGGAAGACATACTCCATTCTTCAGTAACTATCGTCCTCAATTCTATTTTAGAACTACAGACGTTACAGGTGTAGTACAATTACCTCAAGGTGTTGAAATGGTTATGCCAGGAGATAATGTTACTATGGAAGTTGAACTTATCGCGCCAATTGCCGTTGAAAACGGAACTGAATTCTCAATTCGTGAAGGCGGACGTACAGTTGGTGCTGGTAAAGTAACAGAAATCTTAAAGTAATTAGAAATTAAATAGATAAGTTAATTCTTGTCTATTTTTTCTTTTGCTACGCTGTTGTAGTTCCATAGATGAAAATATTAAAAAATGTATTGCAATATAAATTTATAAATAGTATTACAGGAAACATTTATGGAGTATATGATATGTCAAGTGGAGCACATAAATATGTAATGGGAAATTATAATAAAACAGCAATCGTTACTATACCAGTGCTGACATGAGTGATGGCTTTCGTGCAGTTCTCTTTATAATAAAATAAATCTATATAACTAAAAGGCAATAGCAAATGCCTTATATAAGTACAGTAATAAGGGATATCTGTACTTTTTTTATCTTAAATATTTACATTTTATTTATGTTATGATACAATTTCTATGTTGCTTGCCTAGTAGCCAAGCGGTAAGGCATCGGACTCTGACTCCGACACTTCATAGGTTCGAATCCTATCTAGGCAGCCATTTTATTATAGAAGGTGAAAAAATGAATATAAAAGAATATGCTAATTATTTAATACCAAATGTTAAGCATGAATATGATTATTACTTAGATTTATATAAAAAAAGAAATTTAAAAGAAGGTGCATATGTATTAAGAAGTGCTCCTAGTCCTACTGGGAAAGTTCATATTGGTAGTTTGATGAATGCTTTAATTAATACATGGTTTGCTAAACAAACTAGTGGTATTTGTTATTTAAGAATTGAAGATACTGATCAAAAGAGATTAATAGAAGATGGTATAAATGGTATAATAAATGATTTTAATGACTTAAATATTCATTTTGATGAGTATCCTAATCATGGAGAATATGGTCCCTATATTCAAAGTGAAAGAAGAGATATATATGCTTCTTTTGCCAAAAAACTTATTATGGAAGGATTAGCATATCCATGTTTTTGTTCTAGTTGTGAATTAGATTCTATTAGGAAAGAACAAATAGATAAAAAAGATAGAATTGGTTATTATGGTAAATATGCTAAATGTAGAGATTTAACTATGGATGAGGCTATTGCTAGAATTAATAATAATGAGCCATATATTATAAGATTAAAATCTTTAGGTGATTTTAATAAGAAAATAGTGCTTAATGATTTAATTAAGGGGCAAATAGAAATGCCTGAGAATGATATTGATGTGGTAATTATTAAGAGCGATGGGCTTCCTACATATCATTTTGCACATGCTGTGGACGATTTTTTGATGGGTACTACGCATGTAATAAGAGGGGATGAGTGGTTATCTAGTTATCCTATTCATTATGAGTTATTTAAGGTATTAGGTTTTAAACAACCTAAATATGCACATATGGCTCCGATAAATATTAAAGAAGAAGATACTGTTAGAAAGATAAGTAAAAGGAAGGATCCATGGGCAAGAATAAGTTATTATGATGAGATGGGGATTCCTACGGAGGCTTTGAAGTTATACATTGCAACGCTTACTAATTCTAATTTTGAGGATTGGTATAATACAAATCAGGATAAGGATATTAGTGATTTTACTTTTTCATTTAAGAAAATGTCTCTTAATGGACCAATTTTTGATCCTTTGAAATTGAGTAATATTGCTAAGACTTATATTAGTAGATTAAAGGCTGATAAGTTATATGAATATTTAGTTAATTATACTAAGAAATATGATTTAGAATTTTATCAATTAATAACTAAATATAAAGATTATACTATAGATATTTTAAATATTGAGAGGAATATTAAGAAACCAAGAAAGGATTTTACTAATTATCAGGATATAAGGAAACATATTTGGTATATGTATAATGAATTGTTTAATTTAAATGAAGATAAATATGATGATGTAGAAATAAAATCATATTATAATAAGGATATATTGTTAGATTATATTAACAATTATTATGATGTTAATGATGATAAAGATGTGTGGTATGAAAAAATAAAGGAGCTAGGGATAAAATATAATTTTTGTCCATCTGTTAAGGAATATAAGGAAAATCCTAGTAATTATTCAGGGCATGTGGGGGATGTGTGTGAGTTAATTAGGGTGTGTGTAACTTCGTTAACTATGACTCCTGATTTGTATGAGATATTGAGGTTATTAGGTAAGGAAAATATAAATAAGAGAATTAATTTATTTAATGAGTATTTAGATAAAAAATTATAATTTTTGATTATAATTTTTTTAATATATAAGTGTTTTTGTTTATACAAACTTTTTAATGGAACATATATTGTAATAGGTGAGTTTGTATGAATAATAAATATAATGAATTAAATGAGAATGTGGAATTCAAAAGAAAATTATTTAGTATTGGAATCTGTCCTATTATGGGACCGACTGGACCTAAGGGTGATAAGGGAGAAAGAGGAGAAAGAGGACCTCAGGGAATGCCTGGTGAAATACCAGTGTCATCTTATGAGGGATTGGCTTTTGCTAGTTTTACAGATGCTAAAAGTATAAACAATATGGAGTTTGAGAATACTTGGCTTGTACCTAATGTATCACCTTATTTTACTTTACTTAATAATAGTGAGATAGAACTAATACCAGGAATTTATGAAATTTCTTTTTCAGGTACAATTGAAGGTGGTGATAATACTCATGGTGGGACATTTTATCTTCAAACGAGTGAAGGTTCTGCTTTGAAGGATTTAACTTTTACATTGCCGATTGATACTTTAGAAATGATGCATTTTTCTCAAACAATATTGTTTAGGTTTGATAAGGATACTGTTTTACAGGTACCAGTTGATATTTTAGGAGATTTAATTACTTCTAATGTTGAAATAAAAAATGTAACTCTACTTATCAAGAAAATACATGAATAATATTGCCAAGAAAAAAAGAATGTGTTATAATTTATTTGTTCTTATTTGAGAACAATACTTCTTTTTTGGTCTGTTGGTGAAGTGGTTAACACGTCGCCCTCTCAAGGCGATATACATGGGTTCAAACCCCATACAGATCACCAGTATGTATTTTACCCTTAGGAAATAAGGGTTTTTTAATAGGCTAATGTGTATTAGAAATATTTTTGGATGCTTTTTTCTTTGATATTTTGTAATAATATTTTTTTTGTTAAATGATTATTTTTCAAAATTTAATTAGACATTTTATTAAATATAATTTATAATTTATATGTAAGGAGAAATTATTTATGGTAAAAAAAAACAAACGTTACAAATTTTCCATTACTTGAAACAAATGATTATTTATTTGACGGCAACTTAGTTTTAAAACCAATTAAAAATGATGACGAGTAAAGAATTATAAAGCACCAAAAGTTAAAAAAAAGTTTTTAAGAACAAAAATATAACTATTGTTATGGGATGCAGGCAACAACGTTATGTTGCAAATGATGGAGATGGATGCTAATTTAAGACTTTTGTGAACTTTATTGACAAAAGTCTTAACTCTTAATAAATATTTGGTAGTGGAGTATATGAAAGATTATGTTATAAAAATATGCAAAAACGCAACGTATGTTATAAACATTAAAAAAAGATAATGAGATAGTTAGCTTATTTAAATATAAAGTGGCAACATTAAATAAAAATATTCATAATAATAATATTTTCCAGTGTAGTATTGGTTCTAATAGAATATTTATTAGTTGTAATTTAGATTTAAGACCATGTCTTGTTGTACCTTTTAACTATAATTTAAAAAATATAAATATTAAAGATGCTTATAATAATTTTAAAAAGATAATAAATTATTATAAATTTAGTGATAACAATAAATGTAGGAATTGTTATAAAAAATCAATATGTAGATATTGCCCTGGCAGGTTTTATATGGAAACAGGAAATTATGAAATTGTTCCAAAATTTTATTGTGAATTAGCAGATAAAATAATTCAGGAGTTTGGTAAAATATGATTAGTTTAGATAAAAAAGAAGATTACATTTTAAAACAGATGTATGAAATATTAATAAGTAACTTATTTATAACATATCCCGATCTAGAGAAAGACAAGCATGATAATAAAAAAAATTATTTAAAATGGATTAATATGATTAAAAGTAATAATGATTATCACGTTGTTGTTTATGAAGAAAACAATAAAGTAATTGGTTATTTAAATTATATGGTTATTGAAAATCAAATGTGGATATGTGAAGCACAAGTAAAAGATAAAAATAAAAAAATATTAAAAAAACTTATTACTTATTATATTAAATTAAAAGATGTATCTACTTATGATAAAGTCACTATACATATAAATAGTAATAATATATTATCACAAAAAGTATTTACTCATATTGGATTTAAATTAATTAATAATACTTTGTATGAAATAAGTATGAAAGACTTAACTAAATGGTGTGAAAAGTAAATAGTTAGTATTTGCTTTTTTCTTTATTCTATGTTATTATATAGGGGATTTTTGGGGGGCAGAATATGAATAATTTTGTTAATCGTGAGCACTTGAGTGTTTATTTGGAAACACTTAAGTATATAGGACAGGGTAGTCAAGGAGTATGTTATTTAAATATTAAAAATAATACTGTATATAAAATATTTCATGCTTATTATGATGACGAGGATGTTTATTGTGATGAAAAAGAAATATTAAAATTTAGTAATATTCATAATGATACTTTTATTTGGCCTATTAATGTTGTAAGAGTAAATAAAGAGATAGTGGGTTATACTATGCCTTATGTTAAGGCAAGGAATTTTCATGAAATAAATCCACTTAATATAAATTTAGATACTTTAAAAAAGGCTGTTAAGAAAACTTATCAAGATATTCTTTTAATTACTCAAAATAATGTTAGAATGTATGATACTACTTATAATGTTATGTATACTAGTGGGCATATTTATGTTATTGATACGATAGAATATGATTATGCAAAGGTAACATATTTAGAGAATAGAGAGAGTATTGATGAGTTAGTTAAAATGTTTTTGGTAGATAATTATTTTGATTATTTTGTTAGAGATAGTAAGATATTAAGCGAGATGTATGATTGTAAGGGTGTAGATAGTATATCTTTTATAGAAGAATTTAAGAATGAATTAAGTAATTATATGGGAATGGAAATTAATACTTTAAATAAGGCTAAGTCGTTAGTTAAGAGAGTAAATATGCCTAGTTATGGAAGAAGTATAATTAAGATTAACTATTAGTAGTTAATTTTTTTTTTATGTGTTTTTGCTATGCTGTTATTACAATATGTATAATAATTTCTAAATGGATAAATTCTTGTATTTAGTCTTATTTTATGTTAGAATTAATATAGAGAATGAGGTAGATAGGATGAGATTAAATAATAAAGGGTTTAGTCTAATTGAAATTCTTTCTGTTATTTTAATATTATCTATTATTTTAGCTATTGCTATTCCTGATACTACTTATAGTATTAAAAAAGGAGAAGATAAGATTTCTTCGATAAATGATGAGGTTATTTTATCGGCTGCGAATATTTATGTAGAGGAATTTCAAGATGAACTTAATTGGTATATGGATAATAATCTTAAAATAGCATGTTTTTCTACTTATAAATTAGAAGAAAAAGGTTATTTAACGAACGATAATTTAAAGAGTTATCGTGGCAAATATATTAAAGTAATGCAAAATAATGGGTTAAATTCTTATTATTTTACTGATACTTGTAATAATTTATAATTCTAATTATAAAATATTCAAATCAATGATATAATTAAATAGGAGGAATAATATGAGAATAGTAATAAGTGCTGGTGGTACTGGGGGTCATATTTATCCCGCTTTGGCCATTTTGAATAAGATAAAAGAAAGTGATAAAGATACAGAAGTTTTGTATATTGGTACTCATAATAGAATGGAAAGTGACTTAATCCCAAGTATGGGTATTAATTATAAGAGCCTAGAAATAATTGGGTTTAATCGTAAGAAAATATTATCTAATATTAGAACCTTAAACTTATTTTTGAAAGCAATAAAGCAAGCTAAGCAATATTTACTTGAGTTTAAACCAGATATTGTCATTGGATGTGGTGGTTATGTAACGGCTCCAGTGATATATGCCGCGAATAAACTAGGTATTAAGACTTTTATTCACGAACAGAATAGTGTTGTTGGAATGAGTAATAAATTTTTAAGTAAATATGCTACAAAGATTGGAGTGTCATTTAAAGAAACATTAAATGCTTTTCCTAAGGATAAGGTTGTTCTTACAGGCAATCCTTGTGGAGATTATGCTACTAAGGTAAAAGAGGCCAGTAAGAAAGAATTTGGTTTAAGTAATAAGAAAAAATTAGTTTTAATTGCTATGGGTAGTTTAGGTAGTAGGACTGTTAATGATAAAATTGTATCTTATTTAAATGATTTTAAAGATAATTATGAGGTTCTTTTTGTAACGGGTAAGACTTATTATGATAAAGTTAAGAATTTAAAGACTAAGGCAAATATTAAGATTGTTCCTTATATCAACGAATTGGTTAGGGTTTTAAAAATTACAGATGTTTTTGTAACACGTGCTGGGGCTTCCAGTATTAGTGAAATTGAGGCTTTAAAAGTACCATCTATCTTTATTCCTAGTCCTTATGTTCCAAATAATCATCAATATAAAAATGCAGATGTATTAGTTAAAAATGGGGCTGGAATTATGATTGAGGAGAGTGCTTTAACTAAAGAGAAATTACTTCATGAAATAGATACTTTATTAAACGATAAGGCTAAGTATGAAGAGATAGTTAATAATTTAAATAAGATTAAAGTAGATAATAGTTTAGATAAAATATATGAAATAATAGAAAACTTGGTGAAATGATGGACTTTAATGAAAAGATAGAGAATTTAATAAGCTATATAAGGAAGAATAAATTAGCTAAATACTTAGAAAATATTAATATAAAAATTTTTAATACATATAAAGTAAATGCTAAGGCTAGGTTAGTTGTTTTTCCTAAAGACATTCAAAGTTTAAAAAAGATAATTAAGGTTATTAAAGATAGTCATTTAAAGTATTTTACTTTAGGTAATGGTTCAAATGTTATATTTAATTTTACTTATTATGATGGTGTAATTATAAAGTTAGATAAGTTAGATAAATTAAAAATAGATAATACTTTAGTAACTGTGGGGGCTTCTTATATGTTACCTAAGTTATCTTATCAAATGGCGAAGAAAGGTTTATCAGGTTTAGAGTTTGCTTACGGTATACCTGGTTTAATTGGAGCGAGCGTGGCAATGAATGCTGGAGCCTATAAAAAAGATATGTCTAGTATAGTACGTAAGGTTAAAGTATTAACTCCCGAACTTGAAATAAAAACATTATTTAATAATAATTTACAGTTTGCTTATCGTGATTCGTTTTTTAAACATAATAAAGGATATATTATTCTTGAGGTTACTTTAAAATTAGTAAAGAAGAATGAAATGGAGATTTTAAGTTTAATGAAAGAAAGAAAGCTGAAAAGAATCGAGACTCAACCTTTAAATTATCCTTCCGCGGGGAGTGTTTTTAGGAATCCGGATAATGGATATGCTGGTAGTTTAATTGAACAGTCTAATTTAAAAGGTTATCATATAAACGGGGCTACAGTATCTACGAAGCATGCTAATTTTATAGTTAATAAGGGAAGTTGTTCTGGTGAGGATATAGTTAAATTAATTAATCATATTAAAAAAACTATTAAAGATAATTACAACATTGATTTAATATTAGAACAAATCATTATAAATGGTGATTACAGTGAGTAATAAGAAAATTAAGGTTAAAGTTAAAGTAAGAAAATTAAAAATTCTAAATATTATATTATGTTTACTTATTTTATATATTTGTTATTTTATAATAAGTACTATTATAAATAAAAAAATAACAAATATTTATATAACTGGTAATAATATTATTAGTGATAAAGAAATAATAAGTATTTCTAATCTAGAAGATTATCCATCTTTTGTTTTAACAAGTTCTAATAAGATAAAGAAATTATTATTACAAAATGATTATATTAAAGAAGTAGAAGTAACAAAAAAAATATTTGGTAAGATAATTATTAAGATAAAAGAAAAAAAGATATTATTTAAAGAAAAAGATACAAATAAACTAGTTTTAGAAGATAAGACTAAAGTAGATAATATTTATAGTATAGATGAAGTTCCTATTTTAATAAATACAGTGGATTCAAGTGAGTATGATTATTTTATTAAGAAAATTAGTAAGGTAGATAGTAATATTTTACTTAAGATAAGTGAAATTGAATATGCTAAGGTTGATGTTGATAAGCAAAGGTTTTTATTATATATGAATGATGGTAATTATGTTTATATTACTTTAAGTAAGATAGATAATTTAAATAAATATGAAGAGATATACAATAGTTTAGAAGGTAAAAAGGGAATAATATACCTAGATTCTGGAAATTATTTCGAGGAAGCAAAATAGGTATTTACTAATTTAAAAAAAAATTATATAATTACTATAGAATTGTGAGGGTATTATGGAAGATAATAAGATACCATATCATGTAGCTATCATCATGGATGGCAATGGTAGATGGGCTAAAGAAAGAGGAAAAGTTAGAAGTTATGGACATGAGATGGGTGCTAAAACATTGAAAGAATTAGCTTTATATGCATTTTCTAAAGGAGTTAAGGTATTAAGTGTTTTTGCATTTTCAACGGAAAACTTTAAAAGAAGCGAAGAAGAAGTTGGTTTCTTAATGAATTTATTTATTAAATTATTTAATACAGAGTTTAAAATATTTAATGAGAAAGATATTAAAGTAGTATTTTCTAAAAAAGAAAGTGGTTTACCATCTAAGGTAGAAGAAGCCATTAAAAGAATAGAAAATGATACTAAAAATAATAAAAGTGGTATCTTTAATATCTGTATAAACTATGGAGGAAGAAGTGAAATTGTTGATGCTTGCAAAAAGATAACAAATAAAGTATTAAATAATGAAATAAGTGTAGAAGATATAAACGAAGAAGTATTTAGTGATAATTTATATAATAAATTACCTGATATCGATTTACTTATTAGAACAAGTGGTGAATATCGTATTAGTAACTTTATGATGTGGCAATTATCATATAGTGAGATGTATTTTACAGATACGTATTTTCCTGATTTTAAACCTAGTGAATTAGATAAAGCATTTATAAATTATAGTAAAAGAGATAGAAGATATGGAGGAATAAACAATGAAAAAAAGAGTTGTTAGTGCATTCCTTATGATTCTTATATTTGCTTTATGTATTATTATAAGCAGTAAGATATTTGCTATTTTAATGCTTATATGTGGTAATTTGTGTTTAAAGGAACTTATTGATATTAAGTATAAAAATAAATATATAGATTTTGTTAAATTTGTTTGTTATCTATCAATATCAATACTTATTTTAAATGGTGTATTTTTTAAGTTTAATACTTTATTTACTTTGATATTTCCTATATTATCTATTATTACACCAATAATATTTTATAATGATAATAAAAAATATAATATGGAAGATAGTCTTTATCTAATTGGGATAACATTCTTTTTAGGAATAGCTTTTAATATTATTGTTTATTTAAGAGAAATTGATATTGCTTTATGTTTATATATCTTTTTGGTGGCTTGTTTAACTGATACGTATGCATATATTGGTGGAAGTTTAATAGGTAGACATAAATTAACAGAAATATCCCCTAAAAAAACTATCGAAGGATCCATATTAGGAAGTTTTATGGGTACTATTTTAGCTAGTATATATTATTTAACTGTAATTGATGCTAATAATATATTTAAGGTATTATTAATGACATTTATATTAACAGTTTTAAGTGAATTTGGTGATTTAGTATTTTCTAGTATTAAAAGACATTTTAAAATTAAAGATTATTCAAACATCATACCTGGACATGGTGGTATGTTAGATAGATTTGATAGTATAATATATGTAGCATTAAGCTATGTACTTGTCTTAACAATAATGTAAGAAAGGTGGTTCGTTATGACATTTATAATATTTGTATTAATTTTAGGTGCTGTGGTATTGGTTCATGAGTTTGGACATTTTATAAATGCTAAAATATTTAAAACTTATGTATATGAGTTTTCTATTGGAATGGGAAAAAGATTATGGTATTTTAAGAAAAAAGGTGGTGAAACCGAGTATTCAATACGATTATTTCCTATCGGGGGCTTTGTACGTTTAGCAGGTGAAGAAGTAGATGATGATAAAAAAATACCTAAGAATAGAAAACTTTGGGCTAAGTCGTTTTGGCAAAGATTTCTAATTATGTTTGCAGGTGCAGGATTTAACTTTATATTTGCTATACTACTATTATTTATCATAGGAATATCTTATGGTAGTGTTTCTACAAAACCAATAATAGGAAGTGTAAGTATGAATTATCCATCATATGAAGCAGGATTAAGAGATGGCGATACTGTTTTAAGTATAGATAATGTTAATGTTAAAACTTGGGATGATATGATTTGGGAATTAACCATGAAAAATGGTAAAGAAACTACATTCAAAGTAAAAGATATAAATGCTAATATAAAGGAAATTAAAGTAAAACCAATTAAAGAAGTAAAAGAAAACGAAGAGAGTTATGTATATGGAATTAGCAGAGATACTACAAAATATAGGGGATTTTCTCATGCTATAGATTATACTGTTACTAAAACAAAATCATTATTTACTGTAATGTTTAAGACTATTGGTGCTTTATTTACAGGAGGAGTTTCTGTTAAAGACTTATCTGGTCCTGTTGGTATTTATTCAATCGTAGATACCCAAAGTAAAGCAGGATTTGAAAGTTTACTATATCTTGTAGCATTTTTAAGCATTAATGTAGGTGTTATTAATTTAATACCATTCCCAGCATTTGATGGTGGAAGAATATTATTTTTAATAATTGAAAAAATCAAAGGAAAACCAGTAGATCCTAAAATAGAAAATACTATTCATAGTATAGGTTTCTTCTTGTTATTAGCATTAATTATATATGTTACATTCAATGATATATTGAGATTATTTAGTTAAAGTGGTTAATCCACTTTTTTTAGCCTTTTTGAAAACGAAAATATTAAAATAGTATTGACAATAAATAATATAAATAGTAAAATTAAGTCATAAGAATAGCAAATGAAAGTAGGTGTTTAAAATGAATAGAATATATCCAATAAATAACAGTATCCAAACATCTGTATGGGGGGGGGCAGTATAAATATTCTATTATTTTAAATACTAAAAAAATAAATTTAAAAGATAAACTAACTGATATTAGTACTTTTTAAGTGCTAGTTTTTGGTTAGTTTTTTGTTATATTTTTATAAGAATGGAGATGTATTATGAAGGATTTATTTATGGATAAGAAAAAAAGAAATATAATTATAGCAACTATTTTTTCATTAATATTAACGATAACAGGTACTACTTATGCTTATTTTAGTTGGCAAAGTAATAATAATCCTTTAGTAGATATAACTGTAGAAGATATGGCTGATATAATATTTAAAGGTGGTAATGATCTTAAGGCTACAGGAATTGGACCTGTTTTAAATTATAATGATGGAGAAAAAATTGAATTTACTGTAAAAAAGAAAATTGATAATCCAATATATGGTTCTGTTAGGGTTACTCCTAAAATATTGCCTGATGAATTTAAGGCTACTTATTTTAAGTGCAAATTATTATCTAGTACTGATAATACAACATGGAATGAATTAACAGAATTTGATTTTACTGATAAAAATATTGATATAACGTATACCGTATATAAAGGAATAATTAACGATAATTTTACCTATTTTAAGATGATTTTTTATATCGATGGAACAGTTTATAATTCTAATGATTTACAAGGAAAAACATTTGAAGTAGTTACTGATGTATCTTTTTCAGATAGTAAGTGTGATATTATGAAGAAAAATGATGATAATAGTATTACTTATGAGGGAAACAAATGGTATCAAATAGCAGAAGATGATACTTCAACAACATTAGTTTTAGCGGGTAATTCCGGTACAGGTTCATATGGTCAATATACGACCATAGATGCCGATTATTGGAATAATAAAAGTTTTGTTAAAACCAATGTAAATGAATTTCTAACTGAAGCTACCATTGATACTGATTGTTTAATAAATGATGAAACTTATGGATATGTAAGAGTACCTTTTAAAAGTGAACTTAGTACAAATATGCCTAATGATAGTAACACTCCATTTTGGACGATGGATAGCATTGATAATAATTATGTGGCAGTAGGTAAAGCAGATGGGACTTTATATGAAGGATGGAATCAAGTGAATGACACTTTTGTACAAACTGTAGCTTTATTGGGCAATACTTATTCAGGCGGACCACATGGCTCAGTTAGTGAGGGGCAACGTTTCTTGTGGGTTAGGTATGCTACTATTTCAAGAGAATGGGGTGCCTTAAAATTTAATCCATTTGGAAATGCTTATAATTTTGATCAAGAAAGTACGGTTTATTATGGAGAAGGTGGCGGAGTTGAAACGACAGTTGAAGATGTTATTGATTGTTTAGATTCTACAAAAAGCTATTATAGTTATTCTTGGTATACATCTAGTTTTTCTAATAATACATATAGAGAGACAGCTAGTGTGTGTACAGAAGTTGGACAAAAAACAGTTTATTTGTGCCATGAGGTAGCATGCTGTAAATACGGTTCTAAAAATTCTTCTGTTAATGGAGGAAGTACTTCCTATAGTTATAAAGATTTCACTTATAACACATTCAATTCTTGTAAATCCACTACTGAATATAAACCAACTACAGTAAGTGAAACAATTGGATACCGACCTGTAATAAAAGTAAAAAAACAATCTTAATTAAACAAAGTCTTTGAACATACAAGTTTTTCTTAACAATATAATTGGCATATATAAAAAGTGAGGGAATGTAATGAAAGAATATTATAATAAAATAAAAGAAGATAAAAAGAAACTATTAATCTTAGAAATATTAGGAGTATTAATTTTATCTTTAGGCTTTACTTTAGCATTAAATTATGTTTCAAAAAAAATAAATACGTCTTTAATCTCGGCTAATATTAATGTAGTATATACAGGAGATAGTACAATTACTAAAGATTTATTCTTACCTATTAAAGAAAATGAAATAGAAGAGTATGGTGCAGTAGCAAATTTTACAGTAAAAGGTGCTGAGAATAATGTTACAGATAAAGATATAATATATGATATTACATTAACTGATATTGATATAACAGATGGATTATTGGATGAAAACTTTAAATTTCAATTATTAAAAAATAATACAATTATAAGTGAAGGTAATTTTAGTAGTTTACAAGTAGAAAAAACAGAAGAACAATATAAGTATTATCAAAGAGCAATATTAAATGAAAATGTTATGAATTTACCTAAATATAATGAAACCCCAGATAGTTTTCAACTTAGAATATATATCTTAGATAATGGATTAGATCAATCTAATTTAATGGGACAAAGATTTAGAGCTAAAGTTGAAATAGCTACTTATACTTCAAAAGGTTTTACTGATAGAGATAGATATACTAATCTAATAACCAGGAAGTGTCCTATTAGTACAGCAACACCAGTATATGTAGATAATTCTGGTGCTAATGCTCCTGTATTAGCAGAAGGTATGATACCTGTTGTGTATGATGATGAATTAGGTATCTGGTTAAAGGCCGATACTAATGCTGGCTGGTATAACTATGATGATAAGATTTGGGCTAATGCTGTTATGGTTAAAACTAGTGCTATAAAAGGAGCAGAATGTTCTAAATCAAGAGAAGATTATATTGAGGCTAAACCATACACTCCAATTATGGAAGATGATATATTAGCATATTATGTATGGATACCGAGATATAAATATAAATTATTTAATGTGTCATATTCTAGTGTTGATTCCCAACTAATAGATGTAGTATTTGAAAGTGGAACATCGACTACAGGAACAGTAACATGTACAACAAGTGGAATAGGAGTTGAAACATGTACAAATAAAAGTAATGGTAATTATTATACACATCCAGCATTTACGTTTGGAACTCAAGAATTAACTGGTATTTGGGTAGGAAAGTTTGAAACAACGGGTAATGATACAACTCCAACAATAAAACCTAACGTAGCATCATCATGTTGTCAAAATGTATCAACACAATTTACAATATCACAAATATTTAATACAACAAATTATTTAACAACAAATGGAACAAATCAAACAGATGCTCACATGATGAAAAATATTGAATGGGGAGCAGTTGCATATTTAAAACAAAGTAAATATGGATTAGGTACTACTGATATAGCAAATAATAATAGTTCAAGTTATACAACAGGAAGAAGCACAGGAGATCCTACTGTAACTAGTAATACTAGCGAAGGAACATATAAATATAATGAACCAAAGATAGAAAAAGAATTGATTGAAGGTACAGGAACAGAGTTAACTATAGCAACACCGGCAAGTGATAGTACTTATACTTGGACTAATATAGGCACTAATGATAGTCCAATATGGAAAAGCGCTAACCAAGGGGTTGCAAGTAGCAGTACAACTTTAACTTATGCTTTTACATTGACTGGACAAGGTGCATTGTCGTTTGATTATAGTGTTTCAAGTGAAAGTGCTAGTTATGATTATTTATACTATACAATAAAACAAGGTGATAATATAATAGATAGTACAGGAACATCAACTAAAATAGGTGGAACGAGTTATGGAACAGCTGATGCAAGCATGACGTATGTATCAAAAATACATATATTAGAAGTAGGAACATATACTTTAGAATTTACATATAGAAAAGACAGCTCAGCTGATAGTGGAACTGATTCAGGATATGTAAAAAATGTGAAAGTAATAGATGGAGCCGAAGCAAGAATTACATATTTAATAGAACAAGGGGGAGGAGCAGCCTCTACCACAGGTAATGTTACTGGGATTTATGATATGGCAGGCGGTTCATGGGAATACGTAATGGGAGTAATGCAAGATAATACAAGCAGAAGAAGTCCAATGTCAGGATATACCACAGAATATAATTCAGGATACATAGGAAAAGTAGGAAGTAGTTATACAGATTCAGGTAACACCTTAGCATTTCCAAATACTAAATATTATGACTTATACGCCAATGGTTCTACATACGAAGATCAAACGGCATATAATAGGAGTCATTTTGGGGATGCTACAGGTGAAACTAGGAGCTGGTATAGTGATTATGCTAATTTTATCAATAATGATAGTCCTTGGTTTGTACGTGGTGGAGCCTATAACAATGGTTCTAAAGCTGGTGTATTTATCTTTAGCAGAGCCTATGGTACCGGTAGTGAAAATACTGGTTTTCGTGTCGTGCTTTCCACTACAAAATAATAAAACAACTGCCTATATTGTCCCTTTTATGGTATAGGCATGAGTCAAACACCGACTCTAAAATTGTTACCTTATATGAGTACAGTAATAAGGGATATCTGTACTTTTTTTTATCATTTTGTAGTATTTGGAATATTATAATATTGGGTGAATACTATGAATAAATATAAGAATAAGATATTATCACATATTTCAATTATTTTTTTATCTTTGTTTTTAATTTTATTAATTAATGGTTATTTCTTTTTTATACCATTTATTATTTTTATGATAAGTAGTAGTTTATATATTATTAATATTAAGAATAATTATAATAATAATAATAATAATATAGATAATAATATTATTTTGGATAATAGAGAGGAAAAGAGTTATATTAAAGAAATAACATTAGTTAGAAATAGAGATTTAAATAAAAAAAAGAAGCGGGTATTACACCGCTAGAAGATTCTTTTAGTATTGCTAAAATTAAGTTTTGCTATTTCTTTTAATTTTTCTTTACCATATTTTTTAACTATTTTAATGGCTACATCATCTACTATATCACTAGCCCCTTTGGGAATAAACATACCTAGTTTGTCTCCCATTTTATTTATTTCTTTAATGAAGATGTATCTGCTTATTAGACTAGAGCAAGCAACACTTAGTACTTTGTCTTCGGCTTTAGTTAAGAAGGTTATATTAGTAACTTTATTTTTGGCTTTTTCTATGTATTCATAATATTTATTTGGTTTACAGAATTGATCTACAACAACATAATCAGTATCATAATTTTTGTTTGTTAGTTCATATAGTGCTTTGTTATGTAAAATAGCTTTCATTTTATTTAAGTTCATATCTTTATTGTAATACTTATTGTAATCAAGATTATTTAAAATGATGGTTTGATGTGGTATTATATTGATAAACTGTGGTACTATTTTAAGAATCTGTTCATCTAATAATTTTTTGGAATCTCTAACACCAAGATTATGTAATAGTTCAATATTATCTTTGTTTACATAAGATGCTGTTACAACTATCGGGCCAAAGTAATCTCCTGTTCCTACTTCATCAGAGCCGATGGAATTTATTTCTAAAGGTAGAGTTATTTCTTCTTTTTTTTCTTTTTTTGGTTTTTCTTCTATATCATCGCTTATTATTTCGTAGACATCATTATTTCCTTTGTTTATTTCTTGCCACATTAAGGAATCTTCTTTGGCATTAGATCCTTGAAACATGGCTTTGTTGGATTCATATAGGGTTATAATAGTTCCAGCTTCTTCGGCTTGAAATATTGCGTAGGGTGGCGTTTTTATTCTTAGTTTATCTTGATAATAGACTATCATTTTTTCTTTAGTTTCATTATTTACTTTAAATACTACTGTGTTATTCTTTTTTTCCATTAAAATCACCTTTAATTTATTTTATCATATTTTTGTTATTTTTTCTTTATTTTTTCTAAAATTTAGTATATAATTTTATTATAAGGTGAGTGAGTTATGAATATTATTGATGCTGTTATTATATTATTTTTGTTACTCGGGGCTGTAGTAGGATTTAAGCAAGGTGTTTTGAAAAAAACAGTTAGTTTTGCAGGTCTTTTGTTAATTATTATTTTATCTTTTAGTTTAAAGAATTATGTTTCTGTTTTAATGTATGAAAATTTACCATTTTTTAATTTTTGGGGACTTTTAACAGGACTTGAAATTTTAAATGTTATTTTATATGAATTAATTGCTTTTTTACTTGTTTTTAGTATATTATTTATTATATTTAAAGTAGTTGTAGCCATTACTGGAATAGTTGAAAAAATACTTAAGATGACAATTATTTTAGCAATACCTTCTAAGTTACTGGGAATGGTTGTTGGTTTTTTAGAGTATTATATTATTGCTTTTGTGGTTTTGTTTATTTTAACTCAACCTATATTTCATATAAGTATTTTAAATGATTCAAAGTATAAGGATTTTATTTTAAATAATACTCCAATTGTTTCTTCCTATGCTAAGAAGACTTTAAAGACTTATAAAGAAACATGGGATATTATTAAGAAACATGATAATGATAATACGGTAGATATTAATACTAGTTTACTTGAGGTTATGCTAAAGAATAAGATAATTACGGTTGATAGTACGGAGAAGTTAATTAAAAAGGATAAATTGCATATTAAGAATCAAGATGTTATTTTAAATAAATATAAATAACTTATACTGATAACAGTGTAGCAAAGGAAGAAAGAGGAATAAAAATGGAACAAATAATAATGGATAAGATTGATAAGGGATGTATGCCAACATATGGAAAATATGTAAAGGAACAATTAATCGGGGCTATTGTAAAATATGCTAAAGATGGTGATATTAGTTCTTTTAGTAATGATTTTAATTCGAGAAAATATATAGAGGAAGTAGGAGTTTTGGGATTTAGACAAGCTTTACTTGAACATGTTGTTAAATTAGATGCTTGTTTAGGTATTACTAATTTTAGATTAATTACTGATTATGATAAAAATTATAGGAAGCATTCTGTGGGGGAAACAGAACTTAGAATATATGAGACTTTGTCTTTAGTAACTGAGGATGTATTTAATGATAAGGCGATAAATGATGCTTATAAGATTATTACTAAAGATGGGGTGGCTTTATATAATTTAGCTAAATCTTTTGTAGAAATAAGGTATGAAAAGGCTTTAAAAGATGAATTAGATACATCATATTTATTTAGTGATGTTCATAAATCTATTATTTGGAAGATTGAAGAACATTTTAAAAAAATGTCTAATTAGTGTCAACTACTATTGTTTTTTTACTTTTTTTGTAGTAAATTGATAATAGGGAGTGTGATACAATGATATATCCATCTATTGATAAAATATTAGGCATCATTGATTCAAAGTATGAACTTGTTCATATCGTGGCTGACCGCAGTAAGGAGATGGCTAGAACTGGTTATTATCAAATGAATGAGAAGGATTATAAATCTAAAAAAAATATCGGTAGGGCTTTAGAAGAAGTGTACGAAAACTTAATTAAAGTAAATAAGAATTAAGTTTTTTCTTCTCTTGGAGGTGAGTTATGCAAATAGTTAGATATCAAAAAGTTGGTAAGGATAAATATAAAATATTTTTAGATAATAAGGAAACTATTACTTTGTATGAGAATGTTATTTTAGCAAATAATTTACTTTTAAATAAAGAAATTGATAAAGAGAAACTTGATATTTTGATTAAACAAAATGATATAGAAGATTTATATAGTAAGGTATTATCTTATATAGCATATCGTATTAGAAGTGTTAAGGAAGTAAGAGGTTATTTGGTAAAAAAAGGGGCTAATGAGTATTTAACTGGTTATATTATTGATAAGTTAAAGAAGACTGGTTATTTAAATGATGATTTGTTTTGTAAGTATTATATTTTAGATAAGATTAATCTTACTTTAGATGGGCCTTTTAAGATGAGAAAGTATTTGCAAGATAATGATATTTCTAATGAAACAATAGATAAATACTTGAATAGTTATGAGGATAATTTTAAGGAAAGAATAGATAAGTTAATAAATAAATATTTGAAGTTAAATAATAAGTTGTGTGGTAAAGCTTTAAAAACTAAGATTTATAATAATTTAGTTAATCTAGGTTATGATAAGAATATGATTCTTAGTTTAATTAATAATTATGATTTTAACAATAATAGTAATGCTAAGAAGATATATGATGATTTGTATAAAAAATATTCTTCTAAATATGAGGGTTATGAGTTGGATATGGTTATTAAGCAAAAGATGTATCAAAAGGGCTATAATATGAATGAAATTAATATGTAAAATAAGTGTCAATTATGATACTTTTTTCCTTTTTCTATGAGATAATTATTAAGAAGATATAATGAATAAACAAGTTTTTGGTATTATGTAGGAGTATAGGAGTAGGTAGTAAAATGATTAATAATTTGGTATTTAAATTCGCGGCAATGAATGCTGGTAAGACAATGAGTATTATAGCAACATATTATAGTTATAAAGAACAAGGGTTAGGAGATAAGGTATTGTTAATTAAACCTGGTAAGGATTCTAAGGGCAATAAAAATATTATTTCAAGGAATGGTAATACAATACCAGTAGATTTTCTTATTGAAGAGCATGATAACATATGCGAAAAGTTAGCTTATACTTTAGTTACTAAAGATATTAAATGTATTTTAGTGGATGAGGCACAGTTTTTGAAGGAAGAACATATTAAACAATTAACTGATATTGTTGATTATCATAATGTAGATGTTATTTGTTATGGTTTAAGAGCAGATTTTCAGGGAAAGTTATTTCCAGGAAGCATTGGCTTATTTGAATATGCAGATATTATAGAACCACTTGATTTGAAGGCAAGATGTAAGTGTGGATGTATAGCCATTATGAACACAAGGAAAGTAGACAATGAATTTGTTTTTGAAGGAGAACAAGTTGCTATTGATGGGGAGTCTAATATTAGTTATGAGTCTTTATGTAGGAGATGTTATAAGGAAGAACATAAAAGGTATTTAGAAAAACACAAGGTAAAAAAGTTAGTTTTAGAGGGAATTAAGAATGATAATTAATGATAAGGTATGGGGTAATATTAATATAGAAAAAAGATATGAGTGTATTGTTAATTCTAAGGAAGTAAGTAATTTAAAAAATAAAAAACAGTTAGGGATGGTTTTAAGTAATAAAGCTATTCATACTAGGTTTGATCATTCTCTTGGGGTATATTATTTAGCATGTAAGTTAGTTAATATAATTAAAGGTAAATTAAGTAATTATATTGATATAAGTAAGTGTGATGAGGATGCTATTAAAATTATGGCTTTGGTGCATGATATTGGACATGGTCCTTTTTCTCATTTAGCAGAAAGGCTTTTGGATGAGAGCCACGAGAATAATACGGTTTCTTTACTTAAGAATAATACTGATATTCATAATATTATTATTAATAATTTTGGTAGGGAAGTATTAGATAAAGTAATTTATTTAATAGAACTAAAGGAAAAAGTTAAAAATAATGGTGCTGATTATGATAATTTAGATATTATGTTTATTATATCTAAGTTACTTTCTGGTGGTATTGATATAGATAGATTAGATTATATAGCAAGGGATTCTTATTATGTAGAATCTTATAAATATGATTTTTCTAGTATTTTAGATTATATTAATTTAGATTATGTTGATGATTATTTAGAAATTGTATTTGATGAGGAGAGCGAGTATTTAATTGCTAATTATCTTAATAAAAGGTATGAATTATATGATACACTTTATTTGAATGATAAAAAATCTATTATAGAGAGTGCTTTAGATAAATTAATTACTTATTTAGATTATAAAATATCTTGGAATAGTGATGAGGATAAAATACTTGAATATATTAAGGAAAGATCAAAAGAGAATGATTTATATATTAAAAGATTGAGTGATATTGTTTTAAATAAGAAGATAGATGATAATATTAAATATTTAGTATTTGATAATAAGAAGTCTTTTGATTATTTTTTAAATAAGATTAAAAATAAGCATAATGATTTAGATTTGAGTAAGTGTTTATTTACTACATCAAATAAATTAAATATATATAGTAATAAGAATAGAATATATATAAATAAAAAAAATATGATAATGGATATGCATGAGTGTCCTATTTTAAATTCTAATTTGCAAAGGGAAAAATATATCGTGGCAATAGATTTTATGTTACTTACATATTTAAGTGATTATAATAAGATAGATATGATACATGAATTAGAAAATGAATTTTTGCCTCAAGTAGAATTTGAAAAAAAATATATGTATATAGATAATAATTTAATTAATCAAACAAAACAAGGTATGGTTAATTATTTAAAGTTAAATATTCCTATTTATTTATCTCATAGTGATGTTTATTATGATTGTGATAATAAATTAAAGGAAAGGGGTATTACGTTAAGAAATAGAGTAATAAATGATAATAGTATATGGAATATTAAGGAGAGAGTTAATGATAAATCTTCTATTACTAAAAGATTAGAATTAACATTTGATAAGATAGAGGATGCTATTAAGTATTTAGAAGAGGTAAAAGGTATTTGTATTAATAAATTAGATATTTTATATAATAGTACTACTTTAAGGGAGTCTTATTTGTTAGAATATTTAAATAGTATTTTTGAGATATCTTTTGATAAGGTTATATTTGATAATAATAAGAATGTTCTTGATATGATAGAATGTGAACTTAAAAAGGGAGTACCAACTGATTTATATTATTTAAATAGATTAATACATGATAATTTTGATAATTTAATTGATTGTGCTAATTCTAAGAGTGAAATGCTTACTAGTAAGATTAAGGTTAGAACTAGATAGAATGATATTATAATTAAATTTATTTTTATTACTGATAACAGCATAGCAAATGCAGATAAAAAAATGTCAATTATGTCAAATATTTTAAAAAAATATTGATTAGGATTAACTATTTTGTTAAAATGGAAAAGTATTATTTAAAGGAGATGAAAAAAATATGATAAAATATGTTTATGCTTTTAGTGAAGGCAACAAAGATATGCGTGATTTACTTGGTGGTAAAGGTGCTAATTTAGCAGAAATGACTAAAGTTGGTTTACCTGTACCTAAAGGTTTTACTGTAACTACAGAAGCTTGTAATAAGTATTATGAAGATAAAGAACAAATATCTAAAGAAGTAAAGGATCAAATATTTGAAAAACTAGAAGAATTAGAAAAAGCTACTGGTAAAAAAATGGGTGATTTAGAGAATCCATTACTAGTATCAGTAAGGAGTGGAGCACGTGCTTCAATGCCTGGTATGATGGATACTGTTTTAAATCTTGGTTTAAATGACGCAGTAGCAGAAAATTTTGCGAAAGTTACTAACAATAAGAGATTTGCATATGATTCTTATAGAAGATTTATTATGATGTTTGCAGATGTAGTAAAAGGATATTCTAAGAATTCCTTTGAAAGATTACTCGATAAAATCAAAGAAGAAAAGAATGCTAAGTATGATACTGATTTAAATGAAGATGATATGTATGAGATAGCAATGAAATTTAAAGAAGTATATAAAGAATTATCAGGTGTTGAATTTCCACAAGATCCAAGAGTTCAATTAATCGAAGCTGTTACTGCAGTATTTAGAAGTTGGAATAATGAAAGAGCTATTATTTATAGAAGAATGAATGATATTCCTGGTTCATGGGGAACTGCCGTTAATATTCAAGAGATGGTTTTTGGTAATAAGGGTGATGACTGTGGAACTGGTGTAGCATTTACAAGAAATCCATCAACTGGTGAAAATAAACTTTATGGTGAATATTTAATTAATGCTCAAGGAGAAGATGTTGTAGCAGGTGTTAGAACACCACAAGATATTTCTACGCTAGAGACTGTAATGCCTAAAGTATATGAGGAATTTGTTAAAACAACACAAATATTAGAGAAACATTATCGTGATATGCAAGATATGGAATTTACTATTGAAAATGGTAAACTATTTATGTTACAAACAAGAAATGGTAAGAGAACAGCACAAGCTGCTTTGAAAATTGCGGTTGATTTAGTAAATGAAGGAATGTTAACAAAAGAAGAAGCTCTATTGAAGGTTGAGCCTAAGCAATTAGATAGTTTATTACATCCTAATTTTAATGTAAATGCTTTAAAAGAGGCTAAATTAGTAGCTACAGGACTTGCTGCTTCACCAGGGGCAGCGTGTGGTAAGATTTATTTCAATGCTTTAGATGTAAGTAAGGCTAAAGAGAATAAGGAAAAAGTATTACTTGTTAGACTTGAAACTTCACCTGAAGATATTCAAGGTATGAACGATGCTGAGGGAATATTAACTATTCGTGGAGGAATGACATCTCATGCGGCTGTTGTAGCACGTGGAATGGGAAGATGCTGTGTCTGTGGATGTGGTGAGTTAATAGTAAACGAAGAAAAAAAGACACTTACTACAAAAGAAGGGCATGTATATCATGAAGGAGATTATTTATCAATAGATGGTTCTACTGGTAAAGTATATGATGGCATTGTTGAAACTAAGGAACCATCAATATCAGGATATTTTGAAACATTTATGAATTGGGCAGATGAAGTTAGAACATTAAAAGTTAGAACTAATGCTGATACTCCAAAAGATGCTAAACAGGCTTTAAAATTTGGGGCAGAAGGAATTGGTTTATGTCGTACAGAGCATATGTTCTTTGAAGAAACTAGAATATTTAACTTTAGAAGAATGATCGCAGCTAAGACAGTTGAACAAAGGGAAGAGGCTTTAGAAAAAATACTTCCATATCAAAGAGAAGATTTTATTGGACTATTTAAGGCTATGGAAGGTAATCCTGTAACAATTAGATTCTTAGATCCACCTTTACATGAGTTTTTACCTCATACTGATGAAGAAATTAAACCTTTGGCAGAAAGTCTTGATATGTCATTTGAAGAATTAAAAAATAGAGTTGAATCTTTGAAAGAATTTAATCCTATGATGGGGCATCGTGGTTGTAGATTAGCAATAACTTATCCAGAAATTGCAAGGATGCAAACAAGAGCTGTTATAGAAGCGGCAATTGAAGTTAATAAAGAAGGTATGAATGTTGTACCTGAAATTATGATACCTTTAGTAGCAGAAGTTAAGGAATTAAAATATGTACGCGAGATAGTATGTGAAACTGCTGATTCTATTATTAAGGAACAAGGTGTTAAGTTAGATTATAAAGTTGGCACAATGATTGAAATACCTCGTGCAGCTTTAACGGCAGATAAGATTGCTGAGGAAGCAGAGTTCTTTAGTTTTGGTACTAATGATTTAACTCAAATGACATATGGGTTCTCTCGTGATGATGCTACGAAATTCTTACCATATTATTATGAAAAGCAAATACTAGAATCTGATCCATTTGCAAGATTAGATCAAGCTGGTGTTGGACAATTAGTAGAAATGGCTACAAGAAAAGGAAGAAGTACTAGAAGTGATATTAAGTTAGGTATATGTGGGGAACATGGAGGAGATCCTTCTTCAGTAGAATTTTGCCACAAGTTAGGGCTTAATTATGTTTCTTGTTCACCATTTAGAGTGCCTATAGCAAGACTTGCAGCAGCACAAGCCGCTGTCAAGTTTGGGGGACTAAAATAATATATTTATAATAGTTGCTGGTTTTGTAAGAAATTTAGTAAATAATTGTATATTTTATTGAAAATAATATAAAAATTTTATACATAAAATATAAATAGCTCATTATTGAATATTACTGACGAAAATGTCAATAAAATTCAATGAAATATTGTTTTATAAAAAAATATGTAGTATAATTGTATTGAAATTAACTGACAAAAGTGTCAATAAAATTCAGTTAGGAGAATAATTAATATGAAAGAAATTAAAAGAGAACAATATTTAAATGAATTAGTTTCATCTCGTGAAAATAAACTAATTAAAGTTATTACAGGAATTAGAAGGTGTGGTAAGTCATATCTTCTAGATCCAATTTTTAAAAACTATCTATTAGAGTCTGGAATAAAAGAAGATCATATTGTGAAGTTGGATTTAGATTTAGTAGAAAATAAGAAATATAGAGAACCCATGGAGTTATTTAATTATGTAATGGGTAAAGTTACTGATAAAGAAATGTATTATATATTATTAGATGAAATACAATTAGTAGATAACTTTGAGGATGTCTTAAATAGTTTTTTAAAAAAAACTAACTTAGATGTTTATGTAACTGGTTCTAATTCTAAATTTTTATCAACTGATATAGTAACTGAATTTAGAGGAAGAAGCACAGAAATAAAAATTTATCCTCTATCTTTTAGTGAATTTGTAGAACTTAAAAATGTTTCTATAGATACAGCTTGGAAAGAATATATTTTATATGGTGGACTTCCTCCCGTTATACTTCAAGAAGATGAGAAACAAAAAAGAGAATATTTACATAGTTTATTTGAAACAACATATATAAAAGATATTATAGAAAGAAATGATATAAAAAGAAAAGATGTTTTAGATTCAGTAGTAAATATTTTAGCATCTTCAGTTGGTTCTTTAACAAATCCTATGAATATTTATAAAACATATACAAGTGTTGGGGATAAAGATATTTCTATTAATACTATTACTTCATACATTGAATATATTGAAAATGCTTTTTTAGTAAAAAAAGTAGAAAGATATGATGTTAAAGGAAGAAAATATATATCTACACCTTTTAAGTATTATTTTACTGATTTAGGACTTAGAAATGTTAGATTAAATTTTAGACAGCAAGAAGAAAATCATATAATGGAAAATATTATTTTTAATGAACTACTTATAAGAGGATATACTGTAGATGTAGGAGTAGTAGAAACAAGAAATAGTGATGGTAGGACATATTATGAAATAGATTTTATTTGTAATATGGCAAGTAATAGATATTACATACAATCAGCTTTAAATATTGATTCTAAAGAAAAAAATTATCAAGAGTCAAGACCACTTAATTGTGTAGGAGATAATTTCAAAAAGATTATAGTTGTAAAAGATGATATAAATCCTTGGTATAATGAAGATGGTATATTAATTATTGGAATAAAAGATTTTTTACTAAATAAAAGTAGTTTAAGTTTATAGTATGTTTGGACTAGAAATAGTCCTTTTTATTATATAATAAAAAGATTATTATTTAATGTAGTAGGTATAAGAATAAAGTAAAGGAAACTATGAATAAATAGTTTCTTTTTGTTTGTTTTAGGCTGATTAATGCATGATATTATTTAAGTAATTGGGTATATAGTTATTAATTTTTTATATTATAGTAAAAATATATAAATATTTATGCTATAATTATAAGTAGATAGATACTGATGAATATTATAATAAATTTAATATTTAAAGGGAATTTAAGGAGGATTAATCATGAAAGATAAAAAAAATATTATAATTATTGTTCTTAGTTTATTATTTGTTATACTTTGTATATTAGTTAAATTAGATTTATTAAGTAATATAGATGAAAGCGTATATAAGTTTATTACAAGTAATATGAATGATACAACAACAAATATATATAAAGTAATTACTTTTTTTGGTAGTACAATATTTATGGTGGGATTATGTGTTTTACTATTGGTGTTATTTATTATAATAAAGAAAAATATTTATGGATATATAATAAGTGGAACATTAATTTTCTCTACAATAATGAATAATGTAATAAAAGTAATTATAAGAAGAGAAAGACCAATATATATGATAGTAAGAGAAACTACATTTTCATTTCCAAGTGGACATACAATGGCATCGGTATCAATGTATGGTATATTGATATATTTAATAAATAAAAGTAATATGAATAAGAAATTAAAAATAATTTTAAGTATAATTCTTGGTATGATACCACTTATGGTTGCAACTAGTAGAATATACCTTGGAGCACATTATTTTAGTGATATTCTAGGAGCTATAATGCTTGCTACAATAGTATTACTTATTTCAACTAAATATATTAAAGATAAAAAAATAATTTAATTATTAATTTGAAACTTAGTAAAGTTTATTTTTTGCATAAAAATTATTGCATAAGCATATAAAAAATGATACAATTGATATGTAAGATAGACGAATGAATGATACATTGTAATCAATGTACCAAATAATTTACAAATCAACCATATATCCTTTTTAAATAGTCAAAAATATGAAATTAATTCAAATGGTGCTAGTAAAGTATTTAAGTTTAAAGGTAGTGCAATAGGAGTTTATGAAATTGTGGAAGTGTAGATATTTCTATTTGATATATTATTTATTATGGTATTAAGTTTTTGGTAGTCAAAAACTTAATATAAATTTAAAAGAAAAGGAGGTTTTTATTAATGTAAAATTAATTTATGATTTAATTAATAGTATCATTCACAGAATACATAATTAAAAATTGAAATAAGGAGAAAAAATGAAAAAAAAGAATTTAATGTTTTTAATTTTATTAATTATATTTTTTGTTGAATCAACAACTATAATTAATGCAACAACTAATGAAAAAACTAATGAAAATAATCATAGTTATTTAGAACGTAACCTAAAACAAGTGGAATTGTCTACAAAAATTCAAAATATAATTAAAGATTATTATAATATAAAAGATGTTTATCAGGATATATTTCCAGCGTATTATGGTGGTATATATATAAGTGATGATGCGAAAAATTTAATAATTCAAATTGTAAAAGATAATATTCCTGAAAAAAATTCAAGTGATTATTTAATATACCATAATATTATTAGTATGGATAAGTCGATAATGATAGAATATGTTAATAATTCATTCAATGAATTGAATTATATTAATAATAGTATTGCTGATTATATGAAGAATAATGCTACTGAAGCAAGAAATGTAATGAGTGGTTACATTGATGTTATGAATAATTCGGTAGTTGTAGAATTACAAAAAAATAATGCAGCTAAACAAAATGAACTTATGAAAATTTTTGATACAAGTATTGTTAAAAAATTTAATGGTGAAAATAATAAAAAAATAATTAGATTTATAAAATCAAAAAACATGATATCATTTACTAATTTAAATGCTGGTATGCAAATGCCACGTGACTTGACGTGTTCAATAGGGTTTCGAACTAGCTATAATGGAACTGTTGGACATACAACCGCCGGGCATTGTGTACTCTATGGTTATCCAGGGGCAATTGTTACAACTGGTGAAATTATTTTAAAACAATTTGAAAATTATCAGAGATATGATTATGCTTTTATTGCGACCGGCAATACAGAATACCAACCAACTAATAAATTAGCGTATACTAGTAGTGGTATTACTGAATTAGCTGTTGTTAGTTATTGTCCTTCGGTTACTGTTAATATGGCAATTGCAAAATCTGGAATGAAAACACATTATACGACTGGTAAAGTAACAGCATTGAATCAAAGTGTACATTACAATAATACTAATGTTACAGTTTATGGTTTAGTTAAATCTAATGTTAATGGTGGTGAAGGTGATAGTGGTGGGCCTGTGTTTATACCTAGGACAGATGCAAATGGTGGAGCAATACCTATAGGAATTGTTAGTGGTGGTTCTTCAGGATTTTTAGGTATTGGAAGAGAAATGTATTTTACAAATATTGAAGATTTACCGGAAGGATTAGTTATAGGCAGATATTAAAAGCTATATATAATTCATAGTGATTGGAGCTTTGAAATATGAAAAATAAAAAAATATTTATTATAACGGGTTTTATTTTAGTTATTATAATATTCATTGTTTTTATGAAATATAATAATAATAATAATAATAATAATAATGATGATGCACCAGTTAAATTAAATATGGATATAAAAGAAAAGAAAGTAACTTCTTATTTAATAAAACTAAGTATTAAGGAAGGTACTTTAACTAATAAGGGATTAACTTTAGTTATAAATAATGATACTAAGAGAAAATATCATTATTGTTCTCACTATAACATAGAATATAAGAAAAATGGAAGATGGTATGAGGTCGTGGCAAATATAGATGATTCTAGTGAATCAATATGTCCTATTATACAATCAGGTGAAATTCAAGAACAAGTTATTGATTGGGAAAAGTTATATGGAATATTACCTAAAGGGTATTACCGAATAGGAAAAACGTTTGGTACTGATATTTATGGAACTAAAAATATATATACTGTAGCATATTTTGAAATAAAGTAGAAATAATAATAATTATTTCTGCTTTTTAAATTGCTATTAATTAAATAAAAAAGATTCTTTATGAATAAAATTACTTGCTAAAATGTTATTTATTTTCTATAATAAATAATTAAGGAGGAGAATATGACAAACTTTGATAATTATTATAATGAATTACCTAATTATACTAAGAAATATTTTAGTATTTTATATAAATATTTACCAATAGAGTTAAAGGAATATGTTGATATAATTATGAGACTTAAGAATGTTAGCTATTTATGTGGTATGAAATATGCATCACCTTATCTATATAATTTTAAATATGATTTTTCAAGATTAGATCATTCTATTTCTTGTTTTTTAGAAACACTTCATTTTACTAATGATTTTACGATGTCTTTAACTAGTTTATATCATGATTGTAATACACCAGTATTTTCTCATGTAATAGATTATTTATATAAGGATTATATTAATCAAGAAGTTACAGAGAGTAAGAATGAATTGTTTCTTTTAAATAATAAAAGATTAATTAATTTATTAGATAGAGATAATATTTCTATTGAGGATATTATTAATCCTAAAAAATATTCTATTGTAGATAATGATAGACCAAAATTATGTATTGATAGATTGGATGGTATTTTTTTAAATAGTTTATCTTGGAGTAAATGTATTGGTTTTTGTGATGTAGAAGAAATATATAATAATATGCTAGTTCTTATTAATAGAGAAAATGAACAAGAATTAGGTTTTAATGAATTATATTATGCTTTGACTATTTGTTATTGTGAAAATAGGATTAATAAATTAATTCATAGTGATAAAGATAATTATGCTATGTTACTTTTATCTAGTATTATTAAATATATGTTAGATAATAAATATATTGTTGATAGTGATTTATATAATTATGATGAATTAGAATTTATTAATATTATTAAGATTAAATCTTTAGATGATAATAATTTATCTTTAATGTGGGAGTTATTTACTAAAGTAGAAAATATATATGATATACCTAAAATAAGTAGTAAAGAAAGATATGTTTTCCCTTTATTTATTGATAAGGATAAGAAAGTAAAAAGATTAAAATATAAATAAATAATATAAGATAATCTATTATTTTTTTAACAGGTTAATAAATAGAAATAGTATTATTATATAAATATATTTAAAATTTATATTCTTTAATAGACTTTTTATTAGAAATATGTTAAAATTTTTATAGAAAGTAGGAATTGTTTATGAAGTATATAACTAGAATTGTTGTTATTCTTTTAAGTATATCTTTAGTAACATTTATAATTATTACTATTAATATAGATAATAGTATTAAAAGATTAGAAGATACTAAGAATAAGATAAATAATGATACTAATATTACTATAGATAATATTGATATGATAAAGAAAAGTATAAGTGATAAGGAAGAGGAATTAATAAAATTAAAAGAAGAAAATAAGGATAAATATGAGGTATTTGAAAAATGGAAAAGACAAAATCAAAAGTTAGAAGAATTACTTATACAATAATAACAATTATTTTAGTAATATTGAATATTTATACTTTATATCTATATTCTTATAAATTAAGTAAATATAATAATTTACAAAAAAATAACACTGCTATTGAAAATAAACTTAGTAATATTGTAAAAGAAAAAGATATAGAAGATAATAAATTAAAAAATATAGAAGAAGATATTGATAAGATAAATAATATTGATAAACAAATAGAAGAAATAAAAAATAAATTTTATGAAAATGAATCTAAGTATGAAAAATTAGTATTAGAAGGAAAAGGTAGTAAAAAAATAGCTTATTTGACATTTGATGATGGTCCTTATCAAATTAGTTATCAGTTTTTAGATGTGTTAGATAAATATGATATTTTAGCAACATTTTTTGTTATTGGTAATAAACCTGATGATAGATTACCTATATATAAAGAAGAAGTTAGAAGAGGGCATACTATTGCTAATCATACTTATTATCATTCAATATCGAAGGGTTTATATAATTCGGTTAGTTCTTTTACAAATCAAATTAAGAAAAATGAAGATTTTATTTTAAAAGAAACGGGAATTAAGACTAATATATTAAGGTTTCCTGGTGGTAGTAATCAAGCTAAGGGTTTGAAAACAAGTATTATTAAAGAAATAAGTAATATGGGTTATGGTTATGTAGATTGGGATTTAGAAACGGGAGACGGTAAGAAGGTAGCTCCTACAATAAAAGAATCTATTGATAATGTTTTAAATAAAACTAATGATAGAGATATAGTTGTAGTTTTGATGCATGATTATAGTAGTATTACTTTGAGTGCATTACCTAGTATTATAGAGGGTTTAGAAAAACAGAATTATATTATGCTACCGCTTTTTTATGAGAGTGTTAAAGTTAAGAAAAGTTAGGAGGTTTTAAGATGGTAGATGTATGTAAAAAGAAAGAGAATTATTTGACTTGGGATGAATATTTTATGGCAATTGCAAAGTTATCCGCGATGCGTAGTAAGGATCCAAGTACACAAGTGGGGGCTTGTATAGTAGATAAGAATAATCGTATTTTATCTATTGGTTATAATGGTGCTCCAAATGGATATAGTGATGATATATTTCCTTGGGATAGGGAAGGTAATGAGTTAGAAACTAAATATCCTTATGTTGTTCATGCAGAAAGAAATGCTATTTTAAATTATCGTGGTAGTCGTAAGGATTTTGAGGGTGCTAAGATTTATGTTGATTTATTTCCTTGTAATGAATGTGCTAAGGAAATAATTCAGGCAGGTATTAGTGAGGTGATTTATCTTAGTGATAAATATGCTAATACTAATTCAGTAATAGCCTCAAAAAGATTATTTGATGCTTGTAATGTCTCTTATCATGAATTAAAAGATATTAAAAATAAAGAAGTAATTCTTTCTTTAAAGAAATAATTTCTTTTTTTGTTTTTAAATTCTTTAGATGAAATATTTAAAAAAGTATTGACACTAAAACATAAAAATAGTAAAATTAGCTTATAAGAATAGTAAAAAAAGAAGGTGTTTAAAATGAATAGAATGTATCCAA
>HF996833.1 GCA_000432575.1 Clostridium sp. CAG:762
ACAATATAATAATAGTTATTTTAAGGCGTTATCATCATATTTGAATATAAAATGGCCAAATAATTTAAAAGAAATAAGTGCAACTGTTGGATTAATTCCGGTTTTTCCAAGATATTTAGACAATTTTTCTTTTTCAATTGGTACAGGCGTTGATGATTCTAAATTATTAGAAGTTTGTGCTCATGAAACCCTACATTTTTTATGGTTTGAAAAATGGAAACAAATTCATCCAGAAACGCCAAGACGTGAATATGACTCACCATATTTAGTATGGCAATATAGTGAGATGGTAACTGATCCTATTTTGAATAATAAACCATTTTCTACAATGTTTGAATTTAATGAACGAGGATATGATAGCTTTTATGAACTTGAAGATGATTCTAGTAAAGTTATGGATAAATTGAGAAACATCTATAGTAAAGATATATCAATTGAAGAAAAAATGAATGATGGATTCAATTATATTAATCGAGTTTTGAATAAAGATAAAGATGAAAGGATTGCGAAAAAGTAATCTTTTTTCTTTATAAATAAAAGCATTG
>HF996834.1:0-117 GCA_000432575.1 Clostridium sp. CAG:762
CCAATTAAAACTCTATTAATAATTTCTTCTTTTTTGTATTTTGGATAAAACATATTTTTATTTTTTCTTAATATATCTATTCCATGCTTATCTATCAAACATACCATATATTGAATT
>HF996834.1:193-3302 GCA_000432575.1 Clostridium sp. CAG:762
GATATTCCTTGTTCTCGTTCATTATAAATATTTATTCTTTTTTCATAATTTAATTTTGACATATAAAAACCTCGTTTCTATGTCCAAGAAACGGGGTTCATATCATATAAACTAATTATTTCTTAATTAAAACATTCTTATCACTTTCTATTTCCCTAATAAAACTACTAGTTTTACTCTTAGGAACTAAAATATATAACTTATTTTTAGTTCTAGTCATTGCTACATAAAACAATCTTCTTTCTTCTGGATAAAAGATATTTTCTTCTATCTTAGGTTTTAATAATTTAATTATCTCTTCATCTTCTATTTTAGAAGGAAAACCATACTTATCATCTATAGCATTAATTAAAATACAATTATCATATTCCAATCCTTTACTCTTATGTATAGTTAAATAATCTATCTTCATATCTTCATGTTTTTTATAAATAATATTTTCATGATTCTTTCTAATAAATAAATTATTATTTAAGATAGTATCTATATCATTATTATATCTTTCTAATAATAAAACATTGCTCTTATTATTACTTAAATATATCTTATCTAATATATTACTTAATATAATACTTTTATTAATATTAGTATTAATATAATTAGAATCATTATAAATATATAATTCTATTGGATTAATTAATCTCTTATTACTAATTAATTTCTTTTTAATTTGTTTACTATTTTTATTAATAAACTTTGTAGCAACATCTATTAATTCTTGACTATTTCTATATACATTTGGTATTGGTATTTGTTTAGCATCACTTAAATAATTCCTAAACTCAGTCATTAAATCTATCCTTGAACCAGAAAAACCAAATATAGTTTGATAATCATCACCAAAAGCAATAATTTTTGATTTAAATAATTCCTCTATTCTCTTAGTTAAATTAAATCTTTGCATAGATACATCTTGATACTCATCTATTATTATATATTTATAATCCACCCCTAAATTCTTTTCTTTAATATAAGGCATTACTTTATAAGATATATTAATCATATCCTCAAAATCTATTAAATTCTTTGCCCTTAATTTTGATTCATAATTTAAATATATATCACTTATAACACTTATTTGTTTATTAAGTAAATCATTATCAGTTTTAATATTCTTAAAATCATCTAATTTATAATTAGATCTTTTAAAATAACTAATAAAAGGAATAACTATCCTATTAACAAAATTATTTATATATCTATCCTCACTAGTATCCTTTAATCTTTCATATACTAAATTATTATCTTTCTTAGATAAAACATATCCTTTTTTTATTAAAGAATCTTTTAATACACTTAAATAATTCCTTTTACCTAATACTTTAGAATAAGTAATAATAAATAAATCTTCTATCTTCTCATCACAATGATACTTTTCTTTTAATTTCATATTCTTTAAATAATTAGTTAATTCTTCTTTAGTATAATGATTATTAGTTTTATTAACCTTATCTATACCAAAATGCTCTATATAATTATAATTATTATTTTGTTCAATATAAAAATCAGGCTTATATATCTTTAAATTATCTAACTTCTTATAACTTTTTTCATATTGATAATCAATATTATTTAAATATAGAAAATTAGCAATATCAACTTCCTCTTTACTCTTACAATATTCTCCATTTAATGTTTTTAAATAATTTCTTCTTCTTTTAGCCTGTTCCTTTATATAATTATCCATCGTAGTATTAGAATTAATATATTTTCTCTTATACATATAATTATGATAATCATAATAATTATCAAATAACTTATATTCTTCACTAAAAGAAGTTTTATTCTTAAAAGCCTCAAAAAACAAACTAAATTTATCTTTATCCTTAAATAAATTATTCTTTATATAATCACATATTATTTTATATTGTCCTTTTTCATCAATTATATCTATATCTTTATTCTTATAATAATATTTTATTATTTTTAATCCTAATGAATGAAAAGTATAAATATCTACATTACTATTAAATATCTTATTTATCTTATAATCAAGTTCTTCCTTAGCTTTCTTAGTAAAAGTAATTACACATATTTTATCTGGTTTAATATTCTTAACATCAATTAAATATTTCACCTTAGCACTTATTGTAGTAGTCTTACCACTTCCTGCTCCAGATAAAACTAATAAATTATCCTCATCACAAATAATTGCTTCCCTTTGACTCTTATCTAAAATAATATTTTTATTAATATCATTAAACATATTATCAAAATAAAACTTATATTTAATTAATTTATTATCTACGTATTTACGATTATGTTTCCTTAACAATTTATTCTTATCATTAATTATTTTCAAGATATTTTTATATTCACAAGTATTCTTATCTAAACAATCATATAAATATTTATATTTATTAGTAAACGTATCATACATATTACTAGTTATATAAATATCTTTAGTCATAAATTTCTTATATTTATTTAAATAATTATTTACTTCTTCTATTAAAATATCCTTATTCATAATATCCCTATCCTTACCTACATTGTACCATAGAATAGAAAAAAAAGTAATATTTATTTATTACCTTTTTTTTAAAATATCTCTAATTTCCTCTAAAGTTTCTAATTCTTTAGATTTAGTTTCTTTTACTTCTTCTTTCTTTTCTTTCTTAAATAATTTATTAATAGTTTTAATAAAGATAAATATACAAAAACTTACTATTAAAAAATCAAAAACGCTCTGTAAAAATAAACCATAATTAATAGAAGTATCTCTAAATTTAATACTTAGATTAGAAAAGTCAACTCCCCCTAAAATAAGACCAATTATAGGAGTAAAGATATTATTAACTAAACTTGTTACTATCGAAGAAAAAGCACCTCCAATAATAACACCCACCGCTAAATCTAAAACATTACCTCTTGATATAAACTTTTTAAATTCCTTTAACATAAAAGTACTCCTTTCAGTCTTATTTTACTAAAAATAAATAATATTGTAAAGACTATCGTTAAAGAAAAGACTCCTTTAATCAACTAATATCTTTGTTTATTATTCATTTACGGAAAGCACAACACGAAAGCCATATGGAATATAACTTCCACCATTGTAGCTACCGAAACTAAACACCCCAGCAACAGAACCACTACTACAATCGCC
>HF996835.1 GCA_000432575.1 Clostridium sp. CAG:762
TGTGTTAACAGCATAGCAAAAGCACATGAAAAAACTCAAGTATTGTTATAATACTTAAGTTTCATTAATTTATCAAAGTAGATAGCATTTTCTTTTCTTCTTCCAATTTTTCTTTTTCCTGATTAACAAGTTCTAAAGGAGCCTTACTAACATAATTTTGATTAGATAGCAACTTCTCTCTTCTAGCAATACTATTTTTTAAACTATCTATTTGTTTTTCTTTAAGTTTTGCCTCTTCTTCGGTAACGACATGCTGATAAAATATAGTTATACTATAATCTCCATTTGCAACTTCATAATTAGTAACATCCAATTTATTGCTAATGATATGGTCATCCAACTTTAACATTTTATTAATCAAAGTATAATCTTTATTATTATTTACCATACATTTGAAGTCTTTACCAATATTTTTAGTAGCTTTAAAATTTCTAAATAATTTTATAAAATCAATAATAGAATCTAATTCCTTTTCTTCCTTGGTAAATACATATTTCTTATTATATTTAGGATATTCACTTATCATAATTGAATTACCTTCTCTTATTGGTAACATACTATATATCTCTTCAGTAATATAAGGCGTAAATGGATGCATCATTTTCAAGATAGACGATAATACATAATATAAAGTACTTTTCGTTGATGATTGGTCAAGACTAAATTTAGAAAGTTCAATATAATTATCACAAAAATCATTCCATATAAATGAATATAACAAACTAGAAACATTATTAAATTCGTATTTTTCCATATATTTTGTTACTTTTTTTATTGTATTATTTAATTTTGTTAAAATCCATTTATCTTTATTATCCATATTACTAAAATCTAATTCTTTTAAATCTTCTATATTCATAAGACAAAATCTTGACGCATTCCATAATTTATTTAAAAAATTCCATGTTGATCTAACTTTTTCAGTATCATATCTTAAATCTTGTCCTAAAGCTGAACTTGTAGATAAGAAATATCTCAAAGAATCACAACCATATTCTTTAATTACGTCCATTGGATCTACTCCATTACCTAAACTTTTACTCATTTTTCTTCCTTGGTTATCTCTAATTAAACCATGAATTAAGCATTCTTTAAATGGTCTAGTATTAGTAAAGTATAAACCTTGAAATACCATACGGTTTACCCAGAAAGGAATGATATCATAAGCTGTAACTAAAACATTATTAGGATAATATCTTTTTAATAATTCGGTATCATCAGGCCAACCTAGTGTTGAAAATGGCCAAAGAGCACTAGAAAACCAAGTATCCAAAACATCGGTATCTTGTACCCAACCACTTTCTTGTGGAGCTTCATATCCTACATATATTTCTTCACCTTTATACCAAGCTGGAATTCTATGTCCCCACCAAAGTTGTCTTGATATACACCAATCATAAGTTATTTCCATCCAATGGTTCATTATTTTTTCAAACCTTGGTGGAACAAAATTAACTTTTTTATCTTTATTTTTTTGATTTTCTAAAACCGCATCGGCTAAAGGTCGCATTTTAACAAACCATTGTTTAGAAAGATATGGCTCGACCATAACTCCTGACCTTTGAGAATGCCCTACTGAATGAACAATTTTCTCAACTTTAATTAAAAGCCCTTCTTTTTCCAAGTCTTTTACCAGTGCTTCTCTTGCATCAAATCTATCCATTCCCGCATATTTTAAAGCATTTTCATTCATTGTCCCATCAGTATTAATAACCTTAATTCTCTCCAAATTATGTCTATTTCCAACTTCAAAATCATTTGGATCGTGTGCTGGAGTTATTTTTACGACTCCAGTTCCAAATTCTATATCAGCATGTTCATCACCTATTATTGGAATAAGTTTATTAACGATAGGTAAAATAACATTCTTCCCAATTAAATGTTTATATCTTTTATCATCAGGATTAACTGCAACTGCTGTATCACCAAAAAGAGTTTCAGGTCTTGTCGTGGCAACTTCTAAATAATCATCCGTGCCTTCTATAAAATACTTAATATGATAAAATGCGCCTTCAACATCTTTATATTCTACCTCTTCATTAGATAAAGCGGTCATTGCATAAGGATCCCAATTAATTATTCTCTCTCCGCGATAAATTAAGCCTTTATTATATAATGTAATAAAAACGTGTTTTACAGCATTAGATAAACCCTCATCTAAAGTAAATCTCTCCTTGTCATAATCAAGACTAAGTCCTAACTTCGCCCACTGAAGTCTTATATTCTCACTATACTCTTTTTTCCAGTCCCATGCATAATTAAGCCATGTATCACGATCCATCTCTCTAGGATTAAAGCCCATTTGTTTTAATTTTGCATCAACTTTTGCTTGGGTAGCAATTCCCGCATGATCCATACCAGGAAGCCACAGAGCATCAAATCCTTGCATTCTTTTATATCTAATAATAATATCCTGTAACGTTGTATCCCATGCATGTCCTAAATGTAATTTCCCCGTAACATTAGGCGGAGGAATAACTATTGTAAATGGCTCTTTAGATAAATCTCCAGCTTTAAAATAACCATTTTCTAACCAAAAATCATATTTCCCCTTCTCTACCTCTTCGTGATTATACTTTGTTTCTAACATAAAAATCTTCCTTTCATTAAAAAAGATTCCATCCAAAGGACGAAATCTCGTGGTACCACCTTATTTTGTAATATAACATTACCTCATAACTTTAACGCATTTACGCGTAATATCCTTTTTATTTAGATATTAACTATAGAAGCTACCTTCAATTAATTTATTTATTCTTTTTCACCAAACAAGAACTCTCTACAAAACAAATTTAATTTACTCCTCTTCCTCATTGCTTTTAAATAACTAACAATAGTTTATCACAAAATTTAACTTTTGCAAATATTTTTTTTAATTTTTTATTCTTTTGCTATGCTGTTGTAATTCATAACACTAATTTTACTATATTTCTCTTTTTTTATCAAATAATTTAAGTATCATTTTTCTTATAAAATCAAACGGAATTACAGTTGAAGAAATAAATAACATTACCACAAATTCTATGGCATTAAGACCTACAGTTCTAAACAAACTACCTCCATAATAAATTAAATATATTTGAATAATAATAACCAAAGATATAACCATGATAAAAGCCTTATTCTTAATTATATTAGATAAAATATTAACCCTTGTTGTTCTAGCATTAAAACTATTAAATAAAGAAGCAAAGATAAATAAACCAAAAAATGCTGTCATTAAAGTCTCATTAGTTTCATAAATTCCTCTAACTAAATTAGTCTTTAAAAATACTAAACATAAAACCGCGATATATAAACCATTAGTAATTATTTGATTAAACATATATCCATTAACAACATTTTCATCTCTTCTTTTTGGTTTTTCCTTCATATACTCAACTAATGCTGGTTCATAAGCAAATGCTAAAGCGGCTAAAGTATCCATGACCATATTTATCCAAAGCATTTGAATTACTGTAACAGGTTCATATATTCCAATAAAAGGTCCAATTAAAGAAACACTTATCGCACATAAATTAACTGTAAGTTGAAATATTATAAATTTTCTAATACTTTTAAATATCGTTCTACCATATAATATTGCCTTTGCAATAGATAGAAAGTTATCATCTAAAATAACTACATTAGAAGCTTCTTTAGCTACTTCAGTCCCACTTCCCATAGCAAAACCAACATCTGCCTTTCTTAAAGCAGGAGCATCATTAATTCCATCACCCGTCATTCCTACAACTAAATTAAGTTCCTTACTTATTCTTACCAATCTACTCTTATCTTGTGGTAAACTGCGGGCTACAACTTTTAAATGAGGTAATATTTTCTTTAATTCAAAATCACTTAATTTATTTATTTCTTCACTAGTCATTACCAAATCATTTTCACTTTTAATAAGTCCTATTTCTTTTCCAATAGAAACCGCGGTTTTTAAATTATCTCCAGTAATCATAACCGTTTGAATGCCTGCCTCATTAACCAATTTAAGACCTTCAATTGCTTCTTTTCTAACCTCATCCTTAATAATAATTAATCCCAAATAAGTTAAATTATTTATTTCTTTATTTAATCCCCTATTAGAAGTAGCTAATGCTATTACCCGATACCCATTAGATACATAATTATTAATTTTATTTTCTACTTCTCGTTTACTAATAAACATTCGCCTATTTAAATTAACATCATAATAACTACTACAATACCTAATTATCACCTCTGGAGCCCCTTTTACTAACTTAATCTTCTCTCCATCTTCAATAATTGTCATAGAATACTTATTCTCACTAGAAAAAAGTACTTTATCAATTATTTTAATTCTATTATCTTTAATTCCTTTAATATAATTTAAAAGTGCTCTATCAGTAATATTACCCGAAACAACAGTATTTCTAACATTATCATAAGTTGATTCATTATTATAAACCAAACTCTTATATACTAAATCATAATATTTATTATATCGCTTCATTTCCATAACATTGTTAAACTCATAATTATCTGGAGTTATAATTCCTACTACTTCTAGTTTTCCTTTTGTAATTGTTCCTGTTTTATCAGTAAATAAAATATTTAAACTACCCGCAGTCTCTATGCCCACAAGTTTTCTAACTAAAACGTTATTTTTAAGCATAGTTTTCATATTAGAAGATAGAACTAAAGTAATCATTAAAGGTAATCCCTCCGGTACCGCGACCACGATAATAGTAACACTCAAAGTAAGAGCATAAAGAATATAACCAAACATAACCGGAAAATTAGATAAAGTTGCCACTATCTTAGCATATTCAAAATTATTATCAATAACAATTACTGAAAATAAATATGATAAAGATATCAACACAGCTCCTAAATAACCTATTTTACTAATTACCTTAGCTAACTTAGTAAGTCTAATCTTAAGAGGCGATGGTGTTTCTTTTTCTTGTATTTCAAGAGCTATTTTCCCATAAAAAGTATCACTCCCCACATTAGTAACTTTAACTATTGCTTCATTAGAACATACTATTGTCCCACGATATACTTTATTATTAGTACTACTAGTATTCTTATATGTTTCCTTAGCTTCTCCATTAATTATAGATTCATCAACACTAAGCATTCCCTCAATAATAATACCATCTGCAGGTATTTTATCCCCAGTAGTTAAAATAATTAAATCACCAACGACTACATCATCCACATAAATCTCTAGTACCTTACCATCTCTTAATACTTTGGTTTTAATCTTAGAAGCATCACTTTCTAATTTTTGGAATGCCTTTTCACTACCATACTCTGATACAGTTGATATAAATGATGCTACAAATATAGCAATAACAATACCAAGTGTCTCATAAATATCAAAACTCTTAATTAAAAATACCATTTTAATACCTAAAGCAATTAAAAGAATCTTAATAATAGGATCACCTAGAGATTCCAAAAATAACTTAAAAAAACTATTAGTATTTCTCTTATTAATTATATTACTACCATACTTTTTCCTTGCTTCTTTTACTTCTTCATTACTTAATCCCTTATAATCAAAAATATTATGTATCATAGTATCACCTAATACATAATATTTCAAACTAATTTATATAGAATAGCTATCACTCGACAATTTAATTAAACAATTCTAAATATATAAAAATTTTTTAGTAATGGAATGTCATTTAAATCCAGATTGATTACTTGTTTATAAATATATTAATGATAACTTAGTGCTATTACATGTTGTAACTAATAGTCGACTTATTTAATAAAAAGATACAAGTCCAAACTAAAAGAGGAAATTTTAAAAAATTATGAGATAATTAAAAATAAATATATTAATAGAAATAAACATACTTTAAATAATCGGTTAAAAAATAATATAAATCAAAAAAAATTTATGTAGACCTTTTTATAAAAGTTCCACATAAACATAAAAATACATAATATTATTATATCTTAGTATCCACAACCATCTTATATGTTAAAGTATTATTATTAAAAACATCTTTATACTCATCACTTAACCATATAGCATAGTATTCTTCTATATCTTGATTAGCCTTAAGTTCCAATTTATCAATTAAATAATAATAATTAGCATTATCTTCATATATAAGATTATCTAAATACTTAACTTCATTATTTATTCTAAACCTTAAATAACTAATATCCACTAAAGACTCTTTATCAATTAACATTATTAAATTACAACTAGTATCTTCATTCTTATTATTAGTAATAGTAATAATATTATTCTCTAATCCATTAACATCACTATTATCATTAATTAAATATAAATTTTTATTATTAATAGTCTCTTTTAAAGTAATTTCATTATTAATAGACATAAGCCTATTAGTTTCTTCTTCTCTACTTCCAATTATAACTAACCATATTATTGATATAACAAAAGTAAACACTAATTCAACCCCAATTTTAAATATTTGCCCCCTAATCATAAACCCTCCTGTTATTTTTTCTTATATTCAAAATATACTTTAATCTTACCTTCAAAAGTTTTATCTTGATATGAATTGTCTGCACTCTCATCCAACCACATTCTAAGTGCAAACTTATCGCTCTCTGCAGGTTTCATATCAAACACTAATAACTCTGTTTCTGGCATCTTCTTTGTATAATTTAAACTCTTACTCTTCAATGCCTCACCATTCTTAATAAGTTTATAATTTAACTTATCAGTTTCCATCGTAGTATTCTTAGTCTTCTCCAATCCTATTCTACATCTAATATTCATGCTAGACATATTTTTAACAACAAATTGTACATCAGTAGCATCTTTATTATTATATATCATATCAGCTTCTTTTTCACTCATAGGATAAGTATTTTCAAAAAGTAACTTACCACCTTCATTGTAATACTCAACAACAGTCTTAATTTCAACATCAACTTTTTTATTAGCATTATCAAAAAAATGCGATAATGCTATACCAATGCCAACTGTAAAAGAAGTAATGGCTGAAAAAATAAGAATCATACTAAATATATTACCATATTTTCTCCAAAAAAGAAAGAACCAAGTTTTTTTATCATTTTTTTCTTCTTCAACAGTAATATTATCATTCTTAATTTTTTTAACTCTAAATTCACTACTTGACATAATTCACCTTCTTTTTATTAATTTTTCTCTCGGCTTTACGACCGACAACTTTAAATAATTTTAATATATCATAAGATACTACACATAAACATGGTATTAATATACCTATTATCCATCCACTCTTCGTAGCTAAAAACATTTGTAAATAACCTAATTTTGGTATAGTAAGTATTACTTTCCCAAAAATATTTTCTTGTTGTACTAAAGCATCATCAGCAACGTTATTATTATCACCCTTAGACCTAAACTCATAAGTACCATCATTTAACTTATATTTTTCAATAATTCTATGCGTTATAATAGTACCCTTCCAACGTGGATCACTAGATGCAAATGTTATTATATCACGAACTTTAAGATTTTCGGCAGGAATTTTTTTAGTAATAACAACATCTTTTTCCATTATTTCAGGAATCATACTACCAGTAAGTACAACATATCCATTAAAAGTAGGGGCTGAATAATCTCCTTTGCTTTGTTTAATTTTAATACTTAAAAAATATATAAGTAAAGTAACACCAATTAAAAGTAAAAATATAAACAATGCATAAGAAAAAATACCGACAATATATTGAATTGGTTTTCTCTTCCTACTAATTACTTTAACTTTATAGTGTCTTGCTCTACTAACAACATCATTAAAATTTCCCACAACTGTACCCACATTTATACACTCCTATCTATTCTTACAACCATTATACAACAAAAAATCTCATATATCAATATGAGATTTAAGTTTTTTTAAATAACTTTAACAAAATTATTTGTTGTTAGTTTGAACAGCTTCTACATTAATACCAGCAGTAAATGTTCTGTTAGCATTACTGTTTTCTCCAGTATTAACAGCAGTTTGGTCTAACCATAATAAAACGGTAAAACTATTAGTAGCTTGAGGAGCTATTGCTTGAGCTGAAGGTAATGTTACATCAGCACCAACAGGAGCACCAGTTAAAGTTGTTGGATCAGTAGTGAATACTGAATACATTAATTTGTTATCCTTATATTCATTTTTTGTAATATTGAAATCAGCATCAATATTAGCATATAAAGTACCAGTATTTTTTACAGTAACTTTTGCAAAAGCACAAATAGTTTCAGTTGCATCAGTTGCATCATCTGCAAACTTACAGTCTCCTGCTTTATAAGCTGCTAATACTTGTTCAGTAGTAGCGGGTTTTAAATTACTAGCATCAACTACTTTACCTGCACCTTCACCAGAAGAAACATATTCTACACTTAATGTACCAGTTTTAACAACTGTTTTAGTATCTCCACCAGCTGTTGCTGTAAACCATGCAAATGTTGCACCAATAATAGCTACTATTAATGTTGCAACACCAATAACGCCATAAAATAGTCCCTTTCCTCCATTATTATTTTCGTTCATGTTTTCAATCCTCCTTTACATTAATAATCATAGCAAAAAAAAAGATATTATGCAATACCTTTTTTACATTTTTTAAAACTTTCTAACTATTGTTGATTAGTTTGAGCAGCAGTTACAGTAACTTTTGCATTAGCACTAACAGCTTGATAACTATTGTCAGCAGTTGAATCTAACCAAACAACAATATATTGAGTTGTATTACCAGTAGGAGCTAATCTACTACTAGTTAAAGTAATATCACTAGCACTTGCTAATGAAGCACCTGTAAATGTACCTGCAGCAGTTCCTGGAGCAGTAGCTACAACAGCATATTTAAATTTACCTGCAGTAACTTCTTGTTCAGTAGTAACAGCTGTTTCTCCTGTGTTTCCAGTAACGCCAGTATTCACATTTCTATCTGCTGCAGTAGTAATAGCAAAATCACTTAATTTAGCAGTTAATTCAGCATATAAAGTACCTGTATTTTTTACAGTAAATTGATATACAGAACAAACTGATTCATTATTTTGAATGGCTTCAGCATCACCAGTATGAGCACATTTGTTATTAGCATATGCAGCTTTTACTTGTTCTTCAGTTGCTGGTTTTAAATTAGTTGCTACTAAAGTAGTACTATCAGTATATTCAATAACTAAATTACCTGATGTAACAGTAGTAGTCTTATCACCAGCTGCAGTAGCGGTAAACCATGCAAATGTTGCACCAATAATAGCTACTATTAATGTTGCAACACCAATGACACCATAAAATAGTCCCTTTCCACCGTTATTCTCGTTCATTTTTTCAATCCTCCTTTACACTAATAATCATAACAAAAAAAAAGATATTATGCAATACCTTTTTACATTTTTTTTAAATTTTTAAACTTAAAGCCTAAATAATTAAAATTATCTATTTTCATCTAAAAACTTAACTAATTTTTTACATTTATCATCATTAGATTTAACTATATTTATATCATTATTAACATTACTAATACCATATCTATTAGCATAAGCACTAATTGAATTAACCAAATGATTAGCATAACAAGTATCTATCATCTCATCAACAAACACCCTATAGTGGTCATAATACTTCTTATCAGACTTTAAAATATATGCTGGTTCTATCATAGATAAAGCCTCAAAAAACTCAACTCTCTTCCTATAACTCAAACCATTTATATTAAAATTATCCAATATGTTACCACTAAAAATATTATTTAACAACTTATTATCTACATAATTAAAACGATAATTAGGATATTTATTTAAATATTCAGCTAAATAAGTAACAATATAATGAACAAATTCAGGACTATTCTGCATACGACGAGAAGTTAAATTAATATAATCAATTCCACTCCTAACACCATCATGATAAACGTTACCCATAACCTCTTTTGCTAATTCAAAATCATTATAATAGAGAATTAAATCATTAGGACAAAATCTAAGTACCTTCTTGGCTATTTCCCTATCACTTCTTACTTCATCACTAAAAAATTCCAATCCACCATTTAAAACTATATACTCAATTCTCTTTGCTAAACAATAATTATATACACTACCACGACTACCTATAGTATTATCATTAACTATACTTTGCATAGTACTAATTTCATTCATACTAGGTATATAAACTTTTTTTTCTTCCATAAAACCCTCCATATCATTATATACTCATAAGTTCATTTTCTTTTTCTTTTAACTTATTTTCTACTATTTTATTATATTCATTAATTAAATCCTGTACTTCTTCATTACCCTTTTTCTCTTCATCCTCAGGTAACTTTAAATTCTTTAAAACACCATTAGCATCCTGTCTTATATTTCTCAAAGCAATTTTAGTCTCTTCAGCCAAAGACTTAACTTGTTTTACTAATTCCTTTCTTCTATCCTCAGTAAGTGCTGGTATAACAATAAATACTACCTCTCCATTATTATTTGGAGTTACCCCTAAATTAGCCTCAAAAATAGCCTTCTCTATTGCCGATAAACAACTCCTATCAAATGGTTTAATTACAAGTTGCCTAGCCTCAGGAACAGAAATATTTGCTAAACTCTTAATTGGTGTTGGTGTTCCATAATATTCTACCATAACACCATCCAACATACTAGGATTAGCTCTTCCTGCTCTAACATTTACAAACCTTGATTCCAAAGTATCTATTGCCTTAAGCATCTTCTCTTCTGTTTTTTCTAAAACCTCATTCATATAATATATTCCCTCCATAATTCTATTCTACTATAATTCTTTTTAAAATTCAACATATTTATTAGTTTTATAAATTGTTCCATTAATACTTACATATATTAAATATTTACCCTTCAACCCAGTATTATTTATATACTTAGTAACCTTAATACCATCTTTTTCTTCCTCTTTCGTAAATATATCAACACACATTGCCGTATAAGGTCTCTTCCTAATTATTACATCATATTCCTTTTTACCAAGAAACTTATCTAATATTATCTTAACTTTATCATCTTTTAAAAATGTTCCACTAAAAACTAACCTATTAACTTCTTTATCAAAAGTAATATTATGTTTATTATAATTATTATCTATATCCTTACTCTTTACTATAATTGTATGTTTATTAGATTCCTCTGTCTTACTAACACTACCTAATCTAACACCAACACCTTGTTTATATTCACTATTAGAATACATCTCCATTTTTCTTACCCTATAATTATTTGTAGGAAGTATAAGTTCATAAATAACTTCATTATTAAGTAATTCTACCGTATCAGATTTCAAACTAACCTCCTCATTACTTAAACCAGCTGGATAATTAGAAGGTATACCATTTACCTTAACAATACCACCAGAATGCACTACAAAGTGATTTTCTTCTAAATATAAAACATTAGATATATAAGGAGAATAAAAATCACTACCTCTCTCCTTACCATACTCCCATATTTGCTCAATAGTCATATTAACAGTATCTATCTTATACATTACCCCCCTTGAATAAGAATTAGAAGCATCAACATAATTTTCCTTAATTTTACTCTTATTATTACCATTATCAAAAATAAACACATAACCATCTGGAGTAATCTTAGCAGAATGTTGACTCCATTGCCATTCAAAATTATCCCCTATTGGCTTAAAGAAATACTTTTGCCATTCACTACTATAATTAGTAGAATCACCAATTATCCAATTAAGTTTTCCCGTATCATAAGATATATTAATAACAGCATCCATGTGTCTACCCGATAAAGTAATTGAATTAGACTTCTCATCATACCAAACCGAATTATTATGAAACCAATCATACGTTGTAGAATTTTCACTTTCTCCCTCATTCATTGGTAAAATATCAGTTAAATCAAACTTCTTAACAATACTACCATCCCTTAAATCAAGTTCCACAATATAATCTTCAACCGTACCATTAGCAAAATTATTAGATAAAACTAAAATATTACCATTTGGCATCTCATAATAATCATGATGGTATCCCCCATCTATATTATATTCAAAATATATCTTACCAAGCATATTCATCTCGTAAAGACCAGTCGTATAATAAGGATTATTAACAAGTTTATCAGTACTTAATAATAAATTACCATTTCTAAGCCTATTAATTTCCCATATAAAACTCTCAGTTAAATACCATCTAACATCCCCATTTATATCATAAGCACAAGTATAACCAATTGAAGATGGTGTATAAAAATATAATTCATTATCTAACTTATCTTCATCTTTATAAATACTACTAGGCATAACAAAATTATTAGGCAATTTACCAGTTTGAATATATATCTTCTTAGTAACATCCCCATAACTAATAATTACCTCATTATTATAATCAGGATATAAACCCAATATTTCCAAATAATGAGTCTTACTTTCCTTAAAAGTATGAGTATATGTAGTTTTCTCACTTTTACCAACAACTGTTACCGTAGGAGATACATAATCATTAGTTTCAAACATCACCAAAGCTGTAAGTGGAGATATCTCATAAGGATTTAAAATAATATTAGGTTCATCAATGGTATATCCATAACTAGTAAATTTATTCTCAAGTTCACTTTGATAAACTAAAATATCTTTCTTTTCTAAAACCTTCTCTCCACCCGTAACAAAAAAATATCCAACTATAATACCACATAACAAAGAAATAACTATAATACCTAAAAATATTGTTTTTTTCATAACGTTACCTCCTATAAGAAAAACTGGAAAACCAGTTATATCTTTAAATACTTTCTAACAGCACGATAACTTCCTATCATACCAACCATTATTCCAATTAAAATAAGAATACCAGATGTCGTATAAACAAAAGGCGATGGTTTAATCAACTTAGCTAAAGATGAATTAAATAGTTTTCCACCAAAGAATGTGTATAACGAATTATATCCATATATTGTAGCAATAATAGGAATAACAGAGCCTAACAAACCCAAAAATAAGCCCTCAATAACAAAAGGTATCCTAATAGAAGAATTAGAAGCTCCAACAAGTCTCATAATCTCTATTTCCGTCTTTCTTGAAGAAATAGTTAACTTAATTGTATTAGATATTAGAAAAGCCGTAACTAAAACTAAAGCAATAACAGTTCCCACTGATATCTTAGATATAACGTCAAAAACCACAATTAATTGTTCAACAATATTTTCACCATAATTAACAGCATCAACACCATCTATCTTCTTAATCTTATCAACTGTTTTCTTAATTGTGTCAATATCTTTAACTTTAATCATATAACTATCTAAAAGTGGATTCTCATTTTCACCCAAAGTTTCCAAAAACGAACCAATTACTTCGCTCTCATTCTTAAATTCTTCAGCCGTTTTCTCTTTAGACTTAAACTCCATACTAGCTATATTATTAGTTTTTTTAATTTCATCCTCAATAGTATTTCTCTTCTCTTCATCAACAGAACCATCTAAATAAACCACTACCGTAACATCTTTTTTAATAGAATTAGTAAAATTATCCACATTAAAAGACATAATAATAGAAGTTGAAACAACAATCAAAGTAATTGTAATACACGATATTGAAGCAATAGACAAACTAAAATTACGAATAACACTCTTAAAAGCATCACGTATATTTCGATTAAACCTTCTTAATACCTTCATCATAATAAGTTCCTTTCTCATAATCTTTAACTAGTTTGCCTGCTTCAATATACAAAACCCTTTTCTTCATACGATTAACTATATCTCTATCATGTGTAGCCATAATTATTGTTGTACCCATCTTATTAATATCCTCTAATACTTTCATAATCTCCATACTAGTATTAGGATCTAAATTACCAGTCGGTTCATCACATAAAAGAAGTTTTGGTTCATTTACAATAGCTCTTGCAATAGCCACCCTTTGCTGTTCGCCACCTGCTAATTGGTTTGGATATTGTCTAGCCTTACCTTTTAAACCAACTAAGTTTAACACTTTCATAACTTGCTTATAAATAACCTTCTTATCAAGAGCAAATACCTCCAAAGCAAAAGCAACATTTTCATAAACTGTTAATTTAGGTAATAACTTAAAATCTTGGAAAACAACACCTAATTTTCTCCTTAATTTATATACTTTTCTGTTCTTTAATCTAACAACATCTATACCACCTATATAAATACTACCCTTATCAGGTTTCTCTTCACGATAAAGCATCTTAATAAACGTACTCTTACCACTTCCAGAAGCACCAATAACAAAAACAAAATCACCCTTAGGTATATTGACACTAAAATCGTAAAGTCCTACCACCCCGTTGCGGTAAGTTTTTTGAACATCTTTTACTCTAATCAGTTCCATAAAACACCTCTTACTTCCTATAACTGTTAATTCAATTATAACATCATAAATCATTTTAGTAAAAGAAAAATATCACAAATGTCAAAATTTGTCATATTTTTTCAATCAAACTATGTACCAGTAACGGAAAGCACAACACGGAAGCCATAGCTAACGTACGCAACGGCATCGTAGCGGTCAAAGGCGAACACGCCCAACTCACCATCATCAGCTCCACTGTAGTAACAACCACCACGAATGAACCAAGGGTTAGAGGAACTAATAAAGTAATTCGTATCACTATACCAGCCTACTGTTTCTCCTAGAGCATCCCCTAGGTGGCTTGCTGATTCACTACTTCCTGAGTATATATCTATATGTTGTGTTGGTACTGTACTTATCGTTAATCCTGAACCTCCTTCTTGTTTATTATAATTTCCCATGACATATTCCCATACCCCACCTGACATATCATATACTCCTGTTATATTTCCTGTTGTAGATTGACTAGTATTTGTTTTATAACTAGTGCCTGTTCCTCCGCCTGTAGGACCATAAAGATTATCTCCTATATCTGTTATTCCAAGTCCATATATACTTTGTTTTAAATATGCTACTGTTCCCCATTCGATATTTTTCATCATATGAGAATCTGATTCATTTGCTCCATTTGTCTGATCTAAATAGTTTTCCTGCACTATACATATTTGCTACTGTTATATTATTTAAAGATGACACTCCTGGTTTTACTGTTGGTGTAGTTATACTTCCTGTTGTTTCAAACTTTCCTACCCATATTCCTTTTAATTTCAGCTATATTTGTTATCACATCTTCTTCTATTGCTTTAATTCCTGGTTTTATGGTTGGAGTACTTGTACTTCCTGTTGTTTCAAACTTTCCTACCCATATTCCTTTTAATTCTGTTTTATTACCACTTGCATTTATCATTGTAAATGCTGGATGTGTATACCAATTACCATTTGCTTTATTAGTACAAGTCTCTTCTCCTGTATCACTAACTTGACATGTTGTTTCATCATTTTGTCTTGAAGTTCCATAAACAAACTCTACATCTATTACTTGAGGTGATGTCCCACTAGTAAAATCTACATTAAATAATTTATATCTATATCTTGGTATCCATACATAATAAGCAAGTATATCATCTTCAGGTATTACTGTACCATTATTAGCATTCATATATGTATCTCTTTTAGCACTTGTAACCATAACAGCATTAGCCCACATCTTATTCTTATAATTATACCAATTATTATCTGTATTATTAGTATCAGCTTTAACCCAATTAGTACCATCATATGCTATAGGTATCATTCCTTCAGCCAAAACTGGAGCATTAGGAATAGTATCTTTTGTATAAATAGCATTACCATTAGTGGTTAACTTACCATGATAATGTTTACCAATCTCTTCATTTGGGGCACCTTCTTTTAACCATGCTCTAATTTCATAAGTAACATCTGCTCCTGCTTTTAATTCGATATTACTTTTAATAACATTATCAGTTAAACTACTAAGTACTACTGGTTCTTCATCATTAAATTTAATCATAATATAATCTGCACTTAGTTGTTTATCATTACAACCATGAGTTGCAGTATAATCTGCATCTATTACTAATTTTAAATCAAATTTATAATCTAAATTACCCTGATTAATTATTTTAAATCTATATGGAGTTAAATTAGCCCCAACACTGTTAGCGGTAGGAACTGCTCCTTCAACATTAATAACACCCCCTAAACCTTCACTAGTATCATCAAATACTATTTGAAGTAATCCAGTTTTATAGTTATTAGCATATTCTGCTTTATCTAATCTTTGAAACATCGCATATGATCCACCAAGTAAAGAAATTACTATTAAAGAAATGCTAACAATTACAAATAATTTTTTATGTTTACTTAAATAATTTTTTATTTTCATACTTATACCCTTTCTTTATCTTATAAATAACTTATTCTATTCAATTTTATCACAATAATTTTTTATTGTCTATATATTTTTCTAAAAATAAATGATATAATTAATATGTATTGGAGGTAATTATCAATGAAAGTAATATTTATTAAAGATTTAAAAGGACAAGGTAAGAAAAAAGATATAAAAGAAGTAAGTGATGGTTATGCAATGAACTATTTAATTAAAAATGGCTATGCTGTCAAATATACTAAAACAAGTAATGAAATATTAAATAATGAAATTAAAAATGAAAAAGAATTATTTGAATTAAATACTAAAAATGCTAAAATAATAAAAGAAAAACTAGAAAAAGAAACAATAACATTTATAGTTAAATCAGGTACTAACAATAAAATATTTGGTTCTATTTCAACAAAACAAATAATAGACGAATTAAATAAATTAGGTTATAGTAATATTGATAAAAGAAAAATATTAATTGATAATCCTATTACTTCATTAGGTACACATATAGTTAAAATAGAATTATTTAAAGATGTTATAGCCAATATAAAAATAAAAGTAATTAGTAAGTAGGTGTTATATGAAAGAAAAAACATTACCAAATAATATAGAAGCTGAAAAATCTTTACTAGGATCAATGTTTTGGTCTTTAAATGCACTTCAAAAAGGATGTGAAGAATTAGACAAAGATGTTTTTTATTTAGATAGTAACAGTAAAATATTCGAAATTATTAAATATCTATATGATAATAAAAAACCAGTAGATATATCTAGTGTTACCACTGAATTAATTAACAGAAACTATTTAACTTCCATCGGAGGAGTTCCTTATTTAAATGAAATAATTGATTCTGTCGCCACAGGAGCTAATATTGATTATTATATTAGTATTGTCTTAGAAAGATATACTCTAAGAAATTTAATTGAAGTAACTACTGATATTATTAGTAATTCTTATAAAGATAATATTAATGTATATGATTTATTAGAAAGTGCTGAAAAAAAGATTTTAAATGTATCTAAAAATAGAAGAACAAGCGAATTTAGAAGCATTCAAGATGTTTTATCAAAAGCTCAAGACGATTTAGAAACATTAGCCAAAAATAAAGGTAACATCACTGGTATTACATCAGGCTTATGGGACTTAGATAATCTTACATCAGGTTTTCACCCTAACCAACTAATTATTATTGCCGCGAGACCTGCCGTTGGTAAAAGTGCCCTTGCCTTAAATATGGCTATAAATGCTGCCAAAAGTACTAAAAAGAATATTGCCATATTTTCATTAGAAATGCCCGCGGAACAACTAGTATCAAGAATGATAAGTTCCGTAGGCCAAATAAATGGTAAAAAATTAATGTCAGGTAAATTAGAAAATGAGGATTGGCGCCGAGTTACCGAAGCCATCAGCCAACTATCTGATACTAATATTTATTTTGATGATTCAGGTGGTATTACATCAGGAGAAATAAAAGCTAAATGTAGAAGATTATCCACGATTGGCGAAGGCTTAGGATTAGTAATTATCGATTACTTACAATTAATAAGTGGCTCTAGTCGTATCTCAAGTGCCAACAGACAACAAGAAGTATCGGAAATATCAAGAAATTTAAAACTCATGGCCATGGAACTAGGAGTCCCTGTCATAGCCCTATCACAATTATCAAGAAATGTTGAAAAAAGAGAGGATAAAAAACCAGTTTTAAGTGATTTAAGAGAATCAGGTTCTATTGAACAAGATGCCGACATTGTCGCAGCCATTCACAATCCAAATGCTGATAAAGAAACACCAGACACAGAAACACCTGTCCCAGTACAATTAATTGTCTTAAAACACAGAAACGGTCCAACTAAAGATATTAATTTATTATTTAAGAAAAACACCTCAACATTCTTATCATTTAAGAAAGAAGATGAAAATGATGCAAAATAAATGGTCTATATCCCTTATTTGTACAACCATAATTATGTCATTATTTATATTTGTTTTAGGATTAAATAATCAAACTAATAAAACTCCAAAAGAAGCATACCAAGTTTATTTAGATGGTAAATTACTAGGAATTATCAAAGATGAAAATGATTTTCAAACATATTTAAATAGCGAACAAGAAAGCATTAAAGATAAATATAAAGTAAATAAAGTATATGCTCCAAAAGGAGTAGAAATAAAAAAAGTAAAAACTTACCAAAACAAATTTAATACCGAATCACAGATATACGAAAAATTAAAAAATGATAAACCTTTTACTATCAAAGGCTATGTTATTACAATAAAATACAATAATGATAGCCTAAGTGAAGGTGAAAAAGAAAGAAAACCTATCAAAATCAATGTCCTAGATAAAAAAGTATTTGATGATGCCATAACAAAAACAATAAAAGCATTTGTCAATGCTGACACCTATGATAAATACATGAAAAATATCCAAGAAGAAATTAAAGACACAGGTTCCATTATTGAAAATATCAACATCGATGATGATATCACCTATAAAGAAGATTTAATATCCACAACCGATGAAATATTTACTGATGTAGATACATTAGCCAAATACTTATTATATGGCACCTTAGCAGAACAAACAACATACATCGTTCAAGAAGGAGATACCATCGAAGATGTTGCCACGAACAACAAATTAAATGTTCAAGAATTTTTAATTGCTAACCCCAACTTCACAAGTGCCAACAATTTACTGTATGCCACTCAAGAAGTAGTCGTAGGCCTAATTAACCCAATTATAGACGTATCTGTTATTGAACACAAAGTTGAAAAACAAGAAAAAGACTATATTACAGAAATTCAAATTGATGCAAATAGACCTCTAGGCGAAGAAGAAGAAATAAGAAAAGGTGAAAATGGTTTATATCAAGTTACTTACAAAAACGAATATGTAAACGGTCAACTAAGCCAAAGTTTAATTGCTAATTCAACCGAATTAAAACCTGCTGTCAACAGAATCGTTGTAAGAGGAAGTAAATACGTTCCAAATAAAGCCGACCCTTCCTACTGGGCATGGCCTACCAACACCCCATATTCTATCACCACAAACTATACCTACAGATGGGGAACATTCCATGGAGCCATTGACATTTCAGGAACAGGTCATGGTTCTCCAATATACGCATCCAACAATGGAACAGTTGAAGCCATTGGTAAAGGATGTCCTTCCCTACCATACAACATTAACTGTAACGGAGGACGTGGTAATTTTGTTATTGTAAATCATAATTACAAAAATTATTACACAATATATCAACACATGAAAGATGTTTATGTCAAAGAAGGACAAACTGTCACAAGGGGACAAAAAATAGGCACCATGGGTAACTCTGGTTATGTTGTTCCAAAACCAACAGCCTCAAACCCTACCGCAGGAACTCACTTACACTATGCCTTATATATAGGTAGTCCAAACAAAGGTGGAAGACATATAAATCCATATACACTTTATAGAAAAAAATGAAAATAGTAAATTTTTCCAGTGGTAGTAAAGGAAATACCACATACATTGAAACCAAAAACGCCAAAATACTTATCGATATGGGGAATAACTGTAAATATGTTGTTAATTGCTTAGAACAAATAAATATAAATCCAAAAGACATTGATGGCATAATTATTACCCATATACACAAAGATCACGTTGCAGGTTTAAATGTCTTTTTAAAAAAATATAACACTAAAGTATATCTTTCATTACCAATGTTAGATGGACTACCATTTATCAAAAATTACGAATTAATAGATAAAGATGATTTTCAAATAAAAGACATAGACATTAACATCTTAAAAACATCACATGATACTGAAGATTCAAATGGATATATTATAAACAATAAAAACAAAAGCATTGTTAACATAACTGACACAGGATACATCAACAACAAATATGACAACATCTTAAAAAATAGAGATGTCTACTTATTAGAAAGTAATCATGATATAGAAATGCTACAAAACAGTAGTTACCCCTTTGAACTAAGAAAAAGAATTCTAAGTGACAAAGGCCACTTATCCAACGAAGATTCAGCCAAATACCTAACAAAATATATTGGTAACAACACTAAATATATTTTATTAGCCCATCTCAGTGAAGAAAATAACACCAAAGAATTAGCATATAATACTCTAAAAAATAAATTAGAAAAAAACAACATTAAATTTAATAACATCATAGTCTTAGAACAAAATTGTATTAGTAAGGAAATAATAATATGATAAAAATAATCACGGTTGGTAAAATAAAAGAAAACTATCTAAAAGAAGCCATCAATGATTACCAAAAAAGAATAAACAAATATCACAAACTAGAAATAATCGAAATTGAAGACGATAATATTATTAATGAAAAAGATAGAATCTTAAAACATATAAACAAAAAAGATTATCTTATTGCCTTAGACATTCAAGGTATTGAACTAACATCTATAGAATTAAGTAAAAAAATAGATAACATATTTATAAATAATAGCAATATTACTTTTATAATAGGAGGTTCAAACGGTATCCATGATAGCATTAAAAATATCGTTAATTATAAATTATCATTTTCTAAAATGACATTCCCACATCAATTATTTAGATTAATTCTTTTAGAGCAAATATATAGAAGTTTTAAAATATTAAATAATGAAACATATCATAAGTAAAAAATATTTAAAATTATAATACTACTTAATATTATTTTTATAACACAAAAGAAGACCAAAACTAGTCTTCTTTTAATATATTCAAAATTCCATTTACTGATAAAGTAGCACATTTCTTCCTAGATGCTTGCTTACATATATTTGAATATACCAAAGCCTCACCTAACTTATCTTTATTATAATCTTCTTCATCTATCATATTCTTATAATTATTAATAATATCTATTGCCTCTTCCTTAGTCTTACCAATTAATAATTTAGTCATAATCGAAGTAGAAGAAATAGATATCACACAAGCTTCTCCTTCAAACTTAATATCTTCTATTACATTATTATTCAACTTAACATAAATATCTAAATTATCAATACAAGATTCATTATTAGTATTTATTTTAATATAATCCTTTTCACTTGGTATACCACGATTACTAGGACTTTGATAATTATCCAAAATAATTGCTCTAGCAAGTTCACTATTCATTATAGTATCTCTTTCCATATATTCTCACTATTCCTTAAACAATTTAAAAGCAAATCAATTTCTTCCTTAGTATTATAAAATGATAAACTAATACGACAAGTATTCTTAATATTTAACTCATCCTTTAATATCTTAGCACAATGATTACCTGCTCTAATACATATATTATATTTATTTAAATAAACTGATGTATCTTGACTAAATACTCCATTAATATTAAAAGCTACTACCGAACCATTTGCTTTCTTATTATATATAGTAATAAAATCTAACTTCTCCAAACCACTAATCAAATACTCTCTAAGTTCATGTTCATACTTATTAATTTTGTCAATTCCTATACTATTAATATAATCAATTGAGGCTCCTAAACCAATAACACCAGCAATATTAGGAGTCCCTGCTTCTAATCTAGTTGGCAACTCCTTAAGTACATAACTACCATCATGTTCAAACGTAGCATTCATTCCACCACCATACTCTAAAGGTATCATCTTATCAAGTATCTCATATTTTCCATATAAAACTCCTACCCCAGTAGGACCATACATTTTATGAGCAGAAAATGCATAAAAATCAATATCTAAATCTACTACATCAACACCCATATGTGGAGTACTTTGAGCACCATCAACCACTACTAAAATATTATTCTCGTGAGCCAACTTAACAATTTCCTTAATTGGACGCACATCACCAATAACATTAGTAACATAAGAAACAGAAATAACCTTAGTATTACCATTAATAACTTTTTTAACACTATCTATTTCAACTTCCTTATCATCATTAAGTGGAATATAATTAACCTTAATACCAAGTTCTTTTTCCAAAACAAACCAAGGAAGCACATTAGAAGCATGTTCACTCTTAGTAATTAAAACTTCATCTCCACTCTTTAAGTAGTGACCAAAATAGCCAAAAACTATTCTATTTAAACTATCCGTAGTACCTGAAGTAAATACTATCTCATCACTACGTTTAGCATGAATAAAATCTCTTACCTTATCACGTACTTCTTCATAAGCATTATCTACTTCCAGACTAATATCATAGTCTCCCCTATGAGCATTAGCCGTATAATTTTTATAATAATCATTTATAGCCTCAATAACAGAATAAGGTTTAAACGTTGTAGCTCCATTATCAAAATAAATAATATTATTTTTAAGCATTGGAAAATCCTCTAACCTCATTTTTTCACCTCCAATTATCATTTATTATTTTTAAAATTCTCTCTCTTTTTTCCATATTAGTACTAATACTAGAAAATATAAATCCCTTAATTAACAACTTCAAACTATCCTCATAACTAATTCCTCTAGTCATTAAATAAAATAAATCTTTAAAAGAAAATGTTCCAATCACACTAGCGTGCTTAGCAATAACTTCATTATTGTTAATATACATATTAGGATTAATACTAGAACAATTATTACCTAATAAAATTATCCTACTTTCTTGATTTAAGATACAGTTTTCTATTTTTTTCTGTAAATTACTGTCAACATTAAAATTAACACTAGCATCCTCGATTGTAATTGTTTTATCAACAATATCACTAACAGTACTATTTGCCTTATGATTAATAGAAATATCATAATTTTCATTACCTAAAGCTATATTAGCAAAATGATATTCAATTTTAGCATTTTCCCCATTTAAATTAAAAACTTCTTTTTCACATACCTTCTTATTATGATAAAATTTAGTTATATTTAAACTAGCATTACTACCTATATTATAAACATTATCTACATTAACCTCATTATCTATAGAAAATATAGATAAATTAATATGAGTATTTTCTCTTATATCAAATACTAGCCTAATATCGTTACCAATGTATTCTAAATCGATATCATCGTTTTCCTCTAAAACTATTTTATTATCAACCAAACTAAGTTCTTGCTCTAATACATTACTTTTCATTCTTATTCTATTCATAATTATTAAATCCTATTAGATTATTTGTCTTAGTTTTATAATTTTCATATCCTTTTTCTTCAATTTCATGGGCTAAAGCAAATGTTCCTGTCTTAACGATATGACCATCTAACAAAATATGAACATAATCTGGTTTAATTAAATTAAGTATTTGAGGATGATGAGTAATAATTAACATCGAAGTATCTTTATTCTCTTTTAAATAATCATTAATATTTTGGCAAACTATCTTCAAACTATCAACATCAAGTCCCGAATCCAACTCATCTAAAATAATAAAACTAGGCTTTAATAATTTAATTTGTAACACTTCATTCTTCTTCTTTTCACCACCTGAAAATCCACAGTTAAGATTTCTATGAATCATTGAAGAATCCATTTTTAATTCACCAGTTGCCTTTTCACAAGACAAAATAAACTCATAAAGTCCAACATTTTTACCATATTTAGAAGAAAGTGCCGTTCTCAAAAAATCCTGATTAGATACTCCATCTATTGCCGTTGGATCTTGCATTGCTAAAAATATTCCTAAACGACTCACTTCATCAGTAGTTAAATTCAAAATACTATTACCATTAAATAAAATATCACCATTTATTATTTCATAATTATTATCTCTCATAATAGCCCTTGATAAAGTAGATTTACCAACACCATTTGGCCCCATAACAGCATGTACTTCGCCATCTTTAATATTCAAATTCAAATTATTTAAAATTATTTTATTATCAACTTTTACTTCTAAATTATTAATAATTAATTTTGACATAATAACCCTCATTTCCAATAAATATTTTATCACAAATAAAAAAAAAAAGAAACTATTTTGCTTCTTCCACTGCTCTAGTTTCTCTTATAACTGTTACCTTAATAGTACCAGGATATTGCATTTCACTCTCAATGCGATCTTTAATATCTCTTGCTATTTTATATGAAGTTAAATCATCAACTTCTTCAGGCTTAACAATAACTCGTAGCTCACGACCTGCTTGCATTGCAAAAGTTTTATCAACACCCTTAATAGAATTACCAATTTCCTCTAATTTTTCTAATCTATGAAAATAATTTTCGGAAGAATCATTTCTAGCACCAGGCCTTGCGGCACTTATTGCATCTGCAATATTTACTAAAACTGCAATAACACTTGTTGGTTCTGTATCACCATGATGTGATGCAATAGCATTAATAACAACTTCGTCTTCCTTAAATTTCTTAGCCAGTTCAATACCAATTTCAACATGGCTTCCTTCCATTTCAAAATCAATTGCCTTACCAATATCATGAAGTAATCCCGCTCTTTTAGCCAAATTAACATTTTCACCTATTTCAGCGGCCATAATACCCGCGATAAAAGCTACTTCCATCGAATGTTTTAAAGCATTCTGTCCATAACTAGTACGAAAATTAAGTTTACCAACAATATCTAATAACTCTGGCTCCATCTTAGATAAACCAAGTTCATACATTGCCTCTTTACCATATTCCTTAACCTTTTGATTAACCTCAGCACACATCTTATCATAAAGTTCCTCAATACGTGCAGGATGTATACGACCATCCTTAATTAAATTCTCTAAAGTTAACCTTGCAATTTCTCTACGCATTGGATCAAAAGAAGAAATTACTATTGCCTCAGGAGTATCATCTATAATCAAATCAACACCAGTTACTGATTCAATTGTTCTAACATTTCTACCTTCACGACCAATAATACGTCCCTTCATCTCATCATTTGGTAAACTAATTACCGTAACAGTCTGCTCATTTGCCACATCGGCCGCATACTTTTGCATACACATAATAAGCATTTGCTTAGCTCTCTCATTAACCTCAAGTTTTGCTTCATCTTCTTTTTCCTTAATAAAATGAGCAACCTCTACAGCCATCTCCTCACGAGCCTCATCCATTACAGCTTTTTTTGCTTCATCCTTCGTAAATTTACCAATTCGTTCTAACTCCCTAAGTTGTTCTTTTTTAATTTCTTCCATTTTTAATTGTTCTTCTTGGACCAACATTTGTCTATTAATAAGATTATTTTCTTTTTCTTCTAAAGAAGTTTCCCTATTCTGCAAAGCCAAATCACGCCTATCAATATTATTTTCTCTTTGTAATAAGCGATGTTCTGTACTTCTTATTTCATCTTTTTTTTCTTTAAAATAATTATTCGCATCATTTCTTATTTTATTTGATTCAGCTTTTGCCTCATTTAAAGATTCTCTTTTTAATTTCTCAGCTTCATTTTTAGCAACAAGAATAATCGAATCTGCTTCTTTTTTATCTTTCTTTTCCTTCAAATATTTTATTAAAATTATAGTGCCAATTCCTATAATAAGACCAAGAATAAACATTAAAATGGAGAGAAGTAAATTATTTCCTTCCATATATACCTCCATTTTCATTTTATATAGAATCAATTTAATTTAAACCCTATAACCTTATTTTATATTTATTCTTCCCTATTGTCAAGTATCAATTTAACCCCGTACAGTTCATACCTTTAAAAATAATACTTAACTATTTTAGATTTTTTTTCATAAAACAACAAAATCGTGATATAATTTAAAAGAAAAGAGGTGCTATATGCCTAGTTCAATGACTCATGCCTACTATGCTCAAAACGTATATGAAAAATTAAATGATAAATCCAAAAATAGAATTAAAAATAGTGTCGATAACTTAAAATATTATGCTCAAGGACCAGACAGTTACTTTTTCTATAATCTCATTATGACCAAAAAGGGCAAACAAATAAGAGATTTTGGTTCCTATATGCATAGACATAATGTACAAGATTTTTTTATTAATACAATTGACTATATCTACCAAAATAATTTAAAAAACAATCCTGAAGTCATGGCATACCTATACGGTTTTATATGTCATTTAATATTAGATTCCACAATTCATCCTCTAGTTTTCTACAAAACAGGAATATTTAATAAAAAAGATAAAAAAACATACAAATACAATGGATTACACTACGAAATGGAATACTTTATAGATATTTATATGATATATCAAAACGAAAAAATCGAAGCCAAATACTTTAAATTATCCAAATACTTTCATAAAATAAATAATTTAGATAATGATTTAAGTAAGTTAATAGATACAACATTAAAAAAAACATTTAACTTAGATAACATGTCTAAATATTACTTAAAATCAATAAAAGATTTAAGATTGTTTTTCAAATACTACAATTATGATCGCTTTGGAATCAAAAAATTAATATATCAAATATTTGATTTTATAGCCCCACAAAATGTAAGAAGAAAAAAGCCTTTATCATTTAATATAAAACATAATCAAAAAATTCACTACTTAAACCTAGAAAAAAACACATGGAATCACCCTTGTAATATAAATGAAACTTACGATTATTCATTTATTGAATTATATCGAATTAGCATTGATAAAGCTGTACATATAATCAATCAAATAAATGATATATTAGATAACTATAACATAGATAAAATTAAACAATTAATTCCAAACACTTCTTATATAACAGGAAAAGACTGCAATAGTAAAGAAAAAATGTATTACTTTGAATTCTAAGTAATGCATTTTTATTTACTAAAATAATTTATCACCCCTAAAACTATATTCCTAGCAAGTATTGCTTGATAATTACTATCCTTCAATTTATACCTATCATTACTATTAGTAATAAAACCACTTTCGATTAAAATACCAGGAACATTAATCTTATGATACATAAAATAACCATTTTCCCGTTTTATTTCTCTAACAGTTTTTAAATTACTTTTCAATGTTTCATTCATAATCTCAGCCAAAATCTTATTATTAGGATTAATATCATCATAAAATATTTGTAATCCACTCCATTTTGTCGAAGAATAAGCATTTAAATGGATAGAAATATACATATCACACTTACTCTCATTAATTAAATTAGCTCTTTTTAATAAATCACTTTGTTTTCTTTTCTTAGCATCAATAGAAGCCAAATCATAATCATCATCCCTAGTAAGTAAAACTACTGCTCCCATTTTTTCCAATTCAAATTGTAACTTCTTTACTATATCTAAATTTATATCTTTTTCATACACATTATCATATATAGCCCCAGGATCTTTACCACCGTGCCCAGCATCTAAATAAATTGTTTTACCTAAAAGAGGAAAATCATTTACATAAGCATTAACCTGATTAACCGAAAACAAAATAATTAAAAAAAGTATTAATAATGTTATCTTATATTTATTCATAACACTCCACCTAATAAATAATATGAAATAATTTATTAGATAACACACAATTTTATTTCTTTATGCTTTTGCTATACTGTTATAGTTCTAAAAACTATATCACAAAATAATTCGTTTTATTTATCATATAATACTTCATTTATTATTTTTCTTATTTGAAAAATTCTTTCTTTCATAAATTCAGGATGATCCTTAAACCACTTTATATTAAGTGGCGATGGATGTGGTAATACAATAGCTAATTTCCCATTAATAAAATTGTTCTTAAAAATTAAATCATTAAAATTTTCATCAGGAAAAAATATCTTTGCTGATTTTGCCCCAACTATTATATAAAGCATATTATTTATGTATTCTAGCTCCCTTTTCACCCATGTTTCATAACAAATTTTAGGAGGTATTCTGTCATTACCATTTTTATCTTTCCCAGGATAGCAATGTGCTAAAGAAGCAATATAAAAATTATCCAAATTATAAAATACCTCATCTTCTATCATATACCATTCATACTTTAATTTTTCCCCGGATTTATCAGTAAATGGTTTTAACGTTTCATCAACCATGGCAGATGGTGCCTGACTTATTTGAACTATTTTGGAATTAACACTACCCCAAAAAATAGGATGAGGTTGAAAACCAAATCTCTCCTTACAAATTTCACATTTTTTTAAATTGTCTACTAAACTATCAAAATTTTCTTTCATATTTTTTACTAACTCTCCATCAATCAAAATATTTTTTATTGACTTTAAAACAAATTCCTTATAACCATAATAGTAAAAGTCAAAAATAAATAAAAAAATTATAAATTTTTATTCTTATAACTAACAAAAGTATTTACTAAAAGCATTGCCACAGTCATTGGTCCTACCCCGCCAGGAACAGGTGTATACATATAAGATTTTCTTTTAGCATTTATTGATACATCATTACCAAACGATTCTATATGTTCTGTTAAGCAGAATAAATCTTGTTTAGCAATATTACAATTTCTTATATCTCCAGCCATCTATAAACATCTTGAAATAAATATTTATGAATATCTTTTAAATATTTAAAATCAAAATTACCCTTTAATGGTTTTTCATTTAATTCAAAAGTTCTTAAAGATACAAGTTCTCTTTCAGCATTAAATAAATCTTCATCATTAGTAATATTTAATTTATTAATTAAAACATCAGTTCCTTTATAACAATAATCAGCAGTTTTTTCATAAATATATTTGTATTTATTATCCATAAATTCCTCTATACTTTTCTATAACTTTTCTGCGTTCTATTTCAGTTGTAGATTTGCCAATTATACAATTATAGAGCTTTTGTTTTAATTCTTTAGTTAATGGCATACCTTCTTGTGCCATAGCACCATCAACTTTTTTGATTTTTTCTTGTATTTCTTTTTCAGTTTGCTTTTTATTATTCATTAAAATCACTTACTTTCTCAAGTTTTTTTCGATATATCTATTATACCACAGATTGCTTAATATATCATTAGTTTTAGCATAATAAAAATACTTTCGTTAAAAAGTATCTTATTTTGTTTATTATTAAATTATATAGATTATTATTTGTAACAACTAGTTCATTTACATTGGGTTTATTCGTACTTTAGTGCCCAGCATCTAAATAAATTATTTTACCTAAAAGAGGAAAATCATTTACATAAGCATTAACCTGATTAACCGAAAACAAAATAATTAAAAAAAGTATTAATAATGTTATCTTATATTTATTCATAACACTTCACCTAATAAATAATATGAAATAATTTATTAGATAACACACAATTTTATTTCTTTATGCTTTTGCTACGCTGTTATAGTTCTAAAAACTATATAAGAAAAATAATTCGTTTTATATATCATATAATATCTCATTTATTATTTTTCTTATTTGCAAAATTCTTTCTTTCATAAATTCAGGATAATCCTTAAACCACTTTATATTAAGTGGAGATGGATGAGGTAATACAATAGCTAATTTCACATTTTTTTAAATTGTCTACTAAACTATCAAAATCTTCTTTCATATTTTTTTATTAACTCTCCATCAATCAAAATATTTTTTATCAACTTTAAAACAAATTCATTATAACCATAATAGTAAAAGTCAAAAATGAATAAAAGAATTATAAATTTTTATTCTTATAACTAACAAAAGTATTTACTAAAAGCATTGCCACAGTCATTGGTCCTACCCCGCCAGGAACAGGTGTATACATATAAGATTTTCTTTTAGCATTTGTTGATACATCACCACATATTTTCCCATTCACTTTATTAATACCAACATCTATAATAATTACTCCATCTTTAACCATATTTGCCCTAATTAAATTTTTCTTTCCCACCGCAACAATTAAAATATCAGCACTCCTTGTATAATCCCCCAAATTCTTTGTTTTACAGTGGCATATTGTAACCGTAGCATCTTTTTTCAAACATTCTTGCAATATTGGTTTTCCAACTAAATTACTTCTTTCTACAACAACCACATGCTTACCTTTAAGTTTTATTTTATAAAAATTAAGCAAATACATAATTCCTTTAGGAGTACAAGGAATAAATCCATCACTACCATTTATTACATGACCAACATTAATATCAGTTAAACCATCAACATCTTTTAAATAACTAATATTATTTACAATATTTCTCACATTATACATATCAGGAAGCGGTAACTGGCAAATAATTCCATCAACAGTACTATCATTATTTAACTCATTTATCTTATCAACAATTTCCTTCTCACATCTCCCCTCCTCATAGGGGTAATGTCTAAAATTCATACCTATATACTTACAAGCGTTTTCTTTATTTCTAATATATATACTACTAGCATCATTATTACCCACACTAATAACACACAAACAAGGTTTATTATTACATAATTCTATTTCACCCTTCAATTTATCCTTAATTTCTAAACTTATTTTTTTACCATCCATAATCATTTCAATCACCACACATAATATACTAAAAAAGAAACAAAAAATCAATTAGTTTCATTTTTTCTACTCGTTTTTGATACCAAATTAATAGGTAATTTCATTTTCATAAGCACAACATCATTAATCATATCGTTAACCATTTCATCAAATAAGAACTCCTTAAACACACAAATCATCTCCTAACAAACTAATATTACCACTTTTTAAAACATAAAACATCAACTTCGACAAATAATCTAATATTTAGAACCAATACTGAATATCATAATGTATTTTATCACAAACTTTTTTCAAAATATGGACTTTATCTCATATTTTTGATATAATTTTTATGGTGATACAAAATGCATACTATGAATTATACAAAACAAAAAAATAATTACATTAACTATGCTAACCGTGGTATGCAACTAGAAAATGATATCAACGAAACAAATCTATATTATAAGAACTTTGATATTGCCTTAATCTACAAAAAACCAACACCAATCAAAGTTATTAAAATGGAATACCCTTACAAAATAAAAGAAGGAATATTTGAAACGCCATCTACCCTAGATTATAATGGTATATATAAAGGAAGATATCTAGACTTTGATGCCAAAGAAACTAATAGCAAAACCAGTTTCCCTCTATCAAATATTCATAAGCACCAAATAGAACATATAAAAAAAGTTATATTTCATCAAGGTATTTCATTTATTATAGTAAGTTTCACATCACTAAATGAAATTTATCTATTATTTGGAAAAGACTTATTAGATTTTATAAATAATAACAAAAGAAAATCTATACCACATAGTTACTTCAAAGAAAAAGGACATCTAATTACCTTAAAATATGCCCCAAGAATTGATTATTTAAAAGTAATAGATAAATATATGGAGGTAAAATGAAAAACTATATTGATAAAATTAAAAATACATTTATTAAAACAAAAGATTATCTTATTGCCAAGATAAAAGCATTACAAACTAAAGACTATATCATCATCAGTGCTTATTTAATACTAAGTATAGCCTCATTTATATTGCTTAAAAATTTTAGATTAATAATACTATTTACAATAATAATCTTAGTATATTACATTGGAGGATATTTTATGAAAAAAAAGAATAAAAACAAAAAAGAAAATAAGAAAAAATCCAATATTTGGAAAAAAATATTAATTATCTGTTTGTTTCTAGCAATATTCGCAATTATTGCATTTGGACTCTTTTGTGCTTATATTGTTCTTACCACAGAAACATTTAATCCCAATAAACTAACTTCTCGTGAATCAAGTATCATATATGACAAAGAAGGTAATGAAATATACACTTTAAGTAACAATCAAAATGATGATGTAGAAAAAAGAATTAAAATTACGTATGATGATTTACCTCAAGTTTTAATAGATGCTCTTATTGCTACAGAAGACTCAAGATTCTTTCAACATAAAGGTGTTGACCTTGCTCGTTTCCTAAAAGCATCCATTCTACAAGTACTTGGTCATGATGCTGGAGGAGCCTCAACCTTAACCATGCAAGTATCTAAAAATAGTTTTACCAATACAACAAGCACTGGTATAAAAGGTATTATTAGAAAATTTAGAGATATTTATATATCAGTATTTCAAATAGAAAAGAAATATACTAAAGAAGAAATAATAGAATTTTACTTTAACAATAACCTTCTTGGAGGAATTAACTTTGGTGTTGAACAAGCAAGTGAATATTACTTTGGAAAAAGTGCCAGTGAACTTACCCTAGCCGAGGCCTCTCTCCTTGTAGGCATGTATCAATCTCCTAATACTTATAATCCTTATAATCACCCTGAAGCAGCGACAAAAAGAAGAAAAACTGTTTTAAAACTAATGGTAAGACACGGTTATATTACCGAAGAAGAAGCGGCTATTGCTAATGCAATACCAGTAGAAAGTCTTGTTGTTAGAGACAGTGAAAATCAATCTTCAACCATACCATATCAAGGATACATAAACATGGTCATCGAAGAAGCCCAAAAAATTACAGGCAAAGATCCTAATACTACCCCAATGAAAATATACACTGCCTTAAATACTAATATGCAACAAACAATTGATGATATAATGTCAGGCAAAATATATACTTGGGATACCGAAAAAGTACAATCTGGTATTGCCATTGTCGATGTTAACACAGGTGAAATTGTCGCGGTAGGAGCAGGAAGAAACAAAGGACCACGTGATTACAACTTAGCCACAACCGCAAGAAGAATGCCTGGTTCAACTGCAAAACCTCTATTTGACTATGGACCAGCTATTGAATATGAAAACTATTCAACATATACATTATTTAACGATGAACCATGGACATATAGTAATGGAGTTAGTGTTGGAAACTGGGATGGAAAATATAAAGGTCTAATGACAATGAAATATGCTCTAAGCGTATCAAGAAATATACCAGCCCTAAAAACATTCCAACAATTAAAAAATAAAGACATTCTAAACTTTGTAACCAATTTAGGCATCAAACCAGAAATAGAAAATGGCTCCATCCACGAAGCCCATGCTATTGGAGGATTCACTGGAGTTACGCCTCTCGAACTAGCCACAGCCTATGCATCATTTTCTAACGGTGGTTACCACATTCAATCACACAGTATCAAAAAAATAGAATACATCGAAACTAAAGAAATAAAAGAATTTAAATACAAAAAAACAAGAGTCATGGCCGATTCTACCGCCTACTTAATAACAAATATGTTAGAATACGCTGTTAATTATCAATTTAACGGAGGAGCTAAAGTATCAGGCATGGCCGTTGCCGCCAAAACAGGTACAACTAACTATAGTGATGCAGATATTAAAAGATTGGGTCTAAGCAAAACAGCCATTCCAGATTTATGGACCGTAGCTTATACCCCTGAATATTCAATCGCGGTATGGTATGGTTATGAAAAAGCCGACTCAGAAAATCATTTAAAAAACAGTAACAACACACCAAAAGACAAAATAATGAAAACAGTTATGACAGCCATTCCAAAAACAGGATCTAAATTCAACATTCCATCAAGCGTCGTTAAAAGCAAAGTAGAAATGGGAACATGGCCAGCTCAACTACCAAGTGATTATACCCCAAGTGCCTTCATTACTGAAGAATGGTTTGTAAAAGGAACAGAACCAACCGAAGTATCGGAAAGATTTGCTAAACTAGATGATGTAAAATCACTAGAAGCCAAATATAGCAAAACTAACAACACCATAAAACTAACATGGAACCACACAACTCCAAACATTCTTTCCTCTTCATACTTAACTTCATATTTTAATCAAAACGTCTTTGGTAATGAATCCGCTAAATACTTACAAGAACGCCTAGATTATAATGCTGGTACACTAGGACCACTAAAATATCACATCTACTTAAAAGATGGCAACAATTTAAAAGAAGTAGCTTCAACTACTAATAAAGAATACACCTACAAAATATCTATAAACGATACAAATAATCTTACATTCGTAGTTAAAGTTGAATATGAATATTTTAAAAGCAATGCCTCAAATGGTGTAACTAAAGAAATAAAAATTGATTCATCATCTATAACAGAAGAAGACAGTGTCGTTATGAAACTTATCGGAGACGAAATAGTTAACATCAAAAAAGGTGAAATATACAAAGAACCAAATCCAGGTATCAGTATCACCGAAGATAATATTAGCATATATAACATATGCACCATAAATATTACTGTTCAAACCAACAATAAAACTAAATCAGTGGCAAACAGTACAGAAGTAAGCAATTATATAAACGAAGCCGAAGTAGGAACCCATTATATTAAATATACTGTTAAATATGATGGAAAAACCTATACCAAAACAAGAACAATAAACATAACTGAATAAAACAGGTATTATTTACCTGTTTTTCTTTTATAATTACAAAATTCTTTTATCTTACATTCACTACATAAAGGAATAATTGCCTTACACTTATATCTACCAAACAAAACCAATTGATGATGTGTACGATTCCATCTTTCACGTGGAACCTTTTTCATTAATTTTCTCTCAACATCCAAAACACTATCCTTACTATTACTAATTCCTAATCTTTCGCTCACCCTTTTTACATGAGTATCTACAGCCATCGCTGGTTCATCAAACAAAGTAGCCAAAACTACATTAGAAGTCTTATGGCCAACCCCCTTAATCCCTTCCAGGAATTTTCTGTCATTTGGCACATAACCTCCATATTCATATATACTCTTAACTATTTCCTTAACAAACAAAGCCTTCTTACGATAAGTTCCTATCTCTCTAATAATATCTTCAATATCATTTATATCAGCATTCATTAATTTTTCCAAACTATCATACTTTTCAAACAAAACAGAAGTAACCTTATTAACTTTTTTATCAGTAGTTTGAGCACTAAGTGAAACTGCAATTAAAAACTCATAATCCTTATTATAATTAAGCTCACACTTAGCATCAGGAAATAAATAATCTAAATAATCATAAATATTCTCATTCATCTAACCAATTATAATCAAAAACATCAACATCCTCACCTTTTTTCTTGCGATATCGTTCCTTGTCCTTAATTACATCCTCCTTTGTTTTAATATTCTTCCTCTTCCATTCATATAATATTTTTTCAATATACCTTAATCCCGTTGCCCCATTGTAAACCGCTTCCTTCAACGCCTCGATAATAAGTTCATTATTCATATTGGAATTAATCCATCCCTTAATAATTTCATATTCCATTGGAGATAAAGTTCTTCCAAACTCTTTCTCAAAAATGCCATAAATACCATCATCTTCCTCATCAACACAAATAGCACTCTTATCAATAGCAAGCCCAAGCAACTTACTATAAAGTAAATCTAAAGAAATATATTCCTCACTCTTACCATGACCATTCTTCTTAATATCAATAGAAATAATCCTTTTATCACATAAATTTGATATTATTTCCATAACCTTAAACTTATCCATATTTAAATCTAATGCTATCTTATTAGGATCATAACTACTATCATCACTCTTATTGAAAATCAAAATTAAAACAATTAATTCCTCTTCAGTTAAATTAAGTTTCTTATAATTATAAAACAAAATATTTGGTACCATCATAGGCCTATTCTTAATAAGTTCAATAATTAAATTACTATTATTCATAAGTTACCTCCTAATTTCTACTTCATTAATAAGTTTTCCATCCTCTATATCATAATAACTATACACTAAATAATAAGTATTCATAGACTCTTCTTCATACATAAGCATATTTCTTTTATAAACAATATCATATTTATTATAATTAATATTACCACGTTCTTTTTCCAAAACCAACTTATACTTATCATCAAAAACATACACCTTATCATTAGTCAATACAACATAATGATAATTATTCTTATTAACATAAACAATATCTTTAATTTTTGTCTTATTACTCACCTCATTAATTAAATCACCATCGTAATTACCCACGACAAAACATAATAAACAAAAAAATAAAGCAAATAACAAAACAATTCCAATTACTATTTTTTTCCACATATTCATACTAATCACTTAAGAATATTTTACCAAAGATATTAAAAAATGTCTAACTAATTAGACACCTTTTATACACAAATTATTCACTATACTTTTCTTTTATATACCTAACAATTTCTTCATATTCATTAATAACATTTCCATATATAATATCTTTTTCTAAATTATCCATAATATTCTTTAAATATGAAGAAGGTTTTATATTTAATATACTAGCAATCTCAATAGGATGTATCTTAATATCACTCTTCGATAGTATTGGAAAATTCTCTCTAATAACATTAATTTCCTTTTTATCAATTCCCTTAATATCAGCACATATAGTAGAAATATATAAACCATATTTATAAACATTATATTTATCTAATAAATCCAGTTTCACCAATTCCCTAACCTTCTTCATCTGTAATTTTTCTAACTTAGTAAATGGATATAAATTATCCACATCTAATTGACTCCATATTCCAACAATATTATCACAAACAATAACATCTTTTAACTTAGAAATATCCAAATACTTATCTAAACCTAAATCAAGTATTAACCTAATTCCCTTTTCCCTATTACTACTAGAAAATATCTTATCTAATTCCTCTTTTTTTCTATTATAAGATAAATTCTTTAATAAATAACCATATTTTTTTAAATAAATCATAGTCTTATCATCTATCTTAAAATCAAGTATAGTAGAAAATCTAATCGCTCTTAAAATACGAAGTGAATCCTCCTTTATTCTATATCTAGGATTACCCACTGTTTTAATAATATGATTATCTATATCACATCTTACATGAAGCAAATCAATAACATTATTATTACTATCAATACATAAAGTATTCATTGTAAAATCTCTTCTCAATAAATCCTTTTTTAAACTATTAATATATTTTATTTTTATTGGTTTTCGATTATTCTCATACTTTATATCTTTTCTTAAAGTAGTAATATCAAAAAAACACTTTTTATAAACAACAACAACAGAACCATAAGTATTAATAGGAATATTCTTAACATTAAATAAGTTAATTATATCCTTAGGTGTAGCACTTGTGCAAATATCAATATCAGTAGACTTTCTTCCTAAAATATAATCTCTAACAAAACCACCAACAATATATGCCGTATACCCATTACTTTCGAATATCTTTAAAATCTCAATAGCCTTCTCTAACATTAATTTATCACCTTTTCAAAAAAAAACCTTTAAGGTTTAGTTTAAAGATTCTTTTAATTTGCTACCTGCTTTAAATCCAGCTACAACTGAAGCAGCAATTTTAACTGGTTCACCAGTTTGAGGATTACGTCCAGTTCTAGCAGCTCTCTTTTTAGCGGTGAAAGTACCAAATCCAACTAAAGTAACTTTTCCTTCTTTCTTTAATCCTTTAGAAATTCCTTCTACCATTGCATCTAATGCTCTAGCAGCAGCAGCTTTAGATAAATCAGCATTTTCAGCAATGAATTCTACTAATTCTTGTTTTGTCATTTTTTAACCTCCATTATTTTTTAATAAGCATATGACATTAATAACATATCCTTACAACATAAAGATACCACGAAACATAAGTAAAATCAAGTTTTTTTTACACTATTTTACAAAAAAAAGCTAAATAACAATAGCAATCATGTTATTTGAGCCTTTATTAACAATTTTAGATAATGTTGTTCTTAATTTATATCTAATATTTTCAGGCATAATCGATAATTTTGCTTGAATTCCTTCCTGAACAATAACATCTAAACTTCTACCAAATATTTCACTTTTCCATATATCATTACTCTCTGGATCCTTCATCAAATAATTAATTAATTCCTTGGATTGTAACTCAGAACCAATAATTGGTTCAAAGGTACTCTCAACGTCAACTCTAATCATATGAATAGACGGAGCAATTGCCTTTAATTTAATACCATATCTTGAACCTTGCTTAATTACTTCAGGTGTATCCAACTTCATATCTGACAAAGTTGGCGAAGCAATACCATACCCCGTTTGTTTTACCATCTTTAAAGCCCCTTTAATTTGGTCATATTCTGTTTTAGCAATACTAAGTTCCTGAAATAAATTAAGTAAATTAGCTTTTGATGTAATATTAACCCCAATAATTTCATTTAAAACTTGATTATATAAACCACTTGGAGCCTCTAAATTAATTATAACCTCACCAGTTGATGCATCTACTTCTGCAACATAAGATTTACTAATACAATCACAATCATTAAAATGACTAGTAATACTTTCAATATCTCTTAATTTATTGACCTCAATAACACTTTCTTTAATCTTATCAATATACATTTTCTTTAAACTATGATTATGATTTAAAACTGCTATCCACTCAGGCATATTAACCTTAACCATTGATATAGGAAATTCATATAAAGCCTCTTTTAAAATCATGTACATATCCTTCTCTTGCATAGATTCTACATTCATAGGCATGACTGGAACATTATAAGTTTCTTTTAAATTTAAAGCCATTTTCTCCGTTTCAGGTAACATAGGATGAGCCGAATTTAAAATAACTATAAAAGGTTTCCCAATTTCTTTTAATTCCTCAATAACTGTTTTCTCAGCCTCGATATAATCAGCACGTGGAATCTCTCCAATAGAACCATCAGTAGTCATTACAATACCAATTGTTGAATGGTCTTTTATTACCTTCTCTGTTCCTATTTCAGCCGCCTCTACAAAAGGAATAGCCTCATCATACCAAGGTGTCCTAACCAATCTAGGGCCATTTTCATCCTCATAACCCTTCGCTGCAGGAATAACATAACCAACACAGTCAACCATTCTAATATTAGCAGTAAAATCGCCAACGTTTATTTTAGCCGCTGTACCAGGAACAAACTTAGGCTCGGTAGTCATAATAGTTTTTCCTTGTGCCGCCTGTGGTAACTCATCTAAAGCCCTTTTCCTTTCATATTCATCTTGAATATTAGGAACAACTAAAGTTTCCATAAATCTTTTAATAAATGTACTCTTCCCAGTTCTAACAGCCCCGACTACACCTAAATATATATCCCCATCAGTCCTTTTAGCAATACTTTTTATAACTTCTATTTTTTCCATAAATACCTCACTCTCTTATCACTAAATACTATGAATAAAAAAAATAAATATGAAAAAATAATCAAAAAAAAGATACTTTTTAAAAATACCTTAAATAACATATAAAAATATTGAAAAGAAGAAAAGTACTGAAGCAAAAAGAACAAACAAATGAAATACCGAATGCATATACTTCTTTTTCTTACCTAATCCATAAAATATTGCCCCGACAGTATACAGAACACCAGCAGATAACATTAAGAAAATACCTTCCATACTAATAGACCTTAATAAATATTTAAAAGAAAATATAATCATCCATCCCATAATAATATACAAAAACATAGATATTTTTTTATATTTATCTAAATCAACAGCATTTAAAACTATACCAATAGTAGCACAAGCCCAAATAATACCAAACATAGTCCATCCAATATTCTTAGGTAAAACCACTAAAACATATGGCGTATAAGTACCTGCAATAAGCAAGAAAATGCTACAGTGATCAATTATTCTAAACACCCTCTTTGCATTATTAACTTTTAAAGAATGATACATTGTTGACATCGTGTATAAAATAATTGATGTTGTTCCATAAATACAACTACTAACAATAGCATAAACATCATTATGCTTCGCACTAAAAACAATACATAAAACCAATGCTACCACGGATAACAAAGCACCAATACCATGACTAATTGCACTTACAAGTTCTTCACCCAAAGTATACTTAGGTATCTCAATTCTATCCTTTAAACTCATATAACTTCCTCCAACTATTTTTATCTAGTATAACATATTATTTCTTGATTACAAAGACAAAACTTGTATTATCAGCATTACCTGAAGCAAAACCATGATAATTCTTACTTAATTTAACTAAATTCTCTACTCTTTCACTATAAGAATTTACCTTTGAAACATATTTAGATAACTCCGTTACACCCTCATTATTAAACTTAGAAATACCATTTGCTAAATTATTAATACCATCCAAATATAATTTAGAATTATTATTTAAAACACAATGTCTTTTAAGCAAAATTTCCATATTACTATCAATTGAAATAATATTATCTTCCAACTTACCAGTTTCACTTCTTAAAGCCTTAATATTACTAAGTAAATTTTTAGTATCATTAGTAGTTTTCATAATCATTTGCAATAACTCAGTAATAAATTCATTATTAGTTTTCAAAAGAGTTATTAACTCATAAGAATCCTTAACCAAAGCCTTTTGTTCATCAGTACCATTAAAATAAATATTACTTAATGTTTCATAATCCATTCCAGTTTTCTCAAGTAAATTACTAATTGTCTTATCATTAGTCTGTATTAAAGTATTTAACTTATTTATCTTATCCTTATATTCACTAGCATTTAACTTACTTAAATTATCCTACAAACTTAAAATTTACTTAGCAAAATTAGATGGAACAATAATAAAAGCAAAAGTTCCTAACTCAAAATCATCTGTTAAAATATCTTACTCTTTCATTGTCTCAATATCACTAGGTAAATAAACCAGCAAATTATAATTTACTCTTGTATTCTTATAACCTATAAAACTAGGTATTAATAATAACAATGATACAATTACTATCATAAGACTATTCCTAGTAATAAAATTAGCTATTTTTTTCATAATCTTCCTCCTTCTCTTCGTATTTTATTCTCAATTTAAAAAAAGTACCACTCACAAAACTAACACTCTGTATGATAAACAACTTTTGTCTAAAATTGTATTGATAAATAAACAACTTTTGTCGTTTATCTTTACAAATGTATCAAAAAAAACATATAATATCAATATATCTAACTATCAAATGCAAACCAAAAAACTACAACAACATAGTAAAAACAAGGAAAAAATAATAAATATTAAAAACAATCTATTTATTAAACAACCAAATAAAAGAAAGAAGTGATAAAAACATGAATACAAAAAATGATTTAAGAATCATTAAAACAAGACGCCTATTATATGACAGCTTAATTAATTTAATGAAAGATAAACCCATCGAAGAAAAAGGAAAAATATATACCTCAATTATGATAAATAATAAAAATAGCATCACCATGGACATGGTATATGATGTTCTCAATGAAGATGTAAAAAAAAGACTAGCCAGCTTTGATGCCCCTAGTCATATCCCCATCGAAATAGTATCAAAATTTTATATTGGTGCTGTTTTCAATATTGGAATCAAATGGTTAAAAAACAGAAATAAATATACCAAAGAAGAACTAATTAAATATTTAGAAGAATTAATTCCTAATAATACCTGGTAAAACAACTAAATACTCTGTTTCTTCTTTAATGAAGTAATAAATACCGTACTTTTATTATCAAGAATACTATCTATAATAACATTCTCTAGCCTACTCTTAATTATCTTATCAACCTTTCTAGCTCCAAAATCATAATAATTAGAAAGTTCTACTATTTCATTAACAGCATTCTTACCTATTTTTATAGTAACATTTGCATACTTTTTCTTTAAAACATTTATTTTATTCTTAATAATGTTCCTAATATTCTCCTCAGTTAAATGATTAAATAAAATAATATTATCAATACGATTAACAAAAGGCAAACTAAGTTCATTCTTAAGCTCATTTAAAACAGTGCTCTCCGCTTTATTATTAAAACCTACATTGTTTTTTTCATACCCAATATTACTAGTCATAATAATAATATTATTATTAAACTTAATCGTATTTCCCTTAGAATCTTTTATTAAACCATCATCTAATATTTGATAAAAAAGATTAATTACCTGCGGATGAGCCTTTTCTATTTCATCCAAAAGAATAACACTATAAGGTTTATTCCTAATTTCATCTAAAATATTTTTATTATCATCATATCCCACATATCCAGGTGCCGAACCTACTATCTTATTTACCGAAGTAACATCAGCATACTCACTCATATCAAGTCGTATCAAATTCTTACCACCCACTAAAAGATTAGCATATATTTTAGATAAAGCCGTCTTACCAGTACCACTAGGACCTACAAAAAGAAATGAAATACATTTATTATCACTCTTATAACCAAACTTAATACGCTTAGTAATATCTATTAAATTCTTAATAGCTTCATCTTGCCCAACAATATTATCACGCAATTGTTTTTCGATATTTTTAACTACCTTAGCATCATCCTTTAAAATCTCATAAACAGGTATTTGAGTCTTAGTATGAATAACATTAGCTACATCTTTTATTGTAACTATTTTATTATTTCTATTTATATTAAGCATTAAATTATTTAATTTCTCTTGTAATACAATTTCTTTTTTACGATAAGTATATGCCTTATCAATATTATTTTCAATTATATAACTATTCTTTAACTTATCAAGCTTATCTATCTCTAATTCTAAAGAAGTAATCTCCTTATCTATTTTAGTTTCTTTAATACTAACCCTAGAACACACTTCATCCATAATATCAATCGATTTATCAGGTTCACTTCTATCATAAATATATTTTGCGGATAACTTAACAATATCCTCTAATAATTCAGGTTGTAATATCACTTTATGAAATTTCTCATATATTGGTTTTAATTTAGTAAGTATTTCTAAAGTCTTCTCATAACTAGGTTCTTCAATATTAACTTTTTGGAATCTTCTTTCCAAAGCCTTATCTTTTTCAATAAATTTTTTATATTCTTCCACCGTAGTAGCTCCGATACACCTTAAATGTCCACGTGCCAAAGCAGGTTTTAAAATATTTGAAGCATCAATTGCCCCTTCTGCACCACCTGCCCCAACAAGAGTATGAATCTCATCAATAAATAAAATAATATCATCATTTGTTTCTATTTCATTTAATATTTTCTTCATTCTCTCTTCAAATTCACCACGATATTTAGTTCCCGCAACTGTCGTAGCCATATCCAATGATATAATCTTCTTATTTTTTAAATAATCAGGCACTTCATTTGTTACAATACGCTTCGCAAGTTCCTCAACTATTGCCGTTTTACCAACACCAGCATTACCAATCAAAATAGGATTATTTTTAGTACGACGACAAAGAATTTCTAAAACACGTTCAATTTCTTTATCTCTATCAATTACTGGATCAGTTAGATTATTCTTAGCCTTCTCATTTAAATTAATGCCTAATTCTTCAATTAACAATTTCCTATTTTTTTTAGGTTTAACCTTCTTAACCAAAGAAGTTGCAAACTCCACATACATTGCATTAATATCAATACCCATACTTAAAAATATCCTAATTGCAACCCCTTCACCTGCTTCTAACAAAGAAGAAAATAAATGCTCAGTAGTAACTACACCATCATTATTGTCTTTACTATCCAATATTGCAGAATTTATAACCTTTTTCAAAAGAGGAGTATATAGAAATAAAGAATTATTTTCTTCACCTATTCCCAATACTTTAATTATTTCTTTCTTAAATATTTCATAATCTAAATGATAACTACTTAATTTTTCCTTAATTTTTTTACTATTACTCAACATTGATAAAACCAAATGTTCAGTCCCAATATAAGGATGCTTTAATTCTAACATCTCTAATTTTGCTTTTACTAATATATTTTGTGCTTCTTCACTAAAATTACCAAACATAAAAATACCCTCCTTATACACTATTCTATGTATATATTGGGTATTTTATCATTTTTTTAAACATTTACTAAATTATTAACAGAATACATAAAATTACAAATATCACAATTAATAATTCTAAAGCTAAACGCCAAATAAATTTAAACCATTCTTTATATGGAACATTTAAATAAGTTAAAGCCGCTACAAGAATAACACTTGTTGGAGCTATTAACATAGTTAAATAATATAAACTTTGAAACATTACTGCAAGTACGGGATTAACTGCTGTATCAGTTATTTGTTCCATAAGTGGACTTAATACTCCTACAATTGTATAGAAATAATCGACATGTAAGAAACTACCAATTACTACAAGAATAGAAGATAAAGCAACATTAAATCCACCAGTTAAATCAACTGTCCATTTAACAATACTTGTCATAAATCCATTATTAAATACAAACACTAAAACAGCTAAAGCTAAAATCATCATTGATGCTGTTGGAACCATTTTTCTCATTCCTTCAACAAAACCATTTAAAGCATCTTCAAGTTTTACTCTATAAATGATGGCTATAGCTATTGTAGCCACTACAAGCAAGTTAATAGTCATTAATTGATTACCTACATTACCGATTGATAACCAATTACCTAATGCTGGAAATGTATTAGAAATAATATTTCCAAATACTGAAAAATCACCAATTTTAATGCCTAAAATCCAATCATGAAATTTATTAAAGATATCTAATCCAAATAATGAATTCCATGGAGTTAAACCTAAAATTAAGAATAAAATTACAACACTAAATACTGTTATTAAAGGCCATACTTTAATATTCTTATAACTACCCTTAACTTCAGTAATTAAAATATCAGTATCATCTTTAATTTCATATTTAACTTTCTTCTCTTCTACTGCCTTGATATGCTTAAACACATATAAAACTAGTAAACCTACCGCAATAACTAGTAAGAATATCTTAGGAAATATATTAGAATACTTTTCGATATCTAACAAATCTTCAAGTGTTATTAAACTAAATGTATATGAATTAAAATCTACAAAAGTTACAAAAATTCCACCTAATAAACCAACTAGAATTGCTCCAATTGTTGAAGCAAGTGCCACTAATTTATCATAACCCATTAATAATATAATTGATATTACAAATGGTACAAAGATAAAAAGTGGTAACGAAATGCCTGTCAAAGACGCAATAAGAGCAAAAATAATTATTACTGCTACTAAAAAGTTCTTATTATCTTTATATTTAGTAACAATAGAATCAATTAATTTCTTATATGCACCAGTTTTATTTAGAATACCATAGAAACCACCAATTAATAAGATTAAAACGATAGTATCAGTAAAATAAGACAAAGTTTGAGCAATACTTATAACTGCAGTACCTATTCCTAAATAATTTCTTTCACCACTAGAACCTGGTATAGCAAATGTTAATATCATTGCCAATAGTAATGTTCCAGCAATTAGTTTAAATAATCCATTTTTTTTCATATTTTCCTCCCATACTAATTATAACACTTTCAAGTATTTTTTCAATATATTGTGTAAAATATATGTAAAATTAATAAATAAACTCCAAAAATTACCAACAACTAGTAAAAATTTCCACGATAAACAAAATAACCTCTAATGTATAACAAAAAAATAAGTCAAACTATTAATATTTAAATCTCACATAAACTTAATCTAAAATAATTAACTTATAATAAAATATAAAATCAAACTAATGACTTTTTACTAAAAATTTGATACAATATAACAAAAGGAGGAATCTCTATGGCTTTAATCAAATGCCCAGAGTGTAACAAAAAAATAAGTGATAAATCAGAAAATTGTCCCCACTGTGGGCATAAAAATGATAATACAACATGCCCAGAATGTGGAACTGTTGTAAAATCAAGTGATAACACTTGTCCTGAATGTGGCTTCCCACTTAAAAAGAAAAATGCTCAAAATATTATAAGCGAAAATTTAGATAAAATTACTGGAGCACAAAGCAAAAACTATGTAACTTTTAAAGATTTATTTAAAAATACTTTCAATAAACATACAGAAGAAGAATTAGACGAAGTATTCATATGTGGTGGCAAAAATACAACCCCAGAATTAAAAGATATCGATCCTAAAAAAGCAAGTGCTTGGGTATATTTTAAAATATTAATATTTTTCATAATAGCATACATTCCAGTTAGAATCGGCTTCATATCATATGGCAATACAAACTTTCTACCAGCAATGATTATGCTTGGTGCCTTCGCTGTACCATTTACTATATTAATATTTTTCTTTGAAATCAACGTATTTAGAAATATACCATTCTATAAAGTTATGAAATATTTTATATTAGGTGGAGGCTTAAGCTTAATATTAGCAATACTTTTCTTCTCATTAGATTTCAATACTGATATTACCACTTATTCAGGTGCCCTTATGATCGGACTTATTGAAGAAGTTGCTAAAACCGCTATTGTTGCATTCTTCTTATTTAAAAGTAAAAAAAGCAATTACATATTAGATGGACTATTAATTGGGGCTGCCGTTGGTGCTGGATTTGCAGCATTTGAAACAGCAGGATACATACTACGATTAGGATTAAGTAACGGACTCAATATAATGCTCCAAGTTATTAAACTTCGTGGATTCTTAGCTCCCGGTGGACACGTTGCTTGGGCCGCTATTGAAGGTGCAGCATTAATGTATGTAAAAGGTTTTGATAAACTAGATAAAAAACATCTAAATGACAAAAGATTTTTACTAATTTGCCTAATTCCAATTATACTCCACGGAATATGGGATATGCCTATTAGTGATCCAATTTATCTTTTTCATATAGCTATAACAATATCTGCTTGGATAGTTATTATATACTTTATAAACTTAGGCTTAAAACAAGTAGATGATGCAAAAGAATTAGAAAAGAAAAAAATTAATTAAATTCAATTAATGAGATTAGTTTGGTACATAACAACTAATCTCTTATTATTTATAAAATATTCAAAAAATCATTCTACTAAAATTAGTCTACCCATAAAATCAATTCTAGACATTAAAAAAAATTACAATACCATAATAAATTCATAAATTATATTTAAATGAAATAATCATAAAATGAGTTGAATAAATTTTAATAAACTACCATTAATGAAAATAGGTTTAGTACTATTTAATTTTCAAGCCCATTCAACTTT
>HF996836.1:0-3821 GCA_000432575.1 Clostridium sp. CAG:762
ATCTACATTTTTAAGTAGTTCTCCAACTTCTAAATATGTTTTTATTTTTTCCTTTGCTTTTGAATAATCTTTTACATTTTGATATATTTCATGATTTAATATCTTGTTTTCTATTTGTTGATATGTTTTATCAATTTCTTCTATCATATCTACTCCTTTCTACGGACTACAGGTTTCAATCTTTAATTTGTTATTTTTAATCTTTAACATAATACTACCATCTTGATCTGTTCTATATATTTTTGAATCATTTAAAGTGTCTAATACTTCTTTATTAGGATGACCATATCTATTATTCTTTCTAACACTAATTAAACTGTATTTAGGATTTATACTATTTATAAATTCTTCGCTTGATGATGTATTTGATCCATGATGTCCTACTTTTAAGAAATCTACATCTTTAAGATTATACTTTTCTAAGATATCCTTTTCTCTTTCGGTAGATGCATCTCCCATAAATAAGAATTTATAATTATAATAGTTAAAATAAATTACACTACTATTATCGTTTTCATTATCATATTCCTTAGTATTTAAAAATTGTAATTTGTTTTTATCGATGTATAATTCTTTAATGCATGAATAATATTTAATCTTCTTTTTTTCTAACACTTTAATTAGTTCTTTTTCTAAATCATTAAATTCACTACAATTAAATATCACTTTTTCTACTTTGAAGTTTTCTATTAAATTAATTGATTCTCCCATATGGTCATAGTCTCCATGAGTTAATATTAAATAATCTATCTTGTTAATACCTTTGCTTTTTAGATAAGGGATGATTATATTTTTGCTTATTTCATAATTATAATTACCTCCAGTATCTATTAAAATATTATATTTGTTATGGGGATAATGAAGTAATATGGAGTCGCCTTGTGAAACATCAAGAAATAATATTTCCATATTGGGATTAAAATTGATGCTTATTTTATGAATGAAAATTGTGGTCAATAATGAGATAAAACATTTTTTGTTTATTAAGAGTAAGGTAATTGTTGCATAGTATATTATTATTAAATAGATACTAGGTTTTGGTAACTCTAAAAGCAAATAATTAATATTAGTTAAGGATAATGAGATGCCTTCTAGGATGTCCATGGTAAGTATTAAAAGGCTATCTGTTGGTAATATTAGGGTGATAAAGGCTAAAGGTAATACTATATAACTAATAATTGGTACAAATAATAGGTTGATAAGAATGGATAAAAGGTTTACTTGATAATAATTACTAATGATAATGGGAAAACTTACTAAAAAGGAAATTAGTGAGGTAATAAATAATTTTTTGAAATAATTTTTATGTTTATTAATGATATGGGCAAATATAATTAGATAAAAACTAATTAGATAGGATAATTGAAAACCTAGATTGTAAATATAATATGGGTTGATTAAGACTATTATTATAAATGTTAGCATTATAATATTTTTAGTTTTTATTTTAAAGTTGAATAGTTTGTTTAAAGTTAGTAAGATAAACATAATTCCACTTCTTAGGATAGATGGAGTAAAATCAGTTAAATACATATAAATGATTAGTATTATTATTAAAAAAATGTATTTATAGTATCTGTTGTAACTAACTTTATCTAATAGTTTTAAGATGGTTCCTAGAAGTAATGTTATGTGCATGCCTGAGATGGAGAATAAATGTGATAGACCATTTACTTGATAAGAGTTAAGGACTTCTTTATCTAAATCATTTTTATTGGATAGTATAAAGATGTTTAGGTAGGTATGGGCTTTTTTACGATTAATGTATTTTTGTAATTTATTTTTGTAATGAGTTAGTATTTTGGTGTTGTTTTTTATTTTTGTTATTTCACTTGCGGTTAGGATATAATAAATATTATTATTGTTTAGGTATTTACGATAATTGAAAAGGTTGGGGACGGTATTTTTACTAGGAAGTTTTAATGTACCTTTTATTTTTACTTTGTCCCCAAGATTAATTTTATCTATTGTTTCATAATAATTTACTAGGATTTTTTCTGTTTTGTTTTTTTCTTTGATAATAAAGGTAGTTTTAGTGTCGTATTTTTTGATAGATAAAATATTGCCTTCAAAAGTGCTATCATTTTCTTTATATGTGGTTTTCATGGGTATACTTGTTATAATTAGTGCATAAATAATAAAAGTGATAAATAATATGAATGTGTATTTTTGTTTAAGGTTTAAAATAGTCTTTAATTTTCTCATATACTGTGGTTCCAATGCCCTTTACTTTGAGTAAGTCTTCAACGGTGTTAAATCCATATTGATTTTTGTAGTCCAATATAGATTTTGCTTTTGTTTCTCCTAAGCCGGGGACAGTTTTTAATTCTTCTAGGGTACATGATTTTAGTGATATTTTATTTTCTATTTTGCTTACTTGGTTTTCTTCTTCAATGTTACTAGTATTGGAGGGGGAATTAAGGCATGAATCGTTTTTGATGTCTGGGCATACACATTCTTTTTCAATTGTTTTAGTAATGGTTCGGTCCTTTTTGCTATTACTAACTTCTTCATTTGAGTAAATGATTATTACCATTTCATCTTTTATTTTTTTTGATAGATTGATTAATGTGGTGTTGGCTTTGTCAGTGAGTCCCCCTGCTGAATTAATCACATCTATTACCCTACTTTCTTCGCTTAGTTGATATACTCCTGGGTTATTTACTTCTCCTTTAATATCAACTTTGTATAGTAAGCAGTCTTCGGTTTTGTTGATATTTTCTTTGGAAATGTTTTCTTTTTCTATTTTTTCTTCTTTGCTACTTTCTAATGTAACTGCTGTAACTACATTATTATTAAGTTTAATTTTAACAATTAGAGAAATAATAATAATAATTAAACCTAAAATGCCACTTAATAGGTAAATGTGTTTTTTTATGAATTTCATTGGTGTTCCTTTCTAGCGGTCTCTAACTATATATATAGTCAAAAAAAATGGAGATTACTTTTTTTTTCTAAAATTTCTTTATTTTTTTAAAAATTTGACACTTAAAAATGTAAAGTTGTAGTACTTGTGGTTAATTTATTAACGATGATTTATTTTGGTTATAGTGATGAATATAGTACAAAATAGGTTGTGTGGAATATTTTGTTTTTTAGTTAGTGATTAGCACTATGAGGTGAACAAATAAAAAAAATACTTAAGGTTATTAAGTACTTAATTTTTAATATTTTTTTGAATATTCTAATCTTAGTTTGTCAGCGACGGTTACAATAAACTCTGAGTTAGTTGGTTTTGCTTTATCAAAGTCAACACTGTGCCCGAAGAGTTCTTCCATGTAATCAATGCTACCTCTATTCCAACTTACTTCAATTGCATGTCTTATTGCTCTTTCTACTCTTGATACTGTTGTATCATATTTCATGGCAATTTCAGGATATAGTTCTTTTGTGATGCCTCCAATAATACTAGGATTATTGTAAATTAAGCTGATACCTTCACGAATATATTGATATCCTTTGATGTGTGATGGCATACCTAGTTCATGTAACATGTTGGTAATGGATTTATCTAATCCATTTTGATATAAATTAATGGTCTCTCCTTTTGCTTTATTAGTTGTTTCAAGAATTCTTTTTTCTAGTTCGTTTAAATCATATGGTTTTAGGATATAATAGTTTACTCCATATTCACTTACTTTTCTTATTGTATCTGGAGCATTATATGAAGTTTCTACAATTACTTTCTTATTTATATTTTGTTTTTTCATTTCTTCTAATACATATAATCCATCTTTCTTGGGCATGATTAGGTCAAGTAAAATTACATCATAATCGTCCTTTTTCTCTTTAATTAATTTTAAACCTTCTTCTCCATCGTG
>HF996836.1:3862-71655 GCA_000432575.1 Clostridium sp. CAG:762
AGATATAGATATTTGTTCATTTCCACTGAAATATTCCTCTACCATATCTATTAAAGATTCATTATCATCAATCATTAAAACATTAATTTTTTTCATACTACAATTCCTCCTTTATTCTTAAATTTAGTATATTACTTTTTCTAATTTTATACTAGAGTGAATTATGACAAGTTTTGTCGAAAAGTAAAAAAAGAGAAGTATTAGCCACAACTTCTCTAATTTTTTTTATACTGTTTCAATTATTTTTATTATATCTTCTATTTTTGAAGATATTGTGCCAATTAGGACACCATCTAGTTTATTGATATCAAGTATTTTTTTGATATTTTCTTTGTTAACACTTCCTCCATATAATATTTTGAAATCTATATTATCATATTTACTTAATACTTCATAAATATGGTTAATAACAATTTCTATTTCTTTTACTTCAGGTGCTTTACCAGTGCCTATTGCATATATTGGTTCATAAGCTATGATAATTTCTTTTTTTTCATTTAAATCATCGAGTCCTAAAATAGCATGACTTATTTGGTTATTTATTTTTACTAGGGTTTCATCATTGTTATGTTCACTTAATGTTTCACCGACACAAATAATTGGGGTTATTCCATGGTTTAAGCATTGTCTTGTTTTTTCATTGATTATTTCATCGGTTTCATGAAAAAGATTTCTTCTTTCACTGTGGCCGACTAAAGAGTATTTTGCTCCGATGCTATTAAGTTGAATGCTTGATACTTCGCCAGTGAAGGCTCCATTTAATTCGTTGCTGAGGTTTTGGCTACCTATATCATATTTGGTGTTTTTAATAAATGTTTCAATATATAGGTAACTGGGAATGATTATTATTTTGTTATCTGTTTTTACTTTGTTTATTCTTTCGATATATTCATTTACTAAATCGTAATTTAAATTCATTTTATGATTTAAGGCTATAATTTTAGTCATTTTCTTTAAACACTTCCTTTATGGTATCTACGAGTGGGATAACTATTTTTCTATTTTTTTTGATAGCTGTACGATATACTTCTAATACGGAAGTGGCAAATTTTTCTGATGAATATTTTTCGGCATCAATTCTGGCTTTTTTTCCTAGATTTTTAAGTAGTTCGCGGTCTTGATATAGTTTAGTGATGGCCTCGATGTATTCTTCTAAATTGTTAAATATTATTCCATCAACATTGTTCATTATGGTGCCTGTAAAGCTTTCATCGTTGATGCAGACAACAGGTAATCCTGCGGCCATGGCTTCGATAACTGTTAAGCCTTGTGTTTCTGTTACTGAGGCTGTGGCAAATATATCGGCAATAAGGTAATATTCACTGATGCTATCCCATGGTACTTTTCCTGTAAATATGACATTTTTGCCGAGTTTCCTTTTATAAACATATTCTTTGTAATATCCCATATCCGGACCATCGCCTATAATTAGTAACTTAATTTTTTTGCTTAGTTTTATTAGTTTCTCCATTCCATTGAGAAGTAAATCAATGTTTTTTTCAGTGCCAATTCTTCCTACAAATAATATAACGAAATCATCTTTTGCTATACCTAAACTATTTCTTTTTTCTAAGATGTTTAAGTTTTTGTTGTTTTCTAGGTAAAATTTCTCTATTTCGATACCTGTTGGTATGACATAAACATTTCTATTTACTTTGTATTTTTCTTTAAATAATTCTTTGGTTTTTTCTGTTGGTACGATTAACTCAGATATTGTTTTATCGCAATAAAATAGTGTTAGGTATTCAACAATTTTTTTGCTAGTACCTACAAAATATCCTTTTGTTATATAATGGACATAGTCTTCGTACATGGTATGATATGTATGAACTAAGGGGATGTGAAATTGTTTTGCAATGATTCTGGCAAAGGTGCCTACTCCAAATTCTGTTTGGGAATGGATTACATCTAAGTGCCATTTCCTAATTTTATTCACGATTTTAACTGGATATATGCCTGTTAAACGGTAATCATAAATACCTACGGGAATTCCTGGTATTCTAATTACTTTTTCGTCTTCTTCATACTTATACTTCATATTTTCATTGTTAACTGTTACGATATAAACTGTATGTCCTTGTTTTTCTAAGGCTTTTTTTAACATAACTATACTGGTTGATACTCCATTAATGAATGGTGGATAAGTATCGGTAAATATTCCTATGCGCAAGGTTAATCACTTCCTTTTTTATAAAATGGAATTAGAATTCCTCCAAAAATCATGCCTATATAATATGTTACTACTCTCCAAATGAGCATGATTGATACTAGAACTGAGTTACTTAGGAAGTAGCCATAAAAGTGGAGAAAGCCATATTCTATTCCCCCACTTCCTCCTGGAATTGGTACGAATGAGCCAATTAGCATAACATAACTCACAGCGACAAGAGATGTTATATAATTAATATTAGAGGTAGATCCGATGCCTTTTATTAAGATAATAGGTACACTGTAAAGGAAAACTAAGGCCATGATGTTGACAATGATACCAATTAATACATATTTTTTGCTTTCTTTTAATATCATGGCATTTTCATAGAAACTGGTAATATAATCAGTAAATTTTTTCTTGGTTTTTTCTAGGTTTTTAATTATTTTTAATTTGGCTAAGAAGACAAGTAATTTATCAGCAATAAAACTACTTATTTTCTTACCAAAGCTGATAATGAATGAACCTAGCCAAACTAGAAAATTAATAATGAAGCCTAATGTTACTAAATTAGCCATGACATTGTTTTTAGGAAATAGTCCTGTTGCTCGGTTATAGATAACGGCGAAGAGACCTAATATGATTAAGGCTGTTTGGTATAGGATAAAGTTTTGTAAGACGATATTGGTTCCTATTCCATAAGGTATTCCTTCTTGATGTAAGTAATATATTTGGGAAGGTTGTCCGCCTGTGGCAAATGGGGTAATTCCATTAAAAAATTGGGTAATAAAGTTTAATTCAAATGCTTTTTTTAATTTATATTTTTGCTTGTTACATTTGGCCACGATATACAAGCTGATACCTAAGAAAAAACGATATAATACCATTAAGATAATGCCTATTAATAAATAGAATATGTTCATTTTTTGAATGTTGGCTATGACCTCGTTGAAGTCATCTTTCAAGGTGAAATATAATATGATAAAAATAACAATAAACATGATTATCATATTTAGGATATATTTAGTTTTACTATTTTTTTTGTTTTCTATATCTTCTTCATTTTTTATTATTTCTTTATTTTCCATCTTCAATAACACTTAATCCTGGTAATGTTTTACCTTCTAAGTATTCAAGTGTTGCTCCACCTCCTGTTGATACATGATAAAATTTGTTAGTATAACCTAATTTATTAACGGATGATGCTGAGTCTCCACCTCCAATTATGGTTTTTATATTGTTTTTGGTTAAGTATTCATAGATAGCTTTTGTCCCATGGCTAAATTTTTCTATTTCAAATACTCCCATTGGACCATTCATAATAACTCTTTTGGCATTTTGTAAATTGTATTCAAATAGTTTTATGGTTTCTCGGCCAATATCAAGGGCTATTTCATTATCTAAAATGCTATCTATGTTTTTGTTGGTAGCATGTGCTTCAGGGCTAATTTCTGTTGCAACAATGGCATCTACTGGTAATACTATTTTATTTTTATAGTTTATTAAGATATTCTTAGCATAGTCTAACGATTCTGTATCTATTAGGGATGAGCCAACATTATAACCTAAAGATGCTAAGAAGGTATAGGCCATTCCTCCGCCAATTAATAGTTTATCGCACTTAGTTATTAAGTTGTCAATTACTTTGATTTTATCGCTTACTTTTTTGCCTCCCATAATAACAATAAAAGGTTTTGTGTTTTCTTCTAAGAGGCTGTCTATTTTATTTAGTTCGTTTAAAACTAGAAATCCTACAGCACTTGGAAGTATTTTGGCGATGCCGACATTAGAGGCATGTGCTCTATGTAAGGTACCATAAGCATCATTGATAAATACTTCGCCTAAGGATGCCCAGTATGAAGCAAGATCCATATCACATGAGCTTTCTTTTTTTGAATTTAAATCTTCATATCTTGTATTTTCTATTAATAATATTTCTTTTTCTTTTAAGTTAGAAGCCATTTTGGTTAGTTCATCACTTCTAGTATCTTTGGAAAATAGAATATTTTTATGGAGTAATTTACCTAATCGAATGCTAACAGGATATAGAGAATTTTTTGCTTTATCGCTTTCTTTTTTGATTTTACCTAAATGAGATAAGATAATTATTTTGCAATTATTTTTAAGTAAATAATTAATTGTATCTAAACTCATTCTAATTCTGGTATCGTCTTCTATAATTCCGTCTTTGATGGGTACATTGTAATCACATCTTAATATTACTTTTTTACTACTTAAATCCATATCTGTTATACTACGCATGTGAATCATCTCTACTTTCTTATTTGATTATAGCATACTTTTTTATGATTTAAAATAATTATTATATTTATTTGACACTTTTAATGGTTAAATACTATTATTTGTTGTTTTTGCTATGCTGTTATAGTTCTTTAGATTGATTAAATGAATAGAAAAAAATAAGATAATAAATGAATCTTATTTTGTTATTGGTTTTGTATTTATCTATTTTTATTTTAAAATTTATACTGGTAAAAAAAATACCAATTTCTTTTAAAATTGATATTTTCTATACTTAATCCAAAACTATAAAAGTCTGGACAGATTTCCCAATGGTGCTGAAAATAGGACTTGAACCTACGACCTATCCCTTACGAGAGGATTGCTCTACCAACTGAGCTATTTCAGCTTAAAGGCCTAATCGATAGGCTTGCATACATCAACATATTTATTAGTTGGTATTATTTCTTCTAATTCTTTTATACTAAGTTCAATTGCCGAATTGCAACTACCACAGGCTGGGAAGACGGTATCATATTTTTTTAGGGATATGTCTAAGTAGATATCTGCTTCTTCTTTTAAACCAAAGGGACATATTCCTCCAACAGGATGTCCTGTATGAATTAAGGCTTCGTCTTTGTTTAGCATTCTTGGTTTAAAACCAAATGTATTTTTAAATTTAGCATTATCTAGTTTCATATTGCCCGCCATAAGGATAAGCATTATTTTATCTTCACCATTTTTTAAGGAAATGGTTTTGGCTATTCTTTCGGGTAATGTATTTAAGGCATTAGCTGCCTCTAAAACAGTGGCACTGCTTTCATTTAGTATAATTATATCTTTATCTTTGTTATATTTTTTTAAATGATTTTTTACACTTGTAATACTCATATTAACCTCTTATTTTTTAATAAGTTTTTTATTATTGGTACTATTATTTATTTTATCTAATTCATTTTTTATTTCGTCTTTGTGTTTTATAAAATATCTATTTAAATTAAAATATTCTTTGTCTTTATTGCAATAAGCAAGGGATGTTATGAAACCTTTGATATAATGAATATCTTTAGTTCTAGTAACATCGGTTAAGTAAACGCATCGATTGTTTTCAAAACCACTGCTGATGCTTTGAATTATGTTAGATGAACAGATAGGACAGTAATAGAAATAAAAACCCGTTCTTCCTTCATCATTGCTACTTTTGAAAACTACTTCATGATTACAATTATCTATATTTATTTCACCATTTAAAAACTTACTAGGATTAAATTTATTCATATAACACACCCTTTCTTAGAAAAAATAAAAATCCTTAACGGATGCTACTTACAAATATATATGGCGGAGTAGGAGAGATTTGAACTCTCGCACCAGTTTCCCAGTCTACACCCTTAGCAGGGGCGCCTCTTCAGCCTCTTGAGTACTACTCCATCTGCCACATTAATATTGTATATTAAAAGTAATTATTTGTCAAACATTTTTTTAAACATTTTAACATAGAATTCATTAGGTGAATTTATGAAAACAAGTATTTTAGGTATTAATATTAATTATATGCATGTTGGTCATGGTAAGAATTTGATTCTTTTACATGGTTGGGGGCTTTGTTTGGATTATTTTAATAATCTTATTAATGATTTGAAGGATAATTACTCTATTTATGCTATTGATTTACCCGGATTTGGTGAGAGTGAATTAAGAGAATCTTTTAATACTGCTGATTATAGTGAGATAGTTTTAGAATTTATTAAGCAATTCAAAATACAATCCCCTACTTTGCTTGGTCATTCTTTTGGTGGCAAGGTGATTATTGATCTTGTTACTAATAGGAAATATAATCCTGATAAGATAATTTTAATTGATTCAGCAGGAATAAATAAAAAGAAAAGTATTTATAAGAAGTATAAGATGTATAAGTATAAATTGTTAAAGAATTTAATAAAGAAATTTTATAATGAGAAAAGAGCTAATTATTTGCTTGATGATTTGAGGAGAAAATATGGTTCTAAGGATTATAATAATAGTAATGTTATTTTAAGAAATACTTTGGTAAAAGTGGTTAATGATAATTATATAGATAAACTTAGTTTAATAAAGTGTCCTACGATTTTGTTGTGGGGTGAATATGATACGGAAACTCCAATAAGTGATGGTATGATTATGAATAAGTATATTAAGGATTCGGCTTTGATTACTATTAAAAATGCAAACCATTTTCCTTTAAGTACTAATTATATGGAATGTTTATTGATTATTGATAGTTTTTTGAGGAGTTAGTTAAAAAAACACCTAGTTTTTTAGGTGCTCTTTTCATAAGATAATTTTTAGAATTATAACAGCATAGCAATAGTATATAATTTTAATGTTATTTATTTTAAGACATTGTAATAATTAGATTTGATTATTAGTCTGCTCATGTTCATTCTATTGGCTACGATATTACTAATATTTTGAATGTAATCTTCGCTTACTTCTTCGCTGTTGTTTATTATTTTGTTACCACTTGTTAAATAGGTTCCTTTGTTTGTTACCCAACTTCTGTTTTTGAAGAATGCTATTCCCTCACTATCACTGAAAATATCTTTTCCCATGAATAATCTTGAATCGTATTTTAAACCAAATAAGTTATATACGGTAGGTATTACATCAATAGACATGGCTACTTTATCCACTGTAGTCTTTTTTATTTTACTATTCCATATTATAAGGTTATTGCTATTTATTTCTACAACAGCATCTCTTTGATAGTTTGATAATTCATTAATTTCTTCTAGTTTTAATCCATATGGATAGTGATCGCAGAGTAAAACGATAACTGTATCATCTAATTTGCCTTTTTCTTCTAGTTTGTTAATTAATAGTTCTAGTGCTTTGTCTAATTCTATTTGAGTAGCAAGATAGGCTTTAACGGGCTCACTGTAAGGTAAATCTTTTACTTTTTCATAATGTTTTTTGCTCATTTTGTTGCCCCAGTTATATTCAAAATGTCCAGATACTGTCATGTAATACGTCATAAATTTATCATTATCAAGATAATCACTGGTAGTTTGTTCGATCATTTCAACATCACTTTCTGGCCACTGTTTACAATTAATGAGTTTCTCTAAGCCATTGTAACAAGCTTTAAAGTTATCGAAACCCATTGATTTTATATATTTGTTTCTGTCTTGGAAGGTATATGAATGATCATGATAGGCATATGTTTGATATCCTTCATTTTTGAACATCGTGGCAAGTCCATAAGGGAAATAATTGTTTCCACTACGCCATGTTTTAAGTATTGTGTTATTAGCATATAGTCCAGTTAAGGATTGAAACTCTCCTCCTATGGTGCTTAAGTTATTAGAGGAATAATAGTTAGTGAAATGAAACCCGTCGTTAACTAATTTGTATAAGGTTGGGGTAAGTTCTTTTGAAACGGCAATTTCACTAAAACTTTCCGCGGTTATATATATTAGGTTTTTATTTTTAAATATTCCTGTATATTTGTTTTGTTTGGTCGGTGTATCATTCATAATATAATTGGTAATTGTTTTGTTATCGCCACTTACTTTGTTTAGGATACTATCAAAGTCAATATCTAATTTGTTGTCTTCGTAAACAAATATTTCGTCTTTATTATTTTTGTCTTGGTTATCTTTGTTTTCTTTATTATCATTTTTATTATTTATAATTATTTTTTCTTCAAAGCCTCTTATGGATCTGTCTATATCTATGAATGTAGCATTGATTAGGCCAAGTTTCTCAATATTTAGAGCGTTATCATTGATGTTATGATATAAGTCATATGCACTGTATGTAATTCCTTTTTGTTTTTCTACATTGAAGGTGAAGACAAAGAAGAATACTATTATGGCAAGAAGATAAAATGGTATTTCTTTTAATTTCATTTTTTTAAAGCTAAGTTTATCTTTTAGTATTATTGCTAGTATTAAAGGAAGAAATAGTAGTAACACTCCGTAGATGTTTTTAAATATACCACTTATTCCATTACCAGCGAATTTTAGACCCTGATCACTTAGTTTAAATACTGATAATGAGAAAAAGGAATCAAATATTTTTTCAAAGACAAAATAAATATTATACCAAATACCTAGAAATCCATATATAACAAAGGTAATGATTTTATTTACTTTTTCATTAAATAAACTGGTTATTAGTGTTATTATTAAAGAAATAGGTATCATAAATAGAATGATATTAATAATCGTACTCCGCGAGAAGTTATCAAATGTTAAGATGCCATATATAAACTCTAATAATAGTAAAACTCCATAATTGAATAAAAATAGATAAAACTTTTTCATACTACACTTCCTAATTAAAATTAAACATTAACCATTCTGGTTTGATAAGCATTAGAATGCCTATTGCTATTAATAAAATACCCCCGATTAGTTTAGATAGTTTTCCATATTTGGTAGAAAAACCTGTTAGTTCTAACGATATCATTGCTACGGTAAAGACAATAATGTCGTCTAACATAAAGAAGATTACATATAAGATAATATATAAATAGTATTCTAAATTGCTTAGATTATTCATGTTAAGTATTTCAATGTACATGACAGGTAATCCTGCTGAACAAGCTAGTTCTACTAGGTTAACGGTTATTGCTAAGGAGATAATACCAAGTAGTGCTAAGATAAAACTTTTTTCATGAGTGAATTTCTTTATTTTATCAAATATTTTTGCTCTTTTTTTATCGTCTATGACATTGCATCCTGTTTCTTTTCTGGTTTTTAGATAACTATAAAAATTAATGCTCCCGCCGATTAGGGCGATGATGGCAATGATGGTTCTAAATAATGTTACTTTGGTAATGATGCTTGTGATGTTTAGCCATGCTACCATGAATAAGAAATATATTAGGGATGATGTTATTATAAATGCTAGGCCTAATGACCACATTCTTTTTTTATCTTTCATGCCAAGAAGCATGCTGATTAGGAATAGTAAAACCCACATGGCGCATGGATTAAAGCCATCTAATAAGCCAATTATTATGGTTACTAAAGGTATTGCTAGATTTTTTAAATTTATTTTGCCAATTAAAGGGATATTTACTATTTTGTTGTTTTTTTCTTCTTTTATTAAATCGTCAATGTTGTCTTTGGTATTGTTATTTATTTCTTCTTTAGGCAATTCTATATTCCCCATATATTCTCCTACTATGTCTTTGTATCCAGTTTTGGAATATACTTCGATTATTTCTACAAATTCTTTTTTGGTATTTTCTTCACTGTAACCTGAATAATACTTTTCTCCAATAACGGTAAATGGTACTGTTTTTATTTTGATGTTAAAGTGATTTTCTACTTTTTTTAGCAATTCGTATGCTTCTTGAGTAGAAGTTTCGTGTTTATACACTTTTAAGTTATTGTATTTTTTTTCTAATTCATTAATTACTTTTATTTCTTTTGCACAATGATGGCATACTTTAGAATAAAATAGATGGATATTAACAATATTTTCTTCTAGTGCTTTAGTGCTAGGTATAAAGGTAAATAATGCTAAGACTAAAATAACTATATATTTTATATACTTATTTTTCATTTTAAAAACCTCTATATTTATTAATTGTTTCAATTAATTTATCATAAGATATTTCTCCAATTAATCTTTCTACTTCTTCTTCTTTGTTTAAAAATATAGTTACGGGTAAAATTTTACCTATGTTATATTTATTTACCATGTCTGTATCTATATCATAGTCATAATTAGTAATATCAAGATCAGGTATTTCATTACATACTTTTTTCCATCTTGATTTCATTACTAAGCAACCAGGACACCATATTGCATTAAATTTAATTATTTTCATAAATTACCTCACTCATAAATTTAGTTTATTTATACATTCATCAAATGTAGATAGGAAATAATCAATTTCACTTTCTGTTGTCATACAAGATATGCTAATTCTTAGAGTCGTATTTGATAATTCATAATCGTTGGTTAAAGCAAATACACTTTTAGATATTGAATCACTTTTGGAACAAGCACTTTTGGTAGATATATATATTTCTTTTTCTTCTAGGGCATGAATGAATGTTTCTGGTTTGATGTTTTTTAAACTAAAATTAATGGTATGAGGAATGGAATTATTAGTACTATTTATATGAACGTTTTTGTATGTACTAAGTTTTTCTTTTACTCTATCACTTAATTTTTCTATATAGTCATAATTTTTATCTACGTTTGGAATGCTTAATTCTAGGGCTTTAGTAAGTCCTGCGATTAAAGGTAATGGTGGTGTGCCACTTCTATAGGGGGTTGTACTTTTTCCTCCGTGAATGAGTGGCTCAATTACAATGTTTTCTTTTTTTATTAGTAATCCTATACCTTTTGGTCCGAACAATTTATGGGCTGACATACTAGCTAAATCAATGTTGTTAAAATCAATATCTATTTTACCTAGAGCTTGGGTACAATCTACATGAAAAAAGCATTTTGGATAATTTTTTAAGATATTGGCAATTTCATTTATTGGTTCTTTGAGTCCTATTTCACTGTCAACAGCACATATGCTAACTAGAATTGTATCGTCTCTAAGGAGGCTTTTTAGGTGTTCTATATCTACTAAACCATTTTCTTTGATTTTAACAAAATCTACTTCAAAGCCTAAATCACTTAAATAGTTTAAGGGAGCTATAATAGAAGAGTGTTCTAAATATGTGGTTATGATGTGTTTACCACGATTTTGATATTTTAAACATATTCCTTTAATTGCTGTGTTGTTTGATTCACTAGCACCAGAGGTATATATGATTTCACTTGGTTTTACTTTGAGTAAATTACTAATTATTTTGGTACATTTATCTTCTAATTCTTTACTTTTTACCCCTAAGGAGTGTAAGGAATTGGAATTTCCAGGATACTCTAAAGATACTTTGTTATATATATCTAATACTTCTTTTCTAATTGGCGTGGTTGCCGAGTAATCTAAATATGTCATTTTTACACTTCCTCATCTATAATTCTTACGTAATCTCCGTTTTTTAAATCGAAGGCATTGGCATCATCGGTATCTAAATGAAGTTCAAAATGATAACCTTTGCCTTTTTTGATATATACATTATCCATAATACCACCTTTTATTGTATTGACAATAACACTAACTTTTTGGCCATCATGATATGTATCGTCAATATTGTTAACATGGATATGTCTAACTGCTAAGATGCAACATTTTTTGGTGACTTTGCCTTTTGGTCCTACAATAGTAACAACACTGGCATCTTCAAAATGACCTGATGAAGCATATGCAGGATTAATTTTTAATGTATAGGTGTCTGTTTTAGAGACTTCTACTTGTGTATAATTACGAAATGGTCCTAAAACTCTTACATTGTTTAGGGTACCTGCTTCTGTTTTTATAGTTACAACATCGTTTGATGCAAACTCATCATCTTGTGATAAATCGTTTCTTTTTGTTAAATGACTATTTTTCCCAAATAATATTTCATAATCACTTTCAAGTAAATGAACGTGTCTATTAGAAACTCCTACTCTTATATTCATATAATCACCTTCAACCTTAAAAACATTATACTACATTTTTTTTGTTTTATAAAGAAAAAATCTAGTATTTTCATATTTTACTTAACTTATTCATATAATTTTTAAAGAAAGGAATGATTTTATGAACAATGGTTATTATGGTAGTAATCCTACTTTCCCTGGTACTGGTTTAAATAATAATACTATTCCAAACCAACAAAGTGTACCTAGTTATGAGGCTCAAAATGTTTTCACTAATGATGAGGAGATGTCATATATTGAGAACATTCTTAGGTTAAATAAGGGGAAAATGGCTAAAGTATATGTAACAATTCCTGGTAGTGAAGATTATAAGGATAAACTTTTTACAGGAGTAATTGAACAAGCTGGAAGAGATCATATTATCTTAAGTAATCCTACTAATGGGGAATGGTATTTAATTTTAATGATTTACTTGGATTTTGTTACATTTGAAGAGCCAATTAAATTTATTAAAGAGTTTTAGTTGAAAAAATAGTTTTATTTTGCTATAATGTTTTTAGGATGTGAGAATATGGACTTACTTTTTATATATTTATTAATTACTGTACTTATTATCTGTGGTCTTGTTGCTTTTTACATGGTTATTTATAATAAATTTCAGGAATCAATTATTAGAATAAATGAAGCAGAGGCTAATATTGATACTCTTTTAAGGAGTAAGTATGATGATTTAAATAAGGCTATGGCTATTATAAAAGGGAATGTTAAAATTGAGAAAGAAATATTTGAGGATATTATTAAACTAAGGTCAAGAAAAATAAGTAATTTTGAATTGGATAGGCAATTGGTTCTAGCCACGAATGAATTTACTAGTTTAAAGACTGAATATAAGGAACTAGAAAAAAGTGAGGAAATAAAAAAGATATCTGTTTCATTAAAGGAAATAGATGATAAATTGGATACTTTAAAAAAATATTATGACAAGAATATTACTAAATATAATAAATTAGTAAGAACTTTTCCTAATAATATTGTGGCTCTTATTTGTAAATATGAAGAAAAATTATTCTATGACAAAAAAGATATGAGTGATGATGATTATAATGATTTCAAATTATGAAATCATTTTTTTATTCTCCAATCTATTTCTTTGATACCATTTGCTTTTAAGAAATTGTTTGTCTTTGAAAATGGTTTGCTTCCAAAAAAACCGTTTGAGGCTGAAAATGGTGATGGATGTGTCGATTCAATTACTAAATGTCTAGGATTAGTAATTAAATTTTTTTTACTTCGGGCAAAAGAGCCCCACAAAAGAAAGACAACTGGTGTTTCTTTTTCATTTACTTTTTTAATAATGGCATCAGTAAATAGTTCCCAACCCATGTTTTTATGTGAGGCTGGTTTATCTTTGGTAACGGTTAAAACAGCATTTAAGAGTAGAACTCCTTGTTTCGCCCATGGTTCTAAATTTCCTGTTTTAGCTATTTCACAACCTAAATCATTGTACAACTCTTTATAAATGTTTTGTAATGAAGGCGGTATTCTTACCCCATCGTTTACGGAGAACGATAGTCCGTTTGCTTCCCCTATTCCATGATATGGGTCTTGTCCTAAAATAACTACTTTGACATCATTATAATCAGTCATGGTAAGTGCGGACAAGATATGATTTTTAGGAGGAAATACAGTTTCTTCTTGATATATCTTGTTTACAAATTTAACTAAATTAATAAAATACTCTTTTTTATATTCACTATCTAATACTTTATCCCAATTGTTTCCTACAAATACCATACTACTCACATTCCTTATCATTAATTATATAACTATACTTATAACTATATTCATCATAATTTATTTCTACTTTTAAGCATGTGCTTACATCTTTATTATCTACACTTCTAATTACTCTTTTGTCTTTGTTACCTTTTAAAAATCCATTGTAAATAAGTTCTATGGCACTTATGGTGGTTTTATCATATATAGCTGTACAGGTATAAGGTATCAATATAACAGTATCTTTTTTAATTAGATAATTATTTTCACATTCATTCATTCCAATACTACTACATATTAATTCATTACTTATATTATATTTATTACTAATATCATTAATTTTGCTATCTTTATCTATTAGATAAACTTTATATAAACTGGATGAGGTGCTACATTCATTCACATAACTTTCGGCACCAGTTTTCATGTTTTCTTTTAACATTTCATATGTTTTTTTATTACCTAGATTGATTTTTTTTATAACATCTGGCATTGTGAAAACTAAAACTAATCCTAATATTACTAGTACTCCAAGTAATTCTATTAAAGTAAATCCTTTCTTATTTGACATATTATCACATCTTTCTAAATCAATTTAATTATAATATAATATTATACTAATGTCAAGTATTGTTTCAAACAAATGTATGAAGTAAGTAATGTAAAAAAGATACTAGTTTTTATTCTTAGTATCTACTAAAATAATATCTTCCCCAATTTTAAGTATTTGCATCCATTTAACCTCATATTCTTCTTTGCTACTTAAGATTTTTCTATTAAATCCTCTTTCAATGACCATACTATTAATTTTGCCATTAGATGGATCAATAACAATATCAATAATTTTACCTACTTTTTTGCCATCAACAATATCGATAATCTCTTTGCTTTGTAAATCGGATAGACGCATAGTACCACCTAATTAAATATATGTAATTATTTTTATTTAATTAGTTTTTTAATATTAGTAATAGCATTTTTTTCAATTCTTGATATTTGGGCTTGGCTAATACCTAGTTCATCAGCAATTTCCATTTGAGTTTTACCAATTATAAATCTTTCGTTTAATATTTTTCTTTCTCTTTTTTTTAATTTTTCTAAGGCTTTGCTTAAGGCAATTTTTGTTTCTAACTCATATTCATCTTTTTGGTTAGATATTTGGTCATATAAATAGATAGTGTCTCCTCCATCGTTATAAATAGGTTCATACATACTAATGGGACTAGATAAGGAGTCGAGGGCATTAACAATATCATATTCACTTACATTAAGAATATTTGCAATTTCTTTATTAGTAGGATAATTACCATTTTTATCTTGCATTTCTTCTCTTAATTTTAATGTTTTGTATGCAATGTCTTTGATACTTCTGGAAATTCTAAGTGCATTATTATCTCTTAGATATCTTTTTATTTCTCCACTTATCATGGGGACTGCATAAGTACTAAGTTTTAATCCATAAGATAAATCGAAATTATCGATGGCTTTTATTAAGCCAATAACGCCAACTTGAAATAAATCATCCATATTTTCGTTTCTACTTGAGAAAGATCTTAATATGCTAAGTACTAATTTTAAATTGCCATTTATGAGTTCTTCTTTAGCAAATATGTCTCCTTCTTTCATTCTTTTAAATAAGTTAATCATTTCTTCATTACTTAAAACTTTAATATTAGCAGTATTTACGTTTGCTATTTGTACTTTATGACGTGGCATAAAAATCTCCTTTCATAGAAATATTGCTATAAAAAGAAATTTATTATACATATATTTTATTATTTTGTTTTTGCTACTTGCAATTTTAGTTTTTAAGAATGTTTTTTTTAGAACTAAAACGGCATAGCAAATGAAAAAAAGAAAAATACAATTATAAGTATTCTTCTTATTTTAAATAATTTCTATATTTTTTAAAGGCATCATGTTTTTCTAACTCATTATTATCTAAACTTTCAAATATTCTTTTTTGTTCTCTTGATAGTTTTTCTGGAATGATGACATTTAGGATAACATACATATCACCATATCTTTTATTAGAAACATTTTGCATACCTTTTCCTTTTAATCTTAACTTATCACCATTTTGTGAACCATCTGGAATGGTTAAGTTAACAAGGCCATATGCTGTAGGAACTTCTTTTTTGCATCCTAATACTGCTTCTTTTATTGTTAATGGTATAGTTACATAAATATCGTCATCTTTTCTTTGAAAAAATTCATGCTTTTTGACGGTAAATTCAATATATAGGTCTCCTTGTCTTCCTCCGTTGATACCAGCTTCACCTTTTCCGGCAAGTCTTAATCTGTTACCATCGTCTACTCCTGCGGGAATAGTTACTGTAATTGTCTTGTTTTTCTTTACTGTTCCAATTCCTTTACAAGTACTACATTTTCTTTCGTATGTTTTACCTTTTCCTTTACATTCTGGACAGGTTATTTTAGTAAGAAAACTCCCAAATAATGTTCTTTGTTCGGTTGCAATAGTTCCTGAACCATGGCATTTATCACAGGTATGAAAATCAAAGCCACCTTTACCATTACACTCACTGCATTCTTCGGTAACATCTAAATTAATATCTCTAGTGGTACCATTTACAGCTTCCATGAAGTCAATGCTCATACGGTATAAAATGTCATTGCCATCTCTAGCACTTGAAGTATTGCTTCTTCTACTAGAGGAAAAACCAAAACCTGACAATATATCATCAAATATATCATTCATGCCTCCAAAGTCAAAACCTTCAAAGCCTGAGAAACCTCCACTGGCATTTGTGAATGCAGAATGTCCAAATTGATCATATTTGCTTCTTTTGTCTTTATCACTTAATACAGCATATGCTTCTTGTACTTCTTTAAATTTTGCTTCAGCATCAGGTTCTTTGCAAACATCAGGGTGATATTTTTTTGCTAATTTACGGAAAGCACTTTTTATTTCATCATCAGTTGCATTTTTAGAAACTCCTAAAACCTCATAATAATCTTTTTTATTCATAATATAACCTACTTACTACTTAATATTTTTTTTAATTCTTCTTTTTTCTTGGCAAATAATTCTAAAGCTTCATCAATAACTTTGCCACTTTCTAAATCAATGCCAAGATCTTTTAATAATTCTATTGGGTATTTACTACATCCACTTTTAAGGAAATTTATATATTTTTCTAACATGTTATCTTTTTTATTTATTATATCATATGCTATTTTAATGGCAATGGATAAACCTGTTGCATATTTGTATACATAAAATGAACTATAAAAGTGTGGAATTCTTTCCCATTCATATTTGATTAAGTCATCACTTACTATTTTGTCACCATAGTATAATTTATTTAGTTCATAATAAGTGCTTGTAAATTCGTTACAAGTAAGGGGAATACCTTTTTGTTCTTTATCATGCATGATCATTTCAAATTCGGCAAACATTGTTTGTCTATATATAGTGGTTCTTACATCTTCTAAGAATTCACTTAGATATGTAATTTTGTCTTCAGTTGTCTTAGCATGTTCATATAGATAATTGTTTAATATCATTTCATTTACGGTGGATGCTATTTCCGCTAAAAGGATAGGATAATCATAGTATGTGTAACTTTGATTATGGGTTGAATAATAACTATGTAAGGAGTGGCCTAGTTCATGGGCTAGTGTAGAAACAGAATTAATCGTATTATCATAATTGAGTAATAGATAAGGGTTTGTTCCATAGGTACCCCAGCTATAGGCTCCGCTTTTTTTGCCTTTATTGGGATAAACATCAATCCATTTTTCGTTAAATGCTTTGGTTAGGAGGCTAGAATAATCAGAACCGAGTGGTTTTAATGCTTCAATTACTAGTTTTTTGCCTTCTTCATAACTTATATCTTTTTCTTCTAAGGTAGTAATTAGAGTATAAATATCATACATATGCATTTCTTCTAGGTTTAAAAATTTTCTTTTTAGTTCTAAATAGTCATACATTTTATCTAAGTTATTATGAACTTTGTTAATTAGATTTTGATAAGTTTTAATATCTACTCTATCTTTATACAAGCTAGCTTCAAGAGGTGAATTATAGCCTCTTATTTCACTTAATGCGATGTCTTCTTTTATTTTTCCTTTATAGGTTGCTGAAAATGTATTTTTATGATTTTTATAGAATTCATACATGATATTAAAGGCACTTTCTCTAATGTTACGGTTCTTACTTTTCATGTATTTGTTGTAATTACTGCTAGTAAGTGATATTTCATTACCTTTTTCATCTTTGATATTGCCTAGTATAATATCAGCATTCATTAAATTATATTGAACATCATATGGAACTCCTAGAGCATTATTTAATTTAGCAATAACTTTTTCTTCTTTTTCACTTAGAGTGTATTTTTGATAAGCAAAGGTTTTTTCTAAATCAAAACGATATGGTTCTAGTTTTTTGTTTTTTTCGATTAGTTTTAAGATGTCTTTGTAATCATGTTTTAATAGATTTGGTGTTATGAATGATAATTTATCACTCATGATTTCTCCTAGTTTTTCTGTTCTAAGTTTTAAACTTTGTTTATCACTATCTAAGGTATCTGTATCACAGTTCATGTGTGCATATACATATAATTGGGAAAATTTGTTATCCAATTCTTCGTAATCTTTTAAGAAGTTGTATAAGGTGTTTTCATCTTTGGTAATTATATCTTTATAATTACTGATATTATTAATTAATTTTTCTATTTCTTTATATTTTTTATCAAATTCGTTTTTGTCTTTGACTATTTTTGTTAAATCCCATTTGTACTTATTATCTATTTCACTTCTTTTCAAAATACCCATATTTTATAATATCCTTTCAATATAATACTAGTTATAGGAAGTCCTAGTGTTAGAACTTCCTATATACATATTTGTATTATTATTTTTCTTCGTAATCAGCGTCGATTGTTGTATCATCTTTTTTGTTCTTGTTTTCTTCTTCGTTTGGGGTTTCAGTTTCTTTTTTCTCTGCTTCGGCTTTTTTAGCTGCTTCTTCATATACTTTAACAGCTAATTTGTTAGCACATTCAAGTAATTTATCTTTCTTAGATTTAATATCTTCAATGTTGTTTTTTTCAACGGCTTCTTTTAAATCTTTGATTAAGTCTTCAGCTTCTTTCTTTTCTTCTTCTGTTACTTTGTCGCCTAAGTCTTTAATGGCTTTTTCAGTAGCGAAGATTACTTGTTCGGCATCGTTTTTGGCATCGGCTTCTTCTTTTCTTTTAGCATCGGCTTCTTTGTTAGCTTCTGCTTCTTTCATCATTTTATCAATTTCTTCTTCTGTTAATGTGTTTGTGGCTGTGATGGTAATAGATTGTTCTTTATTTGTGCCTAAATCTTTGGCTTTTACATTAACTATACCATTAGCATCTATATCAAATGTTACTTCAATTTGAGGTATGCCACGTGGTGCTGGTGGAATATTTGTAAGTTGGAATCTGCCTAGAGTTTTGTTATCTGCGGCCATTGGACGTTCACCTTGTAATACATGAATGTCTACAGCAGGTTGATTATCGGCAGCGGTTGAGAATACTTGGCTCTTTGATGTTGGGATGGTTGTATTTCTATCAATTAATACAGTCATTACTCCTCCTAGGGTTTCAATACCAAGTGATAATGGTGTTACATCAAGTAATACGATATCATTAACATCTCCGGTTAAGACTCCACCTTGGATAGCCGCACCCATAGAAACTACTTCATCTGGGTTAACTTCTTTAGAAGGTTCTTTTCCTAATTCTTTCTTGATTAGTTCTTGAACACATGGTATTCTTGTTGAACCACCAACTAAGATTACTTTGTTAATATCATTTTTAGTTAATTTAGCATCTTTCATGGCTTTTCTTACTGGTTCTAGTGTTGAATCTACTAAGTCTCTAATTAAATCTTCAAACTTAGCTCTTGATAGGCTTACTTCTAAGTGAAGTGGGCCATCAGTGCTTTGAGAGATAAATGGTAAACTTATTTGAGTTGTTGTTACTCCTGATAAGTCTTTTTTAGCTTTTTCGGCTGCATCTTTAAGTCTTTGCATAGCCATTTTATCTTTAGTTAGGTCTACTCCATTTTCTTTTTTAAATGTTTCAACTAAATAGTTAACGATTCTTTCATCAAAGTCGTCTCCTCCTAGTTTGTTATTACCAGCGGTAGATTTTACTTCAAAAACACCATCGCCTAGTTCAAGGATAGAAACATCGAATGTTCCTCCGCCAAGGTCATATACTAAGATAGTATGCATGTTTTCTTGTTTATCAAGTCCATACGCAAGAGCGGCCGCAGTGGGTTCATTTATTATTCTTTCTACTTCGAGTCCCGCTATTTTACCAGCATTTTTTGTTGCTTGTCTTTGAGCATCGTTAAAATATGCTGGTACAGTAATTACTGCTTTAGTAACTTTTTCTCCTAAATAACTCTCAGCAGTCTTCTTTAAATCACCTAGTATCATTGCACTTATTTCTTCTGGTGTATATTCTTTGCCATTTGCTTTTACTTTTTCTTTAGTTCCCATTTTTCTTTTGATAGAACTAATTGTATCGGGATTAGTTACTACTTGTCTTTTAGCCGCGGCACCGACAATGATTTCACCGTTTTTAAATGCTACAACTGATGGAGTTGTACGTTCTCCTTCAGCATTGGTGATAACTTTGGCTTCTCCTCCTTCAAATACAGATACACAACTATTCGTGGTACCTAAATCAATTCCTATAATTTTACTCATATATATCATTCCTTCCTTTTTTTTAACAGCTAACTTTTACCATAGCATGTCTTATTACTTTATCTTTATATGTATATCCTTTTTGTAACACTTCTATTACTATACCAGGATTAACATCTTCTTTATGTTCAGTCATAACCGCTTGATGATATGTAGCATCAAATTCTTCATTTAGTGCTACAATTTCTTTTACTTCGTATTTATCTAAGATGTTTTTTAAATTACTATAAATCATTGTAAAACCTTCTAAGTATTTTACTAATTCAGGGTTTTGAGTGTTATTTTTTAAGGCTATATCAAAATTATCTACAATTGAAATAATGTCTAATATGATATCTTCATTGCAATATTTTAACATTCTCAAAGTTTCAGTTTCAATTCTTTTTTTATAATTGATAAGTTCAGCTTGATTTCTTACTAATTTTTCTTCTAATTCTTTAATTCTATTTCCTAGAAGTAATGTTTCATTGTCATTGCTTGCTTCATCTATTAATTTTTCTTCTTGTTTAATTTTTTCTTTCTCATTTAATTCATTCTTATTATTATGTTTTTCTTCTATTTTTTTATTTTTCATAAATTCAACTCCTAACTAATATCTATATTATCTCTAATGTAGTTTAGAATGCCTACGACTTTATCATATTCCATTCTTTTTGGACCTATTATGGCAATGGTGCCTTCTTCTCCATTGTAATTATATTTTGTTTTTATTACTGCAACATCTGGAGATAATTCACTTTCGTTACCAATATAAATATTAATTCCATTATCTTCTTCTTCCATCTTGCTAACTTTATCAATATCTTCAAAATTATTTAAGATTTCTTTAACTTTTTCAATGTTATTAAATTCTGGTTGCTTTAAAAAATTGTTTTTTCCTATAAATTGAACATCACTACTTCTTGTTGAAAATTCATTAAAGGCATTGTAAAATGCATCATATAATACTTCATGTTCTTTAACAAAACGAGGAATTATTGGTTTTACTTCAAATTCTAGTTTTGAACTTATTTCATCTATGGGAGTACCAATGAGTAGTTTATTAATTAAATCTACTGTTTGTTTAACTTCTAAGGATGAAATGTTAGAAGGTATTATCATCATTTTATGTTCTACATGGCCTTTGTCCGTTATTATCATGGTGATTATTTTGTTATCTCCAAGTGGTATTACTTCAACTTTTTTTAGTCTGTTAATGCTTGAGGTATTACCAAGTACTACTGAGGTATAATTGGTAATTTCTGTTACTATTTCGATACTTTTTTTTATGGCATCACTTAAGACTAAAGTATTATTTTTAAATATGGTTTGTAACTTTAACATATCTTCTCTGGTCATATCTTTTGGTGTCATTAATTCATCAACATAGTACCTATATCCTTTTTCACTTGGGACACGTCCTGATGAGATGTGAGTTTTTTCTAATAAACCAACTTCTTCTAAGTACATCATTTCATTACGTACTGTTGCACTTGAACAATTAAGTTTCTTAGCTACATACCCACTTCCAACTGGTCTTGCTGTTTTAATGTAATCTTCTACAATGATTTTTAAGATGTTCTGTCTTCTATCATTAAGCAATTTATCACTTCCCTTAGCACTTCTATTATATGAGTGCTATAATCATTGTATTACTATATATTAGCAATGTCAATAGTTAATTGCTAATTTTTTAAATTTTTTTTATTTTTGTCGTTTGCTACACTGCTTTAGTGCATAAATTTACTTGGGTTATGTAAATAGAATTAGTAATAGGATGGTGTTTTTTGATGATATATTTTTTAGAATTATAACAGCATAGCAAAAGTGTAAAATAAAAACTTAGATAATATTTCTAAGCTTCTATTTAGTTATACTTGTTCTCTTTTCTATTTTCTACTATATACTTTTACATATTTGTATTCTTTGTTTTCATTGATAATTCCATTGTCATAGTAGTAAATTAATTTTTCTAGTAATTTAATTTGTTTTTGTAATTCATTACCTTTATCAGTATCTTTTATGGTTATTCTAACTTTACTAGATTCTTGTAAGTCTACTGAGGAATGAATGTCTTCATTATTGAGAATGGCATTTTCTACGGTGGTGAATGGTTCGTGGGCTATTATTCTCATACCAGTGGAACCTGATACTAAGGTATAACCAGCAATGCCTGTTGTTTTTTGGTATGCTTTAGAGAACCCTCCGTCAATTACTATGACTTTCCCTTCTGCTTTGATTGGGGTTTCTCCATTGATTTTTTCAACGGGGATATGTCCATTTATAATGTGGGCATTTTCTATGTTGGTGATGCCAAAATCTTTCATAATATTTTCCATGACTGTCTTATTGTCTTGATATTTGTAATAATAGTTTCTTTTTTCTTTATGGGATGTTTTATCTTTTATTAAAACTCTTTCCATTGTAGTCATTTTATCTTTTCCAAAGAATGGTGAATCTGGTCCACTCCAAAGATACCACATTAGGTCTAGGTCTTCTTCTTTGTTAAATCCTTTGTTGTAATATAATTTTTTGACAAGTAAGTTAATGTAATCAAATAATCTTTTGCCTGATAATGTATTTCCATTTATGTTTACTTGTTTTAAGGTTCCATCTTCATTTAGTGGAACTAAGGCATGATATAATAAGTTGTTGTTTTCTATTTTGTACATGTTTCCTTTGTCAATGAATATTTTCATGTGTCTTTGTAAGGCTTCACTGTTGAGGAATGATTTTGCCAGGTCATTGATGATGATTTCTTCTTCTTTGGTTAGTTTGTATGGATTGTTTTTGTCTATTGTTGGAAAATTAGTGTCTTCTAGGGAATATTTGGTGTTGTCTATTAATATTTCTTTATTTTGGTAATCTATTTTATCAAGTAGTCTTCTATGTAACATGTTGTATTCTGGATGTTTTAAGGCAAAATCGCCTTCTAGTTTATACATGATAATGGATATTGCTTTATGTATTTTTGCTGACTGTTTGACTAGGTAGTTGCTATAGTAATCTTCTTCTTTTGTATGTCTTGGGCGCCAGATAAGAGCATTGTCATATGTTTTTTCGGCATAGTTGGCAAGGGGTCTTAGGTTAATACCATAGATATCTTCTAGAATGTTTAGATTGTTGTGACGGACACTGTTGGTGATAACGCCAGAGATGCATATTTTGCTTCCTATTGATGCTCCCATCCATAAAATATCATGGTTTCCCCATTCAATGTCTACGGAATGATATTTTTCTAGGCTATCCATTATTTTATGAGGTTCTGGACCTCGGTCGTAAACGTCACCAACAATGTGAAGGGTGTCGACTGCTAGAGTTTTGATAATTGATGATAGTAAAATGATTAGTTTTTCACTGTAATCTAGTTCAATTATAGAGTTAATGATGGCTTCATAATATTTTTCTTTGTTTTCGGCTTCTAATTTGTTATTAAGTAGTTCGTCAACAATGTATGAAAGATTATTGTTTTCATATACTTTTCTTACTTTGCTTCTGGTGTATCTTGATGAGAACTTTTTGGTTATTTCAATTATTCTAAGTAAGTTGTCGTAATACCATTTTTTCTTATCGTTGACGTTTTCTAGGGCAAGGCTCATTTTTTGTTTGGGATAATATATTAAAGTGGCAAGTTCATCTTGTTCTTTAATGCTTAGAGTGTCTTTAAATATTTGGCCAATTCTAAATTTTATACCTCCTGCAGAATTGTTTAGAATATGAACAAAGGCATCAGCTTGTCCATGTAAATCACTCATGAAATGCTCAGGTCCTCTAGGTAGGGCTAAAATAGCATTTAGATTAATTATTTCTGTAACCGCATCGTCTTTGGTAGGGAAACGGTTTGATAACTCATTCAATAATTCTAACTCTGTATTTTCCATTAAATTTTCTTCCTTTCCAATAACCCCTTATTATCTAATACTTTTTTCCTATTTTTTCTCCATATAATATTTTGGTTTCTATTCCTTCTTTTGATTTTTCTAGGATGTCATCGTCTATTTTGATGGTGTTTTCTTTAAATATTAAAACAATTGTGGAGGCGCCAAAGGAAAAATATCCTCTTTCTTTTCCTTTATGGCAAATTTTGTCAGGATAGTTGTTTATTTTGCCAATATTTAAAGCTCCTACTTCAATATATATGATGTCGCCAAAGTTCTTGGTTTCAACGATGTTTACTACTCTATGGTTTTCACTAAAAACTTTGTATCTTTTGAAGGCAATGGGATTAATCGTGTGTAAGACACCTTTTATTTCTTTGGTGCTTATGACTTTGCCATCATCTATGTCTCCGTAGTGGTGATAATCTTCTACATTTAGTCTAAATACTAGGCATTTACCACTGTAATATTGGTGGGCAATTTTTTTATCACGTACTAATTCATTAATGGTGTAAAGGCTATTTTTTACGTTGATGCAGGTTAGTTTATTGATATCATAGACCATTAATTTGGAATCACATGGTGATATTAGGATGTTTTCTTCTAAGCATATTTTTCTCTTGCCATTTTTTACTTTTCTAGTGAAAAATTCATCGAATGATTTATATTTTACATTTTCGTAATCTTCCATGTTAATGTTGTTTTTAATAATAAATTTTTTTATTTTGAATTTAGACAATCTGCTTCTAATTAGTAAACCATTAAATTTGCTAATGGTGGGATTTATTATTATTTTTAGAATAATTCTTCCTAAACTTGTGTTATATAAAAAGTTTAAACTTTTTCTTATTTCTTCTTTGATCACTTTATTATTAGCTCTATCATATACTAATATTTCCATACTGCACCTACTACTATTTTCTTTTAAATTTTAAAACCTTGCCCTCTTTAATATTTAAGTGTTTATATATGTTTTCGTTTTCATAATCGACATAATCGGTATCGAGTAGACAAAATAAATTTTCTGCTTGGGAAAACATTATTTTTGTTTCGCTTTGAATGAAATTATCTATGTATTTCATTTTTCTATGGTAATTAGGATTATTTTCATATATAAAATGATATATGTCTTCATATTCAAAATTAGCATAGTTATTTAAAATGGCTTTGGCTGCGAATAAGGTTTTTTTACTGTTTTTGTCTTTGATTGATATGATTCTTTTATCGATATTGTTTATTTCTTTGGTGATGAATTTAGGGAAGAATCTGGCTATGATTAATTCATCTAATAAGGCATGATCGATGTTATTTGAAGTAATATAATTAAAAAAGAATGAGAATAGATCTGTGGGGGTTGTATTTAGTTTAAAAATAAATTTTTGTTCTTCTATTCTTGCCTTGATGCTTTCTATTTCCTTAGATAATAGGCTGTTTCCTTGAAATATATGATATTTTGATAATCTGTTGTAAATAATATTTTTTATGATGTTACTTGTTTTTTCTTCTGTTATATTGCTTAGATAAATCAATACTAGTTGTGATATTCCTAAGTATTCATATATTGAATATAATATTTCTTTATTCATACCATTACCATCCCGTCTATAAAAAGTATACCACATAATGGTGAAGAAATAAATAATTAAATTACGCTTTTTAGGATAATTGGATACATATAAGTTTCGTATAAGATGGCTAGGCTAGTTAAAAATACAGAAATTATCATGATGACGCCATATCTTTTTAAATATAGTTTGTAGTCAACTTTTGTTTTGGTAAATATGAGTTTAATTAGTTTAATGCTGAGGGTGATGCCATATATGCTTGTTAAGATTATGCTAAATAGTTTAATTAATTCATGAGGAAAAAGGTATAGGAAACTATATAGTATGCCTTTATAATGGTAGGCACTGATGATGGTTGAAATGCAAAATCCTAGTATGAATCCTTTAAAGAAGATAAGAAAAATAAGAAATGGTAGGCCTATAATGGTTAAGGATAGGATTAAGATTCCAAGTAGATAAAAAATGCTTATAGTAAAACTGTTTTTTAATGTTTGTCCATTGTTAATATTTTTGATATTTTGATAGAAGTTTATTATTTCATTGGTGGCAGTGTCTTTATCATTTTTATTAATTGTGATAAAGAAAATGGAACCGGCGATGACGCCAAGAATTATTAAGCCAATTATTAGATATGTGGTAATGTTGCTTGGTATGATGATGGTTTTTTGTTTAATTAATTTTTGTTTCATGTTCTCACCTAATAAATAATATTATTTAATACTTGAAATTATGAATATAATTTTGTATAATTAGTTGTGAGGTGCGATATGACAAAGATTGTGAATGAAAAAGAAAATAAAAATAAGAAAAAAAAGAAAAAGAAAAAAACAAGTAACTTGGGGATGAAGATTGTTGGTTATATTATGTTACTTATTATTCTTATTTCGGTTATTGTTCCAATAATTCAATATTTTTAATTAGACACTGTTATAGTGTTTTTTTTGTTTGTTAATGTGATTGAAGGAATTACAACAGCGTAGCAAAATTAAAAGAAAATATTTATTTCTAAGTACTTTCTTTTAATTATTTTTTGATTATTGATAATATTTTTCTTAGTCTTTTTGGGGTTGCTTTGATGTTTTCTTTGCTGTTGATTGCGTTAATTGTTTCTGCGACTTGTTTTTCACTGAATTTTCTTCCATTGAAGTCAATTATAGCGTTTTTGTTGTCGAAATCAAAGTATATGCTATTATGAATGTTGCTGGTAAAGGTTAGTTTGCCTTTTCGGCCTATTTCTTCTAACATAATTGTTTTAATTAAATTAATTGGTATGTGATAGTCTAGTGAACCTCCATCTAATCTTCTAACGGTATATATATCTAGGCCTTCTATATATTTATAACCGTATCGTATTTTTCCACACATAATTACACCTCCTACATCTAAGAATGTATTATAGCAGTACTGTTTTAAAAATACAACCCTTAAAAAGAAAAAATTAAATTATAGCAAAAATATACATTTTATTGGTTTTTCATGTTATAATGGTTAATGAAGGTGAAAAAATGAAGAAGAATATATTTGCTATTTTGAAAACAATAATTTTATTTTTGTTGCTTTTTACGTTTACTGATATTGTGGTAGGTATTTTTGATATTGATGTTGGTACTTTATCAAATAAGGAGAAGTATTTGCTTGGTTTTGGGACAGAAATTAGTTTTTTGATTATTTTATTTTTGGCATATAGGAAAACTTTGGTTAATGATTTTAAGGAGTTTTTTAGTGATTTTTTCAATAATTTTGAGTTTGCTTTCAAGTATTATTTGATTGGTTTTTTGGTTATGGTTATAAGTAATTTTATAATTGTGGTGTTTACTAAAAATGGTATCGCTGGAAATGAGGAGAGTATTAGGTCTTTAATTGAGGTGGCACCTTTGTATATGGTTTTCTCGGTTTCTTTGTATGCTCCTTTTACTGAGGAATTAATATTTAGGAAAGGATTTCGCGATGTTTTTAAGAATAAATTTATTTATGTTTTGGTGAGTGGGATTACTTTTGGAGCTTTGCATGTTATTACTTATATTAAAACACCAATGGATTATGTTTATTTGATACCTTATTGTTCGCTGGGACTGGCTTTTGCTTATACTTATAGTAAATCTAATAATATTTTTTCTACTATTAGTATGCATTTTTTGCATAATACGATGGCTATTGTTTTGTATCTGGTGGGAAGTGGTTTATGAGAAGAAAAGTTATTACTACAATTTTAATATTTTTGTTTGTGATTATTTTGATTTTGTTGTATGGATATGCAGTAGAGCCAAATTTGTTTATTACTAAAGAATATACGATTAAGGATCCTAATTTGCCAGATAGTTTTGATGGTGTGAAGATTGTTCATTTTAGTGATTTGCACTACGGGAGAAATATAAGTTTGAAAAGTATTGACAAGGTTGTCAAGGAGATTAATTTTATCAAGCCTGATATTGTGTTTTTTACTGGTGATTTGGTAGAAACTCCAAATGAGTTGAAGGATAGGGATTTTGAAGTTTTGGCTGATTATTTAAGGAAAATTGATGCTCGAATTGGGAAATATGCCGTTTTGGGGGAACATGATTATGAAGGAAATACTGAGGTTGTGAAGAGTACGCTTACGACTAGTGGTTTTGATATTTTGCTTAATGAGAGTGATGCTATTTATAATAATAGTGTGGAAAGAATTGTGTTGTATGGCATTGATGATGTTTTAAAGGGTTATGCTAATTTAGATAAAACTTTTGAAAGTGATAATGAAGATTATAAGATAGTGCTTGTGCACGAACCTGATTATGTTGATGATATTTTAGAGAGGGTTGGCTCTGTTAATCTTATTTTGTCTGGGCATTCGCATGATGGTCAGGTGAAGTTGCCTTTTTTAGATAAGTTATATAATATTAAGGGGGCTACGCTTTACTACGGTAATTATTATCGTGTCGGCAATACCAATGTTTATGTTTCCAGTGGTTTGGGTGTAAGTACTTATACATTTAGGTTATTTAATCCACCATCTATTAATTTTTATCGTATTAATAAGGAGAGTTAAAAAAGAAGGGCTAGTTTTATTTACTAGTTACCTTCTTTTAGTATTGGCAATTTAATTGTGGTTTTGGTGTATTCACCTAATTTTGATTCGTAACTTAAAGTGCCTCCGTGGGCTTTGATAATTTCATTGGATAGGGTTACGCCTACTCCACTGCCCTGTTTTTTTGTTGTATAAAATACATGTTTGATATTTTTTATAGTTTCATCACTCATGCCTATGCCATTGTCGAAAATAGTGATTATGTAGTAATCGTCCTTAATATGAGCACTTATTTTTACTATTCCTTTATTTTCGATGGCTTCGTAGCAATTCTTAAATAAGTTGATAAATACTTGTTTTAGTCTATTATAATCACCCATAATATAAACTTCTTCTTCATCGAAAATTTCGTTTATTAAGTTTATATCTTTTTTGTTAAATATTAATTTAATGACGTCAGTGGTTTCGTAAATTAATAAATTGATATCTAGTATGTCTTTTTCAATTTTAATTTTTGATAATTCCATGAAATCATTGATAATATTTAGAGTTCTATCGACTTCATTTTTCATGATGGTTATATATTTTTGTGATTTTTCTATGTCATTTGCATTGAACATGTCTAAATAACCTTTTAAAACTGCTAATGGATTTTTTATTTCGTGTGTAATTTTAAATAGTGAATTTTTAATTTGTTTGTCTTGTTCTAATTCTTTATAATTCAAAAATACATTGCTGATTCTATCGGTTATTTCAAATAAGTAAAGAATAGCAAATGTAATTGTGTAAAATATTACGACTACTAAAATGATATTGATAAGTGCATAAATATCTTCTGCGGTCGTTTTTTTGAAAAAATATTCGAATGACAACATGAATCCCTGAACGATGGCGACGAGATCGATTAATCTATATTTTTTACTTTTATTTGCTAATAGTGCGATTACATAATAAATTACATATTTAATTATCATGACATAGATGATGTTGCTTTTAATGGTGGTATAAGTATAGATTACAATCACCATTGATAGAATTATACCGAGAAAATTCTTTTTTTTAACATATGCTATTATTATGGGAATGTTACATAGTATTTAAAGCCTCTCGTCCTTGAATACATTTCCATATTTTAGAGATAAGCTCAGTGAGGTGAATAGACTTATTGCGAGGAATAAATTACCTTCTTTTTCATTCTTGATATTTTTATATATTACATATAAGAAGTAAATCATTAAAGGAAATGAGATATAAATAATATTTAGTATAATTAAATTAATCATTCTTTTATCACCAAACTAAGTATAAAACAAAACCTTTGTAGAAATATGTCGAATTGTGTCGAATAAAGTAATTTATTGTAAATAAATTGCTTTTTCTGTAATTATGGAAATGTTTTCTACAGAAAAGGAACTAATATATTCTTCTTCGTAGACATAAACTCCGACATTTGCTGCCGTACTCATTTTTATTGCTATAAATTTGATGTTTTATTTGCTATGGTGGATATGGACTGATTGCCTGTAATATATGCATAAGTTACACCTCCTTTTTCTGTTTTCAATATACTATAGTGGGATATTTTTGTCAATGTTGCTATTTTTTAAAAACTGTACGGGTGTTTTTAAAATTCTGTGTAAAATTTGCTCAATTTTTGAAAATCTGTACGGGTGTTTGTTAAAAACGGGATAGTGAATTTTTTTTATGAAAATGTAAAGTTTTTGATAGATGTGTCAAATGAATTAGAATGTCGTAGCAAAGGAAAAAAAAGAATGCTATGTTTGTTAAATTTTGCATATTAACTTTTTAGCATCTTCATATGTAAATCTTACTTCTCCATCGTGTAACTCTTTTATATAGCTATTTTCTTTTAATTTTCTTAAGGCCACGAGTTCAATGTTGCTTACTCTTTGGTGGCTTATGTTTAGGATTTTGCGCACTTCTTCTATGCTTTTATATTCTCCATCTGCGAGTCCATATCTTAGGTATAAAACTTGTTTTTCTTTTGTGTTTAGGTTGCTTTTATTTTCGATTATGTCAATTAATTGTTCATTTAATATTTGTTTGTTGATATCTTCACTTTCTACGGAGACAATTTTTTCTAATTCGTTTCCTTTCATATCAATTGTGTTATTTAAGGAAATATTTTTGTTTTCTAATAATTTTAGAATTTTATTGACTGTTTTTTCGTCGCAGTTAAGTATTTGTGCTAATTCTTTTGTTGTTGGATAGTTTTTATTTGAATTGTAATATAGGTATTGTTTTAATTTGTCTATATGTGCACACATGTAATTGGGTATTCTAATTGTTCTTGTTTCATAATATAGTGCTCTATCTATTGCTTGTCTTATCCTCCATGTGGCATAGGTTGAGAAGCGACATTCTTTTTTTAGGTCAAATTTTTCTATTGCTTTTATTAGTCCTATATTGCCATATTGAATTAGGTCTGTGAGGTCTAAGCCACGGTTAAGTCTTTTTTTTGCTATGCTTATTACTAATCTTAGATTTTTTTGGATGGCTTCATCTCTTGCTTGGATTTCTCCATTTTTTATTCTTTTAAATAGTTCTATTTCTGTTTCTTTGGTTAGAATATCACTAGGTATTTCGCTGAAATATTGGCTAAGTATGTTAAGATCTTTTTTTTGTTTTTTTAAGTATAGTATTTGTTTGGATTTTAAGCTTTCCATGTTTTGTCCCCCCTTTTTTTGTGTTATCTATTTTTTTGTTGTATTATATTTTCTGGTTTTTTTTTTCTTTTGTTTTGTATGGAGAACCTACTGTATTATAATATTCTTTTACGTATATGTTATTTCTTAATTTTCTTAATGCTTTGGCTTCAATTTGTCTTACTCTTTCACGGGTTATGTTAAAGATTTTTCCTAATTCTTCTAAGGTTCTTGTTTTGTTATCAATTACTCCAAACCTTAAATATAATACTTTTCTTTCTCTTTCGGTTAATGAGGATTCATCAATTATTCTAACCAATTCACCTTTGGCTGCTATTTCTTCTAATGGTATGGATTCTCTGTCTTCAAGTAAATCAATTAGTTCGGTATCTTCGTCTTCGCCAATGCCAGTGTTTAATGAAGATGGTTTATTTATGATTACATCAAATATTTTATCTATTTTTTCATCGCTGTAATTGAATTGTTGTTGGATTTCTTCCATACTGGGATTGATACCATTTAGTACATAATAGTCATTTATATACCTTTTTACTTTGTTTACGTGTTCCATCGTATGAACAGACACTCTTATGACTCTTCCTTTATCAAATATTGCTCTGGTAATGGCTTGTCTTATCCACCTTGTGGCATATGTTGAAAATCTGTAACCTTTGGCAATATCAAACTTTGCTATGGCTTTAATTAGGCCAAAGCAACCTTCGTTTACTAAGTCAAGGAACTCTAAACCACGATTAGTGTAAATTTTGGCAATACTTACTACTAAACGAATATTTTTTTCTATCACTTCTGTTTTCGCTTCTTCATCACCTTGTTCAATTCTTTGGAATAGTGCTTTTTCTTCTTCTGCTGTCAATAGTTGTTCGTTTAATTCGCTTAAAAATTGCTTTGATATATCAATATCAGGTAAATATTGTTCTTCTATTTGTTGGTTTTTTATATTTTGATCATTTTTTAATTCATTATGATATAATTCTTTCATTTTTCTTCCCCCCCTCTTTCTTTTATTTAATAAGTTTTTTTGCTTTTGTTTTTGTTTTGGTGTTGGTCGAATTGCGTACTTCTCCATCATACAATTCTTTAATTTCATTGTTTCTTCTTAATTTTCGACAGGCTTTGAATTCGATTTGTCTTATTCTTTCTCGTGTTAGTTTATATATTTTACCTATTTCTTCTAAGGTGCGATATTCTCCATCATAAATTCCAAATCTTAGGTATAATATTTCTTTTTCTCTTTCGGTTAGGTTACTATTTTCAATGGCTTCAAGTATTTGTTTGCTGAAAATGATTTTGTCTGCGTCAATTTCGTCTTTGTCTTCGATAAAATCAACCAATTCATCATCGCTGTCATCACTTATTGGTGTTGATAATAAAACCATTTTTGTTTTAGCCATTGATATTGTGTTTTCAACCACATTTTTGTCCCAATGTAAATACGTTGCAATTTCTTCTTTTGTTGGATATTTTCCATTATCACGATAATATTCATTGTTGTAATCTTTTAATAATTTTATTCTGTTTTCTTGATGTGCTGGTATTTTAACTGTTCTTCTTTTTTCTAGAATACTACGTGTTATTGCTTGTTTTATCCACCATGTGGCATATGTTGAAAATCTGCAACCTTTGGCAATATCAAACTTTTCTATGGCTGTAATTAGTCCTATGTTGCCTTCTTGAATTAAGTCAAGAAAATCCATACCACTTCCTACATATTTTTTGGCTTCGCTAATTACTAATCGCAGGTTTTTGGTAATAACTTCATTTTTTGCTTCGATATCTCCATTTTTGATTTTTTCAAATAGTTCTTCTTCTTGTCCTTTTGTTAATAATTCTTTTGGTAATTTGCTAATGTATTCATCTAGTCCGTTTATGGTGGTTACATGGTCTTCAAAATTTTCTACTTTTTTGCCTTCTAATTCTACTTCTGTTAAATCTTTTTCATAGTTAAAATTATTCATAAAATCTCCCCCCCTTTTTGGTTAACGTGCTATATCTTACCACATATATTTGATTTTGTCAAACATTTTTTTGCTGAATAAAAGTCTACGGTTGTAGACTATAGATATTTCTTTAAATATTTGCCTGTGTAGGATGTGCTTACTTTGCTTATTTGTTCAGGCGTGCCTGTGCATACTACATTTCCACCTAGATTGCCTCCTTCTGGGCCTAAATCAATGATGTAATCACATACTTTGATAACATCCATGTTATGTTCGATAATTATTACGGTATCTCCATTGTCAACAATTCTATTTAGTATTTCTAGTAATTTTTTGATATCGTGGATGTGTAGACCAGTGGTTGGTTCGTCTAAGATAAAGATGCTTCTTCCTGTTGGCTTTTTTTGCAACTCTTTAGCTAATTTGATTCGTGCGGCTTCTCCCCCACTTAAACTTGGAGCAGGTTGTCCTAATTTCATGTACGAAAGTCCTACATCCATTAAAACTTGTAATTTATTTTTGATTTTAGGAATGTTTTCAAAGAATGTAAGTGCTTCTTCAACTGTCATGTTTAGAACGTCATTGATATTTTTATTTTTATATTTTATTTCTAGGGTTTCTCGGTTATATCTTGTGCCGTGGCATACTTCGCATGGAACGTATACGTCTGGCAAAAAGTGCATTTCTATTTTTTTGACACCATCTCCCCAGCAGGCTTCACATCTTCCACCTTTGACGTTGAAGGAGAATCGGCCTTTGTTATATCCTTTTATTTTGGCTTCTTTGGTCTCGGCAAAGACATCTCTTATATCATCAAATACGGATACGTATGTGGCTGGATTGCTTCTTGGGGTTCTTCCTATTGGAGATTGACTGATATGAACTACTTTGTCTATTTCTTCTATTCCTTTTATCTCTTTGACTTTTCCAGGTCTATCTTTGAAGTTATAATATATATTTTGGGCTAGGGATTTATATAGAATTTCGTTTACTAAGGTGGATTTGCCACTTCCAGATACTCCTGTTACGCATATCATTTTTCCTAGTGGGAATTTGACACTGATGTTTTTTAAATTGTTTTCACTGGCTTTAACAACTTCTAAGTATTTGCCTGTACCTTTTCTTCTTTTTTTTGGAACTTCTATTTTTAATGTATGTTTTAGATATTGTCCGGTTAAACTGTTTTCGTTATTCATTACTTCTTCTGGGGTACCGTATGCCATGACTTTTCCTCCATGTACTCCTGCATATGGTCCTATATCAATGAGGTAGTCGGCTTGAAGCATGGTGTCTTCATCATGTTCAACTACGATTAGGGAATTACCTAAATCACGCATTTCTTTTAGGGAGTTAATTAGTTTTTGGTTATCACTTTGATGTAATCCAATTGAGGGTTCGTCTAATACATATAAAACTCCTGTTAATCTTGAACCTATTTGGGTAGCAAGTCTTATTCTTTGAGCTTCTCCGCCACTTAGGGTTCCAGCTTCTCTAGCTAACGTTAGATATGAGAGTCCTACATTTATTAAAAATGTTAGTCTGGAATTTATTTCTTTTAAGATTACCCCAGATATCTCATTTTGTTCTTCACTTAGTTTTAAGTTGCTTAGGAATTCTTTTAATTCTAGAATGGATAAGCAGGTTACTTCATAGATGTTTTTTTTGTTTATTAATACGGATAGAACTGATGGTTTTAATCTTGCTCCATGGCAGATAGGACAAGTCATTTCAACCATATATTGTTCGATCCATTCTCTTATCCATGTGCTTTTTGTTTCCATGTATCTTCTTTCTAAGTTGGTAATGATTCCTTCAAATGTGTCTTTTGTTTTTCTAGTGGAGCCACTTTTTGATACATAGTTATATTCTAATACTTCACTTGTTCCATATAGAATAATATCTAATTTATCTTTTTCGATGTCTTTCATGGGTGCATTCATATCAATATTAAAGTGTTTACATAATGTTTCTAATTGGGTATATATAATATTGTTGGTGTCTTCAACGTTAATTGCCACGATGGCTCCATCGTTTAATGATTTGGTTTTGTCAGGAATAATCAAATCAGGATCTAATTTATATTTGACACCAAGACCTTTACATTCTGGGCAGGCACCGTATGGAGCATTAAAGGAAAATATCCTTGGTTCTAATTCGTCTAGGGAATAATCACAAAATGGGCAGGCATAGTTTTCACTTAAGATGATTTCTTTATCGTGGAGGACATCAACAATTACTTTACCGTGAGATAATTTTGTGGCTGTTTCTAATGATTCATATAGTCTACTTCTAATATCTTTGTCAATTACTAATCTATCAATTACTACGTTGATGTTGTGTTTTTTGTTTTTTTCTAGGCTGATTTCTTCGTTTAAATCACAGACTACATCATCTATTTTGGCACGTATGTAGCCATCTTTTATTAGTTTTGTTATTGTTTCTTTGTGTGTGCCTTTTTCTCCTTTAACAATTGGGCTTAATATCATGATTTTAGTGTCTATTGGTAGTTCTAATACTTTATTTGTCATTTCTTCAATGCTTTGGGGTTTGATTGGTATTTTGTGTACGGGACAATATGCTACGCCTATACGGGCATATAATAGTCTTAAGTAATCATATATTTCTGTAACAGTGCCTACTGTACTACGTGGATTTTTGTTGGTAGTTTTTTGGTCAATGCTAATACTGGGACTTAATCCTTCGATTAAATCAACATCAGGTTTATCTGTGTTTCCTAGGAATTGTCTTGCATATGCTGATAAGCTTTCTACATATCTTCTTTGTCCTTCGGCATATATTGTATCAAATGCTAAGGAAGATTTTCCACTTCCTGATACTCCAGTTATGACTACTAATTTGTTTTTTGGTATCTCTATGTCTATGTTTTTTAGATTGTTTTCTCTTGCCCCTTTAATAATAATTTTATCCATTTTTATCACCTACTTATTTGTTTCTTTAGTATTATAATATACGAGGAAAAGAATGTCAAGGCTCTTTCATACATTTGTTTGGAAAAAAGTGGTATTTTTGAAATGTGGTGTTTTTTGTATTGATTTTCTGTCTTTTTGTGGTACAATTTTACTTTGTGAGGAAATATGGAAAAGAAAAATTATATATTTGTAACTGATATTAATTATTTAATAAGACTGCTTCAGGAAGATATTGATAGGTATTCTAGGTTACTTAATGCTGTTGCTTTGTTGGGAAAATTTGATAAGAAGATAAAATTGACTGTTAATCATGATTATAAGGATACTAATTTGGTTTACGCTGTAGATAAAGATAATAAGGTATTTGCATTTTATGATAACTGTGAACGTGATATGAAAAAAAGATATACTTTATACGTTAGGGATAGAGATATTGTTAAAAAGTATTCTTTTAAATACAAGATAAATGAAGAAAAAATTGGATACTGTTTTGGTAGTAGTCATATTTTATGGGTATCTTTTAATGAAATGAATTTGGAGTTACCTGGTGATATTTTTTATAATTTAAAGGTATCTAATAAATTTAATGCAAAAATAGTGGCTAGGATACTAGATGAGTTGAAAGTGAAAGATGAAATTAGTTTTGAAGATTTTTCTAATGTTATTTTAAGTGTTAACAGTTTTGAGAATTTAGGTAAGATAACTTTGTCTAAAAGCGAGAATGATATTTTGCTACATGAACAGAAATATTGTAATGGTATTTTAACCGAAGAATATATTCGTGAAATTAAGAAAAATGTGTTAAAAAAAGGCATATCATAGTGTATGTCTTTTGTTTTTTATTGTGGAACTCGTCTTTTAGTTTTCTACTAAGTCTTTTATCTTGTTTTTTATTCTTTGTAGAGCATTATAAACTATTTTAGGATCTAATTCTAAGATTATGGCGATTTCGTTGGTGTTCATGCCCCCTGTTCTCAGTTCGTATATTCTACTTTCTAAATGGGTTAGTTTATCTTTTATTTGATAATCTAATTCGCTTGCATTTTCAAAGTGTAACATGTTGTTTTCAGGATTATATTTTTCATCTATGATGTAGTTGAGTAAATCATTATCGTTATCATTATCAGTTTGGAAGTTGAAGGATATTGATTCATTTAGAATTTTATTTTTGGCTTGGTCTAGTCTTTTTAGGTAAGTTTTTAATCCTCGGTCAATGCATATTGTGGCAAATGTGTAAAAAGATGCTTCGTTATTATCATTATAGCTTTTTATGGCGGTTTCAAAGGCTATCATTGCTTCTTGTGATAAATCATTTTTGTCAATGCCTTTGTTGTTGTTATAAGTAAATTTCATGTATTTGTTAACTATTTTGTCTATGATGTGTTTATATTTGTTATAAAGTATGTCCATGGCTTCTTCACTGTGCTCACTAATTAAATAAAGTAATTCGTTGTCGTTTTCTTCCATAATTATCCTCGTCTATTGATTATTTCGTAAATTATTATTCCTGTAGCAACAGAAGCGTTTAAGCTATTAACTTTTCCTGTCATGGGAATGCTTGCTATATAATCACAGTTATCTCTAACAATTCGACTAATTCCCTTTCCTTCATTGCCGATTACTAAGCAAATAGGCATTTTATAATCAATATCACTTATATTTGTGGAACTCATGTCAGTTCCGATTATCCAATAACCTCTGTCTTTTAGATATTTGATAGTATTTACTAGGTTGGTTACTTTTATTATTTTGATGTTTTCGATGGCCCCAACACTCGTTTTGATAACAGTGCTATTTATTCCTACACAACGATCTTCTGGAATAATAATGGCATCTACTCCTAAGGCTTCACTGGTACGTATTATTGCTCCAAAATTATGTGGATCTTCTATGTGATCTAACATTACTATTAAAGGATATTTTTTATTTATATTGTTTATTATTTCTTTTAAGTCGTATGTTTTATAATCATTAACTAGTGCTATTATGCCTTGATGTAATCCATTAACCATTTTATCTAATTTAAAAATATCTAAATAAGTAATATCAATGTTTTTGTCTTTTAATAAATCTAATATTTTTTTATCATTAAATTTCTTTGATAAATATAATTTGTTAATTTTGCTATTGTTTAATAATTTTTCATATACAACATTTTTACCATATATATACATAATTATAACTCCTTTACATAAGAAAGTATTTCATTTAATCTATCTTTGTTATTTATATATAAATAACCTATTAAGGCTTCAAAGCCTGTGGCATGTTTATAGGTTAGAATATCAGTATTTTTTGGGTGTGCTTTTCTTTTGTTGTTGCGACCTTTTCTTACAATGTCTAATTCATTATCATTTAGGATTTTGGCTTGAATTAGGTGGTTTAAAAAATTTACTTGTCCATATGCGGATACGTATTTAATTGCTTCTTTTTGTAAATCGTCTATTTTGGATATGTCTTTGTCTATCAGGTGTTTTCTTATGAATAATTCATATACTGAATCGCCTAAATAAGCTAAGACCAATATGTTATCGTTATCAAAATTCATAAATTACTCCTTTTTTAGTAGTTAAATTATATCATTATAGGGTGAAAAGTACAAGTTAAAAAGGTATGTGTTATTATTTAGTGTTTTTATAAATTGCTACATATCTAATAGCATATTTTTTTGTTTTAAGTAGTTTTATGTTGCCATATTCTTCTTTTAATATGTCATTTTGATATTCACATACTACTTGTCCATTTTTGTTTAGTAAATTATTTTGATTTATATAATTTAAGATTTTATCTATAATTTTCATATTATATGGAGGATCTATAAATATTAAATCAAAACTAATTTTATTATCGCAAAAATATTTTAGGGATGTCATATAATCCATTTGTAAAACTTTGTAATTATTAACTTTGTAATTATTTAAATTTTTTAATATTGTTAGATAGCATTCTTTATTATTGTCTACAAAATATGTATATTTACTGCCATTGCTGATAGCTTCAATACCGAGATTTCCACTTCCAGCGAACAAATCTAAGCAAATGCTATTTTGAATGTTATCTTGAATCATGGCAAAAACTGATTCTTTTACACGATCCATGGTTGGTCTTGTTCCTTGAATATTATAGCCTAAAATATTTCTTCCTTTTAGACTGCCACTTATAACTTTCAAAGGCATTCCTTCTTTCCTGTGATGTTTTTTATTTTTTTATTGATGTCCATGACTAAATAAAATAATTCGTTGTAACATTGCATGTAATTGGCATAGTCAGGATTATTAAATATTTCTTTTTTTAATGTAATGTTTTTTTCTTTTTGATATTTTTTTATTTTCTTTAAAATATCTTGGTTATTTAGTAATTTGTTTTTGGCTGTAGTAAGGTCTTTTACAATTTTACTGTTATCTAAATAATCTAATAATTCATATGTTTTTTCTATTACTTCATTCATTTTATCACCTACTTTAATACGTCTAAAAAGTTTTGAATTAAGCTTATATTATTTAATACTTTGTTTAAGCGATCGCTTGGTTTTAATTCGTATTTGTCTTTCATATCACTAATAAAATCATTAAATAAAAGTGGATTTCTGTTTAAATATTTGTACCAGATAGAGTTTTCACGTAGAAATTTTTGGTACATTAAGTTGTTTTTTATTTTATATTGTAAATCAATGCTCATATTTAATCTTCAAACCTTTTATATACTGGTCTTGGGGTATAATTGTTATTGGAAGATGTAGGATTGTTTTTGGATACGACTAAATCGCCAAATAATGATAAGGCCTTTTGTAGGGAGGTTATGCCTTCTTGAACTTTGTCTACATCCATGTTTTTTACCATATTGATTACTTCGTTGAAACTATTTTTGTTGTTATGTTTTGTATTGATGGTTGGTTTTTCTTCTTCTTTTACATATTTATCCCAAATGCTATTATCTTCACCATATAAATCGTACATTTCATAAAATTTTTGCCAAGTCATTTCATTATTGTTAACATATTTGATTAAATTAGGATTTTTCCTTACAAACATTTTGAAACTATCAACACTCATAATATCACCTAATTAATTATATGCTTTATTTTTTTATTGTTTATTATTATTTACTAAATTTTTAAATTCTAATCCGCGGTCTTCAAAGCATTTATATTGATCCCATGAGGCACAGGCTGGAGAAAGTAAGACAATATCGCCACTTAGAGATATTTGTTTTGCTTTTTCGACTGTTTCTTTTAGGTTATTGAAAACTAAACAGGAAATATTTATTTTATCACAAAAATTTTTTATTTTATCCTTGGTTTCACCATAGCATAAGACGTTTTTTACGTTTTGCATGTAGTCTTTTAATTCAAGGAAATCTTGTCCGCGATCTAATCCACCTAATATTAAATTAATTGGTTCATGAAAAGCACTTAGGGCGATGGTGGTTGCCATGTTATTTGTTGATTTTGAGTCATTATAGTATTTTACTCCGTTGATAGTGTTAACGTATTCAATACGATGTTCTACGCCTTTAAAGTTTTCTAGTGTTTTTTTGATGGATGTGATGCTGATATTAAGATTTATGCCAGTGATGATGGCACACATCATATTTTCGTAATTGTGGTTACCTTTTAAGATGGTTTTTGTTGTATCAATGATGGGTTTATCTTGGTAGTAAATTATGTTATTTTTTAAATAAGCATCACATTTTCTAGTGGCACTGAAAAAGTATTTGGTGCTTTTTATGTCTTTTGTTATTTCGATGCAATCATTGTTTGCTCCGTTTATTATGGCAATGTCTTTGTTCGTATGATGATTGAAAATTTTCTTTTTGATATTTTTATAATTGTCGTAAGTACCATGGAAATCAAGATGAACAGGATATAAGTTAGTTAATATGGAGATATCTGTTTTGAAATCTTGAAAATTAACAAGATGGTGTCCAGCAATTTCAATTACAATATAATCGTTTTCTTGAATTTTATTTAGAAATCCTGATAAAGGGAGTCCTACATTTCCTGTTAGGTGGACTTTTTTGCCTGCATCTTTTAGCATTTCATATATTAAAGTAGTGGTCGTGGTTTTACCATTGCTACCAGTTATGCCTATGATTTTTACATTTTTAGGTAACAAGTGATATGCCATTTCTATTTCGTTGATGACGGGGATATTGTTTTTATAGCAAAATAATACGTATTTGTGGTCGTTTTTAATGCCTGGATTTTTTATTAGATAGTCAAAATCGTTTGTTAGTATGTCGTCAGGATGGCTTCCTAGAATAACTTTGACGCCCATATTTTCCAGTTCATGAACTTTATCCATGTCTTGATTGGTGCTGAAATCATTAACAATAACGATGTTATTTCTTTTGGCTAAGACTTTAGCAGCTTCGTATCCACTTCGAGCCATGCCTAAAATAAATATTTTTTTATTTTCAAACATATGGTTACTCCTTTTCTTTAATTGCTTCAAGCATGTTTATTTTGATGTTTAGATTGTTGAATTTTTCTTCGTATTCTGTTGTGATGTTGGGGATGTTTTCTTTTTTTAAATCATTTGTTGTATATATTATTTTATAACCATTTTCTTTTAATGAAGAAATGGAATAATTGAATAGGTTTAAGTTATCTGTTTTCATGGTGATGTGGGCTTTGTTTTTAAAAATTTTGTCATAGATATCTAAGAAGATATATGAAGTTAGTCTTCTTTTTTGATGTCTTTCTTTGGGCCATGGATCGGAAAAGTTTAAGTAAATTAAATCTATTTCTTTGTCAAAAATTGTGCTTAAATTTAGAGCATCTAGTTTTATTAATTTCAAGTTGTTTAAATCAAACTGGTTTGTTTTTTGAATGGCACGTACAAGGACACTGTCATATTTTTCAATTCCTATATAATTAATATCAGTGTTTTGGAGGGCGTTTTCTAATATGAATTTCCCCTTACCCATGCCTATTTCTAAATAAATGGGATTATCGTTTTGAAATAATTCGTTCCATTTACCTTTATAATCACAAGGGTTATTGATATAATATTTACCTTCTTCAATAATATTTTTTGCATTTCTTACGTTTTTCAATCTCATAATATACCTCATAGACATTATATAACATTTTGGAGTACTTATCAATACTAGGCACTTATTTCGTTTTGAAACATATATTAGTATTGATAAGGAGTGAATCGTGAATCATGAATAAGGATAGAGATATGTTTTATAATGTATATGGTTATGGGGGGGCTAATCCGGCAATCAATCCCATACAGGGAATGGTTCCTGGGCAAATGAATCCTTTTATGAATCATAATGAATTAAATACAAGGTTATCTAATTTAGAAAATAAAATCAAGGTCTTGGAATCAAGAATAGCAAGGTTGGAAAATCCATACAATTCTAATTACAATGAACCAGATTCTAACATGTATATGTTATGATTCATTTGCACTACCTCGCGGTAGTGTTTTTTCTACAAGTAAAGATTGTTTGGCTTTACCGTAGACATAATTCCGGTAGTAGCTACCGTACTTTATTTGGTTTTTTTTATTTTTCTTTTGCTATGCTGTTATAATGTTTTAGTTTTGTTTTGTGTAATTTTTGACTTTATAAATATGCTGTTGATGTTGTGGACTTTTTGATATGTTTGGCTTTTATGATAAATTAGACATATTTGTTTATGCATATGAAACATTTGGTTTAATTTATTTTTTTAGTGGTTTTTTATCACCTCCTTGGTTTGTGAATTTACTATACTATAAAAGGGAAGAAAAAGTCAAACTGCAGAAATTAAAAAACGCCCGGTTGTTTTTTGAAATTTGGTAGGTTTTTGGTGCAGGTTTTAACAAACACCCGTGTAGTTTTTTAATTTTGGTAATTTTAATATTTTTTTCGAAAAATTTATTTTTATTTTTTTATTCGACAAATTACTTGGATTAGATGTATTACACTTATTTCATGAAAGAAGGTGTGATATCGATCAAACTGATTAGAAAAATAAACATTAAGAGTTTGGCCATTAATAGTTTATTTTTTTTATTATTATTTATTTTTATCATGAGTACTTCTTCAATATTGAGGGAAAGAGAAAAGATTTCTTTTAACTATGCGTTTATTCCAAAAACGAAGGATACCACAGATTATATAACTTATTTGAATGATTATTATCAAACCGATGATATTGTGAGCTATCTTAAGATAAACAAAGATATCACTACTCCAGTGGTACAGGCGGAAGATAATACTTATTATTTGAACCATACTATAAGAAGGGAGGAATTAGTAACTGGGAGTATATTTTTGGATTATAGAAATGATATAAATGATAAAAAATTACTAATATATGGTCATAGCAATAATAAGTATGATATTCCTTTTAAATATTTAAAAAATTACTTGGATTATGATTATTTTTTGAATAACAAGTATATTACTTTTATAACTGATAAGGTTTATATATATGAGATTTTTTCTGTTTTTAGTGTAGAAAATGATTATCAATATAGTAAATTATATTTTCAAAGTGATGATGAATATATTGAGCATTTAAATTATTTAAAAAATAATTCAATGTATAAAAACTCTGTGGATTTGAATGGGGATAGTCATATTATTACTTTGCAAACGTGTTTAAATACTAAAGGAAGTAAGTTGTTGATAATAAATGGAAGAAAGGTGAATTAATGAAAAAGAAATGGATTGTTTTATTATTAGTTATTGCTGTAATTAATATTTCTCTGGTTAAGGCGTTGACTAAGGATAATGAGTTTGGAAAGATTGAAATAGATAAATATGCTTCTAAGGAGGATGTAACGTATGGTAGGAGTGCCAAGGTTACTTTAGAGGTTAATGGAAGTAGTTTTGAGAAGAAGAATACTTTAGATGTCGTTTTGGTTTTGGATAGGTCTTCTAGTATGAATGACAATTTGGATAATCAAAATAAAATGGGCTTGGTAAAGGCGGAAGCTAAGAGTTTGGTCAATGATATACTTAAGGGGGATGGCAATGTAAGGATGGGTATTGTTGCTTTTGGTACTAGGGTTTTAGATAAGTATTCTTCTAAGAAACTGGCAAGTGATAAAACAAAATTGGATGGTTTGATAGATTCTATTCCTAATTATTTATATAATGAGGCAACAAACGTGCATGATGCTTTAAATAAGGCAGAGGCATTGTTGAGAAACAGCGTAGCAAACAAAAAGGTAATAATTCTTTTGACTGACGGAGCTCCTACTAAGTTTACTTATAAGGGAAAGACTTATGGTACTGGTAAGAATGATAATCAGGTTTGCTATATTGGTAAGGGAAAAAAATGTACCAAGTCCTCGCCTTCTACAATGGCTAAGAATGTGGCAAATGAACTTAAAAAGAATGTAACTGTTTATACAATAGGTTTTGATGTTGTGGATGATGCATTTTTGGGTGAAATAGCTAGTTCTAAGAACGATTTTTACTTGGCTAAGGATAGTAATAAATTAAGGGAAAATTTTAAGGATATTGTTAAGAAAGTAAATGTTATTGCAAATAATATTGTGGTAACTGATGTTATTCCTGCTACTTTTGTTTTGGATAAGGATAGTGTTAAAGTTCCTGATAATACTACTTTTGAAATTGTTAATGAGGATGATAAAACTACTAAGATAATATGGAAGATTGGTGATTTGGATGCAACTTTAAATTATAAGTTAACTTATAATGTTACCGCGGTAGCTCCTTACTATGGTAGTATAAATACTAATAGTCGTGCTTATTTGGAGGGTAATGCTCTTGAGGATAATGATTACTATAAGAATAAGAATATTTTGTTAACTTTTCCTAAGCCAAATGTTCCTATTCCTGCTTTGACTAATGATGATGATTATTCTAATGTTACTTTATATAGACAAAATAAGTTAATGGTTAATGCAAATGATGGTATTTTAACTAATGATAATTTGTATCAAGTAAATGATAGTAATGCTGATATTAAGAATTCTGTTGTTATCGTGCCAGATTCTTTGTCTTGTGGTAAGTTAGAGGATATTGATGTTTTGGAGGATGGTAGTTTTACATATTCTAGTAATAATGAGTGTTTGGGTGATATTACTTTTGATTATTATATAATGTCTAATGTTGGTGATACTGTTGTTATTTCTAATACTAGTACTGTTACTTTACATGTTTCTAAGAAACCTACTTCTTATACGGTTAAGTATTTAGATTATGAATCTAAGAAGCCTTTACATGATGAGAGGATGTTGGATGTTTATCTTTTTGATGAAATTAGGGAGGAAGCTTTTCATATCGATAATTATAATTTAATTGGTGATAATGTAATTACCAAGGTAATCGATAAGGAAAATGAGGAAATAATATTTTACTATGTTAGAGAGAATAATATTGCTTATGTGGTTGATTATTATTTTGATGATGTTTTAGATTTGAACAAGAGAGAGATATTTATAAATAATAGGCTTGATGCTTTGATAGATAATTATCCTGATAAATTGGATTATGGTTATGTTTTGGATCGTGTTGATAATTTGCCTTTAGTTTTAAAGGAAAATTTGGATGATAATGTTATTAGGGTATATTATAAGAGGGTAACTGGTAATGTGATAGTTAATTTTATAGATGTGAATGGCAAGAAGTTGAGTGATTCTATTACTATTACTGATTATGTGAATAATTCATATGATACTGAGCCTATGGTGATTGATGGTTATAAGTTTGTTAAGGTGATTGGTAATCCTCAAGGAAAAATCATGGAGGGTAATGCTATAATTACTTATATTTATGAATTGATTATTCCTAAAACGGGGGTTAGTCCTAATTATTGGAAGGAAATAATTTCTTTATCGTCATTTGTTTTGTTAATGAGTATAATAGTTGTAAAGAAACATCTAAAACACAATTAATAGATGTTTTTTTATAATACGTGGTATAATTAGTATAGGTGGTAAATATGAAGATTTATGTTGTTAGACATGGAGAAACAAATGAGAATATTAGTAAAATGATGCAAGGTAATATGGATACGGAGTTAAACGATGCTGGAAGAAAACAGGCTTATGATTTGGTGAAAAAGGTAGCTAGTTGTGATGTCGATTTGATTTTTTCTTCTCCTTTGAAGAGAGCTTATGATACGGCTAAGATAATTGCTCAGGGTAAAAGAATTGTTGTTGATGAGCGTTTGAAAAGTAGAAATCATGGTGAATTTCAGGGTATTTCAAGGAATGAAATTAATTTGAAGGATTATTGGAATATTAAGAAAAATATAAGGTATGAGAAGGCTGAAAGTGTTAGAGATTTGTATGATAGAATCGTTTCTTTGCTTATGGATATTAAGAGGTATTATCCTGATAAGAAGGTTCTTCTTGTTACTCATAGTGGGATTACGAGGATTCTTTATTATTATTTTAATGGTATTCCAGAGGATGGTGATTTGACTTCTTATAAATCTACTAACTGTTCATTTGAGGAATATGATTTGTAAGTTTTTTACTTGTGTCTTTTTTAATTTTAGTGCTTATGTTATAATTTAAGCATTTTTTTAATATTTTTTTATTTTTTATGATAAAATTGTATTAAAGGGAGGTCTTATGAAGAGGAAGATAAATATTATTACGCATTTTGTTAATAGTCTGCTTTTTATTGTTATGGGGTTAATATTTATTATTAAGAGGAATGAGATGTTTGCTATTACTATTAAGGTAATTGGCGTTTTGCTATTAATAACGGTTGTTTTTAAGGTAATTAATGTTTTGGTTAAGAGACGGAAAATTTTAGATGGTGTTTTGGATATTTTAATAACTTTGATTACTTCTATTTTTATTATTGAGAGTCCTTCATTTTTTGTTTCGTTTTTTATTATTGTTTTTGGGATATATGCGATGTTGCAAAGTTTGTCTAGCTTGATTAATTTATATATTTATAAGCACGATCATCTTCACGGTAAGTTAGGAATTGTTTTTAAGTTTCTTATTAGTTTTGTTACTTCTTATTTGTTGTTGTTTAGTAGGGTGAGTAATTCTAAGTATCTTTGTCTTATTACTGGTATTTATTTGATTATTTATGGTGTTAATATTTTTGCTGGTATTTTTGAGAGAAAGAAGAGATTAGTTATCCCCTTACCTACTATTTTGACTATGTTTATTCCTCCACTTCTAATTAAGAAGGTTGAAAAGGAGAAAGGTAATATTTCTACTAATGTTAAGAAGGATATTAATCCTAATTTGGAGATATTGATTCATTTGGCTAAAAATGGTTCGGCTATGATGGGTCATGTTGAGGTGGCTGTTTGTGATAAAATTTATTCTTATAGTTGTTATAATTATACTAATAGAAGGCTTTGGGGTGGCATGGGTGATGGTATTTTAGGTATATTTGATCATGATAAGTATATTAAGTATTGTGTTTGCGAGAAAAATCGTTTTATTGTTTCTTATGGGGTTTTATTAACTGAGAAGGAAATAGATATTGTTTTAAATAAGATAACTGAGATGCTTCAGGAAAATGCTGTTAGGTGGTATCCTGAATATGCTTTATATGATATGAATCTTTGTCCTAAGAAGGAATTTACGGAGATGGCTAATCAAACCTATAAGAAGGCGGATGGTATATTTTATAAGTTTATTAAAGGTAAATTTAAGACCTTCTTTGTGTGTCGTACTAATTGTGTTGAGGTGGCCGATACTATATTAGCGAGTCTTGGTACTAAGGTAATTAATTTGGAGGGGGTTCTTAGTCCTGGTACTTATTATTCGTATTTGGAAAAGGAATATTTGAAGAAAAATAGTAGAATTGTTTCTAAAACTGTTTACACTAAAGAATTGTTCAAGAAAAAGAAATACTAATCAATATTTGATGTATGTATTTCTTTTTTATATTTTGATTTTATTTTTGTTTTTTAGTCTTATTTCACTGAAGTTACATTTTTTACATAGTGTTTCACATTTTATTCCTTTTTGAAAGTTTTGGTTCATTTTTTTAAATCTTTCACTTTGGATAATGCTTTCTAGACTGTTTTCAAAGATGTTTCCTAAATTTATTATTCCTTGGCTGTCGAGGCAACATGGTACTACATTTCCATTTGATAAAATTGCTATATGGTTAATCGTGCCATAGCATTTGCCTGTTTCTCTATAATAATCGTTATCTAAGCTGGGCCATTTGAATACATAATCTTTGTTTAGATATAGGTTGTTTTTGATTTTGATGTTTAATTTTTGGTTTAGTTCTTCATAATCAATGTGATATTTTTGGCTAAGGTATGTGATAAAGTTGCTACTTGAATTGTTGCTTCCAAGGTTCCATAGACGATATGATACGATGATACTACTGTTATTAATTATTTCATTAACGGTGTTGTCAATTGTACTAAAATTTTTATAAATATGAATAATGTCATGGATAGAAATGTTTATTTGTCTAATTGTTTTGTTATGTTTTTGGATAATATCTAATTTATTACTTAGAAGGGTGCCATTTGTAGTTATATTAACTTTTTTATTGTACTTTGATGCTAATGATAGTATTTCGTCTAGTTCTGCATGTAATAATGGTTCTCCTAATACGTGTAGGTGGATATAATCTGTATAATTGTTGATTTTTTTTAAAATTTGTTCAAACTCTTTACTGCTTAGTGTGTCTTTTTCTCTTTTGTATTTGCTACAAAATGGGCAATGGAGATTGCATTTGTTGGTGATTTCTATATAAATACTTTTAAACATTTTATTCGCTTTCTAGTTCAAAGATGATATCTCTTAGTTCCATGGCTTTTTCAAAGTCTAATTTTTTAGCAGCATCTTTCATTTCGTTTGTTAATCTTATGATCATGTCTTGTTTTTCTTTCTTGCTGTATTTTTCTTTGATTTGAACATCTTTTTTTGTTTCTAGTTCGTTAGTTATTAATTCTCTAATTTCTTTATTGATGGTTCTTGGTATGATATGATTTTTGATATTATATTCGTTTTGGATGGTTCTTCTTCTTTTTGTTTCGGTGATGGCTTCTTCCATTGATTCGCTTATGGTGTCAGCATACATGATGACCATACCGTTTTCGTTTCTTGCACATCTTCCTATTGTTTGAATTAGGCTTCTACTACTTCTTAAGAATCCTTGTTTATCAGCATCCATAATGGCAATTAGAGATACTTCTGGGATGTCTATTCCTTCTCTTAGTAAGTTAATGCCTACGACTACATCATATTTTCCTAATCTTAGGTCTCTTATTATTTTAATTCTTTCTAAGGTTTTTATTTCATTGTGTAAGTACGCTACTTTCATGTCTATGTTTTTGAGGTAATTGGTTAGTTCTTCAGCCATTCTAATTGTTAGAGTTGTGATTAATACTCTTTCATTTTTTTCTATTCTAACGTTTATTTCATTTATGAGATCATCAATTTGGTTTTTAGTAGGTCTTACTTCAATTATAGGATCAAGTAGTCCTGTTGGTCTTATTATTTGTTCTACCACTTTATGATGAACTTTTTCTAGTTCGTAATCACCAGGGGTTGCAGATACGTAGATAACATTTTTTATTTTGCTCTCAAACTCTTCAAATTTAAGTGGTCTATTATCAAGTGCACTTGGTAGTCTAAAGCCATAGTCTACTAAATTTTGTTTTCTCGCTCTGTCACCATTGTACATTCCTTTTACTTGAGGTAAGGTAACGTGCGATTCGTCTATTACTAAAAGGTAGTCGTCGCCAAAGAAGTCGATTAGGGTGGTTGGCATTTGGCCAGGACTTCTTAGAGCAAGTGGTGCTGAATAGTTTTCAACACCACGGCATGTTCCTGTTTCACTTAGCATTTCCATGTCGTAGTTAACTCTTTCTTCTATTCTTTGGGCTTCAATTAATTTATTTTTTTCTTTGAAGTATTTTACTCTTTCTTCTTTTTCTTTGGATATGTTTTCAATGGCTTTTTGTAATTTTAAATCGTTGGTAACAAAGTGGGATGCAGGAAATAATGAAATTGTTTTTTTGTCTTTTAGGATTTTCCCAGTAATGCTATCAAACTCACTGATTCTATCTATTTCGTTGCCAAAAAATTCAATCATTAGGCCTTCTGTTTTTTGGTTTACGGGAATTATTTGTAAGGTGTCCCCGATTACTCTAAATGTACCTCTTTTTAGGTCAATGTCGTTTCTTTCGTATAACATGTCAACTAGTTTTTTTAAAACATCATCTCTTTTTATTTTGTCGCCTACATTTAGGGTGAGCATTTTGTTCTTGTAATCTTCTACTTCACCTATTCCATATATGCAGGACACACTGGCAACGACAATAACATCTTTTCTCGTAATGATGGCAGAGGTGGCACTGTGGCGAAGTTCGTCTATTTCATCATTGATGCTACTGTCTTTTTCAATATATGTATCTGTTGATGGAACATACGCTTCTGGTTGGTAGTAGTCATAATATGATACAAAGTACTCTACTTTATTATTTGGAAAAAGTTCTTTGAATTCACTGTAAAGTTGTCCCGCAAGTGTCTTGTTGTGAGCTAAAACTAGTGTTGGTTTATTTACTTCTTTTATTACATTAGCAATTGTGAAGGTTTTTCCTGTACCTGTGGCTCCAAGTAATACTTGCTCTTTTTGACCTTCTTTTATTCCTTCTACTATTTTTTCTATTGCCTGTGGTTGATCACCACTTGGTTTATATTTACTGACTAGTTCAAACATGATATTCCTCCTTTATAAATGGTAAAAATACTATAACAAAATTTTTTTTGGTTGTCAATTGATTTTTATACATTTGTTTGATTAAATGTGTGGTAAAGAAAAAAGGAACTACTTCCTATTGTTGGTTGTTATCTTCTTGTTCTAAGGATGCAAGGATTTTCTTTTGATTAGCCAGTATGCGTTCCATTTTGTCATGTAATTCTTCTAAGATTAATTCACTTTTTAAGTCAGTTTTATAATCGTTTTGACTTCTTATGCTGTCTTTTTTAGCTGCTCGATTTTGGCTCATCATGATAATTGGTGCTTGCAAGGCTGCGATGCATGATAAGACTAGATTTAGTAAAATGAAAGGATATGGGTCAAGGTCTTTAATAAAGTATACATTAAGGATAACCCAGGTAATTAAAAAGAGGGAAAATCCTATTATAAATCCCCAGCTACCAGCATGTTCAGTTAGTTTGTCGGCTAGGATATCTCCAAACTTTTCTCTTTCTTTGTCTTCTTTGTCAACATCTATTGCTATAGGACTATCAATAAGTAAATTTATTAGTTGTTCTTCATCTTCTATTTCTAGATTTTTGTTTAATAGCATTTTTACTATTTCTTTTTTTGTTTTTCTTTTTTCCATTTTATCACCTATTTTCATGATACTACTAATTTGTTTTGGTGTAAAGAAAAAACTATTTTTTATAATAGTTTATCGTTTAGAAAATTAATCTACTACGTTATTTTATTGTGTAAATTAAAACAGCATAGCAAAAGTGTATTGATTTATCCAATTGTGCTTGGGACTAATTTCATTGCATATTCTTCGGCAGTGATAGCACGGCTGGTTACTTCACTTGGTATTTCTACGTTTACTTTGGTGTAATCAAATTCTATAGTTATATCTAATTTATCTATTCCATCAATGTTTAACATTTCTGTTTTGTCATTTTCTAAATTTAAGTATTTAATGATTTCTCCTATGTTCGCACTCATTTTTGTGATGTGGTTATTTTTGGTATCAATAAATATTTTTATGGCTATGTTACCATCAAATTTGATGTCTCCTGTATTTTCTCCTACGGCATTTAATATGCGTGATAATAAATCTTTGGTAATATTTAGTTGATATTCGGCTATATCATTTTCTTTGTTAACAAGAACGATGTCAGTTTCTTTTAGTACTTCGTCCACTAATGTTTTTGTAAGTTTTTCTGCTTCTTCAATATTTTTGCTATATTCGTTTTCTTCTGTTTCTTCTTGTTTTATCCAGTAATTTTCTTCGTTTTCTATGCCTAACATGGAATCTACTATTGAACTTTGCATGTATACTGTGTTAGTGTTATTTTTCATATTTAAATATAGTTCTTGTGGACCAAAATAGATGTTATCTTCTATATTAATTTTGGCGATTAGGTTATTTTCATCAATGCTATTAAACATTATGTTTAAGGTAAGTGGTAAATCAACTTTAACTCCACTGCTACTAAATCCTAGATTAACTCCTACCATTACTTTCCCTGAATCATTTTTTTCTTGGATAGCTTTTTTAAATACTTCTAATGGTGTTAATTCGCGCTCTTTTTTGGTAATACATCCTGTTAAGGCTAATACTAAAATAAAAACACCTATAAACTTAAAAATCTTTTTCATAACTTCCTCCTACTACTTAAGTTTATAATAATTATATCATTTTTTTGAATAAATTGTTATTTTTTACATTTTTTTTATTTTATTTAACGGCCATAGTTGGAAGATGCATTTACCTATGATATCACTTTTTTTTATTAGGCCAAAGTCTCTGCTATCATAAGAGTCTTCACGATTATCTCCTAAAACTAAGTACATGTCATCAGGTATTTTTGTGTATCCTAAATCGTTTAAACTAAAATTATTTGTTTTGGTACTTTTATCTAAATATAATTCATCATATCCAACGCCATCTATGTATAGTGTGTTGTCTTTATATTCGATAATTTCTCCTGGTAAGCCTATTACTCTTTTGATTAGATATCTGGTATCTTCGTTTTTAAATGAAATTATATCATTTCTTTGTATGGTACTTATTTTATAGTGTATTTTACTTACGAAGACGACATCTCCATCATTGTAGTTGGGACTCATGGAATTGCCAACAACTTGGGATAGGGATATGACGTAGATAGCTAAAATTAAAACTAAGATTATGACTATGATGTATTTAAATGTATCGCTTAAGAATTCTTTTATTTCACGAAAGTCCATCTTTATCCCTCCATATGTTACATATATATATAATACCATATTTTTTTCGATTTTATAAAGTTTTTTTTGTTATTTGTCAAAAAGATAAATTTTTTTGTTGGGAGAAGACGGTTGGGTGGTATTTATACGGTTTTATGAATCTAAGAGGATTCTTACTTTGCTTTGTTCTAGTATTCTTTCACCACTTTCAGGAGACTGGGAGATTACTTTGTTGCCACTGCCGGTGTATTCTATTTGGAAGTTTTTAAGTAGGTTGTTTGCTTCTTTTTTGTCAAGGCCTATGACGTTGGGTACTTCGTAGTATTTTAGGTCATACCACTGATATTCTTTTTCCATGCCATCTTTGCTTTTTTGAACGTTTAGGGCGATGGCAGAATCTTCTAAAATGTTTTTGGCGACGGGACCAGCGACTGTTCCTCCGTATTGAGTAACGCCTTTGGGGTAATCAATGGCTACATATACTACTACTTGGGGGTTATCAGCGGGTAAAAAACCAATAAAAGAAACTATATAGTTACCAACCATGTAAACTCCATTTTTTACTTTTTGGGCGGTTCCTGTTTTGCCTCCTACGCGGTAGCCATCTAAATATGCGGGTCTGCCAGTTCCGTTAGAGACAACGCTTTCTAAGGCGTACCTTACTGTTTTGCTGGTTTCGGGACTGATGACATTGTTTTTTACAACGGTTGGTTTTACTTCTTTAATGATTTCTCCTGTTTCTGGTTCTATGTATCTTTTGACGATGTGTGGTTTATATAAGGTTCCTCCATTTATGATGGCTGATACTGCGGTTACTTGTTGTATTGGGGTAACGCTTACTCCTTGACCAAATGCGGTCGTGGCTAATTCGACTGGACCTACTCTATTTAATGAGAATAGGATTCCATTGGCTTCACCATTTAAGTCTACGCCTGTTTTTTTGCCAAATCCAAATCTATCTATATAACTGAATAAGGTTTCTTTGCCTAGTCTTTGTCCTAATTCAACGAATCCTGGGTTGCATGAGTTTTCTACTACTTCTAAAAATGTTTGGTGTCCATGACCACCATGTTTCCAACATCTTATTCTTGCTCCTTCGACATTTACTGATCCTCCATCATAAAAGGTATCTTTGAATATATCTACTTTTTTTTCTTCTATAGAGGTTGCTAAGGTGATTATCTTGAATGTGGAACCTGGTTCATAGGTCATCCATATTGGTAGGTTTCTATTTATTTCTTCTATCGTATATTTTTGATAATTATTAGGGTCAAAATTAGGGCGACTGCTCATCCCTAAGATTTCTCCTGTATTTGGATTCATAGCTAAGGCTAGAGCATGATCGGGATTATATTTAGTTACGACGTTATCTAATTCTCTTTCAATTGATGCTTGTATATCATAATTTATCGTAAGTTCTATATCAATGCCATCTTGAGGTTTAACATAGACTTCCTGCATATTTAGCTTGTTTCCTTTGGCGTCAGCATAATATTTGATGGCTCCATATTCACCAGTTAGGTAATTATCGTATTGTAATTCTAGTCCTGATAAACCTTGGTTATCGATACCTACATAGCCTAGTACGTGTGATAACATAGTACCATATGGGTAATATCTTTTTGATTCTTTGACTAGATATACTCCTTCGTATTTATAACTATTTATTTTATCCGCTGTTGCATAACTTAATCTTCTGCCTTCTGGATGTACTCTTTCTATTGATGTTTTTTTGCTTACATGTTTGTACATTTCTTCGTAGCTGACATTTAAAATTTCACTTAATGTTTTGGCTACGGTTTCTTTATTTTTGATTTGGTTTGGTATTAAGATTAGAGATGTTGTTGTTAGGTTATCGGCAATGACTTTGTTATCACTGGTTAATATTTTCCCACGATTGGCTTCAATTGGGAGATTTCTACTCCAAAGTGCATTGGCTAATTTATTTAATTTATTGTAGTCAATTACTTGGATGTAGAATACTTTGCATATTATCATGATAAAGCATAGTATTATTATTAGAAATATTATTTTTTCTCTTTTATGTATTTTTTTAAAAAACATATAAATCACCAATAAATAATATGTTTATTAAAAAGAAAAAAGCACTTTATGAAAAGTACTATTTGGTTTTATGTTGTTTTGTTTGGATGTTTAAATTTTCTATTTCTTCTATTGGAACTAAGGTTAATTTATTTTCTTTCATTATAAAATATGAATTAGTTGCTTGATCAAGAAATATTTTATTTGTTATAGGTATTAGACCTATTCCGTTTATTGGACTTGTTAGTGGTATTATTTTGTTATTAGAATCTTGCCTATAATATAAACCATCAGATTCACTATAAAAAATATTTTCTTTGTCTGTTAAGCTTAATGCACTTGCATTTATTGGACTTGTTAGTGGTATTATTTTGTTATTGGAATCTTGCCTATAATATAGTCCGTCTGATTTGCTATAGTAAATGTTTTCTTTGTCTGTGAAACTTAATGGGCTTGCATTTATTGGACTTATTAAGGGTATTATTTTGTTATTGGAATCTTGCCTATAATATAGTCCGTCTGATTCACTATAAAAAATATTTTCTTTTTCTGTTAAGCTTAATTCGCTACCATTAATAGGACTCACTAATTTATTTTTCATTCTATCACCATCCAATTTAATTTTATATTAAATACTTTAATTTGTCAATTCAAACATAATTATATGATTCTATTCAACATGTTAATTATTTTGTCAAGTACTTGTTTTTTGTTATCACTTCTATTCCTGTTTGTAACTATTATTTTATCGTTGTAGAATTTGTTATTGTCTCTATCATATATGCTAATATAAACTATGTTATCTTCTTTGTATGGGTTAAATTTATCTGCTTTATTTAATTTACCAGTTACTCCTATTCCGTAGTTTGAATTAGTATACTTTGCTATGTTATAGCTCATTTCATTTGCTACTTCTTTGCTGTAGACTGTGTATTTATTAATTGTGTCTTTGGCAATACCCATTTTTATTTTGTATTCGTTAGAATAAGTTACGGCTCCAAAAGAAAATACTTCACTTGATCCTTCTATGTTAGTTATGGCATTGGCTACACTACCACCTGTACAGGATTCCATTGTGCTAATTGTCTTTTTTAGTTTAGTCAATTTTTCTATTATTTCTTTCATATTTACCTCGATTCTTCCATCTACTTATATTATAGTATTTATGTTGTTGTTTGTCAAAATTATTTATACCTTCTTTTAATGATATCATTTTCTTCTATGTTGCATATTAATAAGAGAGAATTGGGGTTATAAAATAAAGCACCTCGTGTTGAAGTGCTTTATTTTATGATAATCTAACAATGTTTAGGTATGCATTGATGCCATCAGCTGGAGAAACTTCAATGGTTTCAGTGGAATCTAGTCCTAAACTAATTAGGTCATTGGCATTTAATGAGACAATTGCACTGCCATTGAAACTTTGGTCAACATTGGCTTCGATTTCTTTATGTATACTTGTATTACTTATTGGAGTACCATTTTCTAATACTTCAAGTATTACTGTTTCTTGAATGTTTGATGAACCCTGGAAATAGTAGTCTATTTTGTAAACACCAGTTGCTGGGATGGTTAGTGCGTTTGCAGTTGCCCCTGTAATGCCTCTCATTGGAGCACTGGATGCAAGTGGAACGATTTGGCTGGTATTGGCAGTTATATTAATTGTTTCACTGGCGCTTGAATATTTGCTTCCGTATGTAGATTCAACCGATGTTCCTGGAGGCCCGGCTGGGCCTTCTTCTCCTTGAGGTCCAGTTGCTCCTGTATCACCTTTTGGTCCGGTTGGTCCAGTTGGGCCGATTGGACCTTGTGCTCCTGCTTGGCCTGTTGCCCCCCTTGGACCAGCGGGACCAGCGATTCCTTGTATTCCTTGAGAACCAACTGGTCCACGTGATCCGGTTGGGCCTTGAGGTCCTGTGGCTCCTGCTGGAATACTAAATGTTAAAATAGCATTTTCATTGGTTCCAACGTTAGTTACTTTAGCTTCCGTCCCTGGGTCAGTTGTAATTGTGTTTCCTACTGTGATAGTCGCTGGTCCTTGAGGTCCTATTGGGCCTCTTGGTCCCGTTGGACCAACAATGCAACATCTTTCTTGATGCTTTTTTCCTTCTTCTAAAATACACTTTATTTTTGAAGAGTAGTCGTTATCCATATTCAACTCTCCTTTCTTTTATATTTTATGAATGATAAAAAAAATGATTATTACTATAGACTAGTAATAATCTCATTTTTGTTAATTGTCATATTTTTCTATTTTTACTTTACCAAATCTAGTTATTGGCCATATTCTAATACTTGTTGAGCCTTTGATATTTTTCTTATCAATTAAGCCTATTCTTCTACTATCATTAGATACTTCTCGATTATCTCCTAGAACTAAATATTTATCTTCAGGTATAGTATCATAACCTAATTCGATTAGGTCAAAATCGGCAGTTACTTTGGAAAAATCATCGTGATATATTTCATTGTTAACATATAAATTACCATATTTATACTTAATATGTTCTCCTGGTAAGCCTATTACTCTTTTTATAATGTCATCTTCTTTGTTATTGATAACAACAATATCATATCTATTTATTTTATTGAATTTATAATCTAGTCTATTTAAGAGTAAGACTTCACCATCTTTTAGGGTATCATACATGGAATCACCTGAGACAATAACTGGGTCAATGATATAACTTCTAATTAGAATAACAACTATGACAATAATAATATATGGTATTATTTCTTTTATAATTTTTTTCATATTTCACCTAAGAAAAAAATAAACCAAAAGGCTTATTTATTACTTTCTTTCATTTTGTATCCACTTTTACGGTCTCTTAAGAAGTATAGTTTTGCTCTTCTTGCTTTACCTTTTCTTGTAACAGTAATAGATTCAATTTTAGGGCTATGTAGAGGGAATATTCTTTCTACACCAACGCCTGAAGAAACTTTTCTTACAGTAAATGTTTCTGCAATGCCAGTTCCTTTTCTGGCAATAACAATACCTTCAAAGTATTGAGTTCTAGCAACTTTACCTTCTGTTACTTTGTAACCAACTTTAACGGTGTTTCCTACTCTAAATTCTGGAATATCGTTTTTTAGTTGGCGTGCAGTGATACTTTCAATAATGTTCATTTTGCACTCTCCTTTTCAAACAGTAATCATTAATATACTAAGCGGATTACCTCTTCCATTTGTTAATATTACCACAAAAAGAGATAAATTACAACTATTTTTGTTCATTTTATATATCTAAATTGTGATAAACACTTTGGACATCGTCGATGTCTTCTAATTGTTCTATTAAAGTTATTGCTTTGTCTAGAGTTTCTCCTTCTAATTTTAGATAGTTATCGGGTATAAATGTTACTTCACTTAATAAGTAATTGTTGTACCCTAAATTATCTAGGCTATCTTTTACTTTAATAAAACTATTTGGTTCAGTAGTTATTTCATAACCTTCTTCGGTCTTATCCATATCTATGATATCTAGTTCTAAGATGTCTTCAGTTAATTTGTCTTCATCATAACTATTATCTAAAACAATTAATCCTTTTCTTTTGAATAAATAACTTACAGAACCATCTGTACCAAGATTTCCACCTTTTTTAGTTAAGGTGCTTCTTACAAAAGATGCAGTTCTATTTTTGTTATCAGTTAAACAGTCAATCATGATGGCCATGCCACCTGGTCCATAACCTTCATATCTTACATGGTCATAATTTTCACTGTTGTTTTTAGAATGGGCTTTGTCAATTGCACTTTGAATATTGCTTTTTGGCATATTTTCAGCTTTAGCTTTTTCAATTACCATTCTTAGAGCTGAATTGTTAGCTGGATCTTTATCTCCACTTTTCGCGGCTACATAAAGTTCTTTGGCTAGTTTTTGGAAAACTTTGCTTCTTTCAGCGTCAATAGCACCTTTTTTTCTTTTGATAGTTGACCATTTAGAATGTCCTGACATAATATCACCTTACTTTCTTGATACATATTTACCATCTTTGGTAGATACAATAATAGTTTCACCTTCATTTATGAATAAAGGTACACGTACTAATAAACCGGTTTCTACAATAGCATCTTTAAGTGCATTTGTAGCAGTGTTACCTTTAATGCCTGGTTCAGTTTGTGTAATTAATAAATCTACTTTTTCTGGTATTTCGATACCTAACATTTCACCTTCATAGAATGTTATATCTACTTCTTGACCTTCTTTTAGGAACTTAGACTCATAACTAATCTTACTTTTATCTATTTCTATTTGTTCATATGTTTCCATATTCATAAAGTTATAAGTATCACCGTTAGCATATAAGAATTGCATTTTTTGCTTGCTAATATGTGCTTGTTCTACTTTAACTGAAGAATTAAATGTTATTTCAATAATAGAACCAGTTCTTAAGTTTTTAAGTTTTGCTTTAACAAAGGCCGCTCCTTTACCTGGTTTTACATGTTGAAACTCCATTACTTGATATAAAGCATTTTCATAAGTAATAGTCATTCCTGTTTTGAAATCATTTACATTAATCATGTTTTTTCTCCTTTACTTATTTACTTTCTTTATGAGCAGTTGTTTTTTGACATCTAGGACAATATTTATTTAGTTCTAAACGTTCAGTAGTATTTTTTTTATTTTTACTAACAGTATAGTTAGCTTCTTTACATTCAGTGCATTTTAAAGAAACTAATACTCTATTTTCATTCTTCTTAGCCATATTAAATTCCCTCCTTCAAATAACATCTAGTATATTATAACAAATTATTTGTAAAATTCAAAGTTTTTTTAGTTAAAAAAAGATAGAATTGCTATTTTTATTTAGTATTTCTAACTTTTTTGTGTCTTTATATGCTATTTTATTAAATATTTATGTGTTTTATGCTATACTTTTATAATTTTTGGTGTTAATTATGATGAGAGTTGTTTTAACTGGAACATGAAAGTATTTACTTAGTTACTATTGCAATACTTTTTTAATATATTTTTTTAAGAACTAAAATGCGATGGCCAAAGCTTATGAAATTCTTTTAAATTTAGTAAATCCTGATATAAAGATACCTACTATACATATATATAACATGGTTTTTAAATTGAAATTGAAGATAAATAGGATCAGGCAGATAAGTCCTCTTATAAAACAAAAGATAAATTCGGCAATGATGAGGTATGATGCTACTTCTTTATTTATTCCCTCATAATAGATGTTTTCTAAGGATACGGTTTCATACATTTTGGTAAATAATCCTTCAAAGAAGGCTATAATTAATAAGATTATTTTATTGGTTATGTTTATTTTGAAGATTAAGATGATTGAAAATATGCTAGTTAATAGTAAGAAGTATTTGTTTTGATTTATTTTTCTTACAAAGAAGTATACAAATATTATTGAGGCTAATGATGTTAGGATATTAAAGATACCAATATATTCTAAGTTGTTTTTGACATAGATATATAGATATAATGGTTGTAATGATAGGAATATTACTTTGAATTGTTCTAGAAAAAAGAATGTTGTGTTTCTATTTTTCATTTTTTTGATGGTTTCTTTGTAATTTATTTGGTAGTCATATGTATTATTTTTTATTTGTAATAATGGTATGATGCTTAGAAGAGATATAAATATGGTAATTAGTACTACTGTTATTAAGCCACATGTGTTGGTTAGATAGGCTCCAAAATATGATGATAACATGATGGCTAGGTATGTGCAGATTAGAATGTTTCCTACTTTTTTATTATTTTCTTTTCTATTTAATACTTTTAGGGCAAAGTAATGTCTTAGGCTATGATATGTGTAACTACTTATGGCAAAAAGGATGCTATATATGATTAGGTTATCTATGGTGTTGGGCATTATTGATAGGTAGTAAAATGTTATTCCAAACATGATTCCTGAAAATACTAAGATGTATTTAGGATTTATGGCCTTTGTTAAAGTTAATGATATATAATTAACAAAGATGCCTACAAAATATATGAGGAAATAAAATAGTAAGATGTTTCTAATGCTATAACCCATTTTATAAAGTAATACTGCAGAAAAAACTTCAATTATATTTCTTGCTATTGTTGATATGAAGATAAAGATATTATACTTTTTTGTGTTTTGCATAAACTCACCTTTATTATTATGAGGAATTTATGATAAAATAATACATGTGGTGATTATTTATGCTATATAATGATAATAAAAGATACTATACTTTGAATAATTATTTGCAGGCTAAGTTTGGTTGTAAGGTGTTTAAAGTTAGTTTAAATGCAGGTTTTACTTGTCCTAATATTGATGGTAAGGTTGGTTATGGTGGTTGTATTTATTGTAAGAATGGTAGTAAGAGTTATGGTAGTGATATAAATGATTTGGTGGCTCAGTTTAATAAGGTCAAGGATAAGGTTAGTAAGAAGTGGCCTAATAGTAAATATATTGCTTATTTTCAAGCTAATACTAATACTTATGCTAGCGTTGATGTTTTAAGGGAAAAGTATGAGGCTGTTCTTAGTTTACCTGATGTAGTTGGTATTTCTATCGCAACTAGAAGTGATTCTATCAGTGAGGATGTGCTTCCTTATTTGGAGGAATTGAATAAGAGAACTTTTTTGATTGTTGAACTCGGGCTTCAATCTAGTAATGAGAAGACGGGGATGTTAATTAATAGGTGTCATGATTTGAAATGTTTTGATGATATGGTTATTAAACTTAAAAAAAGAGGAATTAATGTTGTTGTTCATATTATCAATGGACTTCCTTATGAAACAAGAGATGATATGTTAGAAACGGTAAGGCATTTGAATGGTTTAAATATTGATGGAATTAAGATTCATATGTTGAATATTGTAAGGGGTACTAAGATTGCTAAGATGTATGAGGAGGAAAAGTTTAAGACTTTAAGTAAGGAGGAATACGTTAATATTACTTGTGATCAGTTGGAGATTTTAAATAGTAATGTTGTGGTTCATAGATTAACTTCTGATCCGGATAAGGATGAGTTAATTGAACCAATGTGGTTAGTTAAGAAATTTGGAGTTTTGAATGATATTGATAAGTGTTTAAAGAAAAGACATACTTATCAAGGGTTTAATAGTAATATTTTGAATAAGTTTAGGCAGATATTAGATTTGGGTGTTAAGCAGAATGATATTGTAGTTGATGCTACGGTAGGTAATGGTAATGATACTTTGTATTTGGCTAATTTAGTTAAGAATGGTTTTGTATTTGGTTTTGATGTTCAAGGTTGTGCGATAGATAGAACTTTGAAGTTACTTAAGGAAAATGATGTTTCTAATTATAGATTATATAATACTAGTCATGAGAATATTGATAAGGTTTTATGTGATTATAAGGGGAAGATTTCTTCTATTGTTTATAATTTGGGATATTTACCTAATGGTGATAAGTCTATTACGACAAGATGTGATTCGACAATTAAGAGTATTTGTAATGGGATTAAGTTGCTTAATAATAAGGGTTTTATTTTAGTCGTAGTTTATCCTCATGCGGAGGGTATTAAGGAAGGGATGGCTTTAAGAAATTTAAAGATAGATGGATATAAAGTGATTGAATATCATAATACGGATAAGGTGGATAGCCCCTATATGGTGGAAATAAAAAAGGCTTAGTTTAAAAATTCTAAGTCTTTTTGTTCTTCTAACATGACATAATCGGCATATGTTTTGTAACAGATATCATTATAAGGACAAAATTTGCAACCAATGTAGTCATCTTTTATTACTTTGGGATTAATTTTGAAGTCAGCGTTTTCTATGGAAGTGATGGATGCTTCTATGTTGTTTTTGCATAGGTCTATTAATTTATCTATTTGGTTAGTGTTAAGAAGTTTAGCATGTTTAGAAAAACCATTTGATGTTAGTTTTAAGGATTTTATTATTCTGCTATTTTGATATGTTTTATCAAATTTTTCTAATATTTCAGGGTTTGAATTGGAATATCCTATTAATTTAAGAGTTTCGTTTTTTTGTTCTTCTTTGGTTTTGCCTTCTTTGAAGTTTAATTCACTGTTTAATATTTTTTGGTAATAGAAACCTGATACTTCAATTTCTTTTAAGTCCCCTTTTTCTTTTAATAGGTAAAGGTACATTGGTAGTTGCATGTTGATGCCATAGATGGTGTTATTTAGGTTAATGTCGGGGTTGCCCGTTTTGTAGTCTATGACTACTAGGTATGTGTGGTTGTTTTCTTCTTTGTACATGACTTTGTCGATAATGCCCGTGATGGTTACGTTCATTTTACCTTCGATGTTTAGGGATATTTTTTCTTCGCAGTTGATTTTGTCAAAGGTCGTATAGTCAAGGCTTTCTTTGATGTAAGTGATTATGTAAAGCAATTCTTGTTTTAGTTTGGTGATAAAGATTTGTTCTTTTTTGGTAAGGGGGTCATGGGTGTTTATATAGTTTTCAAAGGATGTATCATAATCAAAGTCATCTTGAAAGCAGATTGAGAGAATGTAATGAAATAGATTACCGATGTAGAGGTCAAATGTTTTTTCTTTACTTGATAATTTTAGAATGTTTTCTATGTAGTAACGGAATGAGCATTTGTAATAATTATTTAGGGATGAGTATGATAGATATAGTTTGTTATGGAGGTATGAATAAAGAGAGGTTTTGTCGATGGTATGATAGGTGTTATCATAAGTAAGGTAAGGGATACTCGGGTATGTGTTGTACAGAGTGTCTAGGGAGTTATTTTTTATTTTGTAGCTATTGTAGTCATCTAATTTTGAAGCTAAGGAGATTTTGTTGTATAGGTTGGAATAAGTGTATTTTAGTTCATGAGTAGTGATTGGTATCATTTGTAATTCTTCTTCTAAAGGAGATTTGAAGTAGTTTATTTGGTTGTTTTTAGTGGAGTATGAAAGGTTGAGGTTGTTTATCTCATTTAGTTTGTTAATGAGATGGGTTTTATTTATTTTATTGTATTCATAACTTGTGGTTAGTCCTACTTCTTTTTTTAAGGTATCTGGGAGGTAGTCGATGTCCTTGGTAATATTGGGATAATTGTTACTATTAAAACCTAAAATGAAGATGTAATCTGTTTCTTTAAATGTGTTGTTTAGAGTGGCAATGTTGATGGCATTTTTTAGTTTTTTTGGGGTTATGGTTTTGGTTTTTAGTTGTTCTTCTAGGATGGTGATTATGTCTTCAATTTTATTTAGGTTTATTTTGTTAATGATATTTATCATAGTGTTATAGATGTTTAGGGTTTCTTCTTCTTTTAGGTTGTAGTTATCTTGAATTGATTGTAGGGATGAGGTTATATCTTTAGTTTGTTTTAGGTCTTTTAGGAAGTCTTTGACTAAGGAATAGGATATCATTTTATTTGGAGAAGATAGATTTATGGGGATGTTATATAATTTAAATGTTGTTTGAGTTATGGTTTGATAATCGTTTGGCAGGATTAGATAAATGTTATTTATGTCAATGTTACTATCTATGAGTGTTCTTATTTGTTCGCAGATATAGGATATTTCTTCATTAACTGTAGGGAATTTGTGGATGTAATGGGTTTTGGGAAGGTATTGTTGGTTTACTATGGTAGCGTGGTATGATGAAGCTATGAAATTTAGTTCTTTATCAAGAGGATAATCATATATGATAATATTTTTGTCTTGGATATATGTTTGAAATAATGAATCGATATGTAGTTTGTTGTTATTGATAAGATCTTGTTTGATGTTTTTTAGTTCTTTTAGTTTTTGGTTATCTATATTTTTTTCTATGTAAGATAAATAATAAAGGTTGTTTAAATACATTTTGGCAATGTCATATTTGAAGTTGTATTTATTCATTAGATAAATGATTGTTTCATCATTATAGTCAAAGAATAAGTGTTTTAGAAATTCTTCTTTGGTCATGAATTTTAGAGATAATTTGTTTTTGATGTGGTGGTTTATTTCATTCAATAGATATTCTTTATTTTCTTCTTTGGTAATGATTAGGGAATTATCTTTTAGGTATTCGAATATTGTTTTTTTTGTGATAATATTTTGATTCATCTTGGGCACCTACTCTTTCTTAATTAATTATATCATTAAAATGGTGGTTTGGGTGGAAATTTTTTTTCGTGAGTTGGTATTTACAAAAGAGAAAAAATAAGTTAAAATATTTATGTGATTATATGAAAAAGATTTTAATTAAGATAATTAGGATTTATCAAGGGTTGCCTCTTAGGTGCCATGAATATTGTAGGCATGTTCCAAGTTGTTCAAACTATATGATTTTAGCAATTGATGAGTATGGGGTGATTAAGGGAATTTGGCTTGGTATAAAGAGGTTGTTAAGATGTAGGCCACATGGAACTTATGGATATGATCCTGTTATAAGGAAAGGATAAAAGGTGTTATGAAGAAAAAATTATTGTTACTGTGTTTATCAATTTTTATGATGACTGGTTGTTTAAAAAGGGATTCGATGGAGGATATTGATATTTACACGGGAGTTTATCCTTTGAAATATATTGTTGATTATTTATATGGAGATAATGCTAAGATTTATAGTATTTATCCTAATAATGTGAATGTTGATGAGTATAAGCTTACGGATAAGCAGATTACTGATTATAGTAAGTCGGCTTTGCTAGTATTTAATAGTTTGGATGTCGATAGAGATTATGCTGTTGAAATGATTAATAAGAATAAGAAATTAAAGATTATTGATGTGGCACTTGGAATGGAATATGAGCATGAAATTGAGGAGTTGTGGTTAAATCCTTATAATTATTTGATGATGGCTCAAAATGTTAAGACTGGTTTGTATGAGTATATTACTAATCCTTATCTACTTAAGGAAATTGATGAGAAATATGAGGATTTAAAAATGAAGTTGTCAACACTTGATGCTTTAATTAAAACCGCGGTTAATGAGAGTAATTATAATACTATTATTGTGGATAATGATTTATTTAAGTTTTTAGAAAAATATAATTTAAACGTTATTTCTTTGGAAGAAACGGATAATTTGACTAATAAGGATATTGAAGATACTAAAAGACTTATTAAAAGTGGAAAAATTAAATATATTTATACAAAAGATGAGAATACGAATGAAACGGTTAAGGGGATACTGAATACAACTAAGGCTGAACTTGTGCATTTGAATGCAATGCGTACTGTTGATGGTGGCGTTACTAATTCAAATGAGAATTATATTTCTATTATGAATGATAATATTGATTTAATAAAAAAGGAACTTTATAAGTGATTTTATAAGGTTCCTTTTTAATTTGTTTTGTTGATAATGTCTTCTAGGTATTTGTTAATGGTATTGGTTACAAATGCTAAAATATCATTTAGATTTTCTTTTTTTGTGATAAATTCATGATAAAGTGAATAACTATTTAGGTTATTTATTTTTTCTTGAATGAGTTTATCTGTTTCATGATAGATGGTTTGATGGGATGCTTCTTCATGGGTTGCTTTTTTTTGTAATTTTTTTATTTCTTTTATAAGGTTCATGATTTCTTCATCATTAATAAGTAGTTCTTTTATTTCGTTGTACTCGATGTATTCTTTGGTGTTTTCAATAGTGTTAAAGAGTTCTTCAATTTTATTATTCATTAATTATTTCTCCATCAAGACTCCATGTTTTTGCATCGGTTATTTTGACTTTAACAATTTTGCCTAGATATTCTTTGGATGCTTTGACGTTGACTAATTTCATGGTATCAGTGTAACCACTTAGAAAGCCTTCTTTTTTGCTTGGTTCTTCTAGGAGTACTTCAGTTTCTTTATTTAAATATTTTAGGTTGTTTTCTTTAGCGTATTTGTTTATTAATTCGTTTAATCTTTGTAATCTTTCTTCTTTCTCTTCTAGTGATGTGGTGTCTTCTAATTTAGCCGCGGCTGTTCCTTCTCTTTTGGAGAAAATGAAGGTATATGCCAAGTCATATTTTAATTTGTTGACAATGTCTAAGGTTTCTTTAAAATCTTCTTCGGTTTCTTTAGGAAATCCTACAATAATATCTGTGGTAATGGATGCATTTGGTACTTTTTCTTTGATTTTATTAAATAGGGTGATGTATTCTTCTTTGGTATATCTTCTTCCCATTAGTTTAAGTATTTTATTGCTTCCTGATTGAATTGGTAGATGGATATATGGCATAATGTTATTATATTTGGCAATTATATCAATCATTTCGTCAGTGAAATCCCATGGATGACTGGTAACAAAACGTATTCTTGGGATGTTAGTCTTGGCTACATCCTCAAGTAACGATGCCATATTATAGTTAATGTTTAGGTCTTTTCCATATGCATTAACATTTTGGCCTAGTAAGGTTATCTCTAAGTAACCTTCTTTTTTTAGATTTTCTACTTCATTTAAGATATCTTTGGGTAATCTACTTCTTTGGCTACCACGAGTAAAAGGTACTATGCAATATGTGCAAAATTTATCACAGCCATACATGATGTTAACCCAAGCTTTATATTTAGAATCTCTTTTAACGGGAAGATTTTCGACAATATCTCCTTCTATGCTATAGACATTAATATTTTGGGTACGGGTTTGGGCAATGTTTGATAATAGGTTTGGTAATTCATAGATGTTGTG
>HF996836.1:71745-72661 GCA_000432575.1 Clostridium sp. CAG:762
ACGCTCTCTTCTTGGGCCATGCAACCACATAGGCATGTTATAATGTCTTTTCTTGTTTCTTTTAAATGTTTAATGCGCCCCAACATGCCAAATACTTTGTTGTGAGCATTTTCTCTTATGGCACAAGTGTTTAGTAGGATTAAATCGCTTAAATTCATGTCGTTTGTTTCGACAAAACCTATTTCTTCTAAGATGGCTTTAATATTTTCACTGTCATGGACATTCATTTGACATCCATAGGTTTCTATATAATACAATTTACCTTTAAAATACTTTTTTATATCTTCATTAACATGGTACTTATCATATAATACTTTGACTTCTTTTTTTGTTCTTAACTTTGCTTCTTTGTAATTTGGTATGTTCATTACTCCGTTCATAATATTACCTCATTTCTTTATAATAATGCTTTTTTGTTTCTTTTGGTATTATATCAAATATTATTTAATAAGTAAATTAATTAAAAGAATATTTTAAAAATAAATTAAAAAAGTTAATTAGTTTATGTTTTTAGGTGATGAGAAGATGTTTATTATTATATATTTAATAATTTGTTGGTTAGTTAATTTAAAGCAAAAAAAAAATTATCCGCAACGTCCTATTTTAGCTTACACTATCGTCGGCGCTGAAGTGCTTAACTTCTGTGTTCGAGATGGGAACAGGTGAACCACTTCGCAAAAATCACGAATAAAATTTTTTAACAAAATTAATATATTTTTATAGTTCTTTCAAAACTAGATAATGTGGTCCAATCAAATCATATATATTTAAAATATGGTTAAATCCTCAATCTATTAGTACTAGTCCGCTCAATGTATCGCTACACTTCCACTTCTAGCCTATCAACCAAATAGTCTTTTTGGGATTTTACTTGTTAAACAATGGGAAAACTCATCTTGGAGGGGGCTTCACGCTT